>DASULA010000476.1:0-14514 GCA_036278435.1 Mycobacteriales bacterium | reverse complement strand
CGGCCGATCGCGCCGGCTCTGCCCGGTAGACGCCACGGCGGTCATCATGGTGATGGCAGAAGGTCTCGTCGCACCCGCGGCGCACCTGCTACATCACCGTGCCGAAGGTCTGCTGCGATTTGGCGACTACGTGCCAGGACTGGCGGGAGCCGACATTCCCGACCCCTATCACCAACCCGACTGGTTCGCCGAGGTCGCTGGGCTTCTTCACCGCGGAACCACCCAGATCCTGACGATCCTTGCGGCAGCGCTGGCACGTCCCGGTGGTTACTGAGGCGATCGGAGTCAACCGTGGCGGGTGAAACCCAAGCGAGCTGGGGCGGTCGGTGATTTGCAGTGATTCGCTGTTCAGGCGCTACTGGATCCTGTGGCGGGTCTGGTGGTGGCGTGGTCCGGTCAGGGTTGGGGCCAGGTGGGTTCGGGTTGGGACAGGATGCTGTGGAGTTTGACCGCGAGGTGGACCTGTAGGGCGTCGTCGCCGTGGCGCCAGCGCTGGCCGAGTACCTGGTCGATCCGATCCAGCCGCTGGTAGAGGGTGTTGACGTGCAGGTACATCGCCGCCGAGGTGCGGCGCGGGTCGGTGTCGCCTCGGTGACGGCCCGTTTATCAGACGAACGTGTTGAGGAAGTCCACCGCGTCGACGGACGACCCGAAGGTCGCGTGGATAGCGTCGCCGTTGGTGTACGCGATGCGGATCTCGAACCGGATGAACGGAGCCGTTTCCACACCGCACGAGTACGCCTCGACGGCTTGGATCGCATTGTCCACGGAGGCGTACTGGTTCCGGTTCCCGTGCAGCGGCGTGACGACGACGTAGTCGATGGTCCGCACAGCCCGCCGCTCCAGTTCGACGACGAAGGTCTGAAACTCGGATGCGTGTGCCCTGCGAAGCGCGATGGGAAGATCGCGCTTCCCCGCATCACTCTTGTTCATGTAGGCGTCGCACTGCTGCTGCCAGAATGCGTCCAGCGTGCCCTCACCCAGACCCTCGATATCGACGCGGTGTTGACGGAAGACTCCCGTCGTGGTCGCGAAGTCGAGATGTAGGACAACGAACCCGCTCGACCGCATCTGCTGGAGGGACGGTGCTGTCCACTGTCCGGCCACGACGGCAGCAGGCGTGGGCTTGACATTGTTCCACCTGGCCAGAACCGGTAACACCGCACCCTGAATCTCCTGCGCCTTCGCCTTGGAGTGCTTCGTGTAGCGCCGCCACGCCGCTTCGACGAAGGCGGCAGGGTTGCCTGCCTTGCGCGCCGATCCGCCACGCTCCAGCACGAAGTCGAGGTCGTGGCTGTTGCCGAGGTCGTCAGTCCATTTCACCAGCGCCCCGGGGCGCACACCAGGACGTGGCCCCTTGCTGTCGAGGTACATACCGTGGCGGTCGGCCACATCCTGGAGGACAGGCTTCAGCGCTTCCTCCATGACGTTCCCGATAATCTGTCCGAGCAGGTGTCCGGGTGCGGTTGCCATGGCCTCAGCCCGCTATCCAGATTCGGCCCTCATGCAGAGGATGATCGTGCTTGCGGTTCTTCCACTTGGTGTTGCGGTCTCGCACCTTCTCGAACCGCCACGACGTGAATCCCGCGCTCAGCGCGAGTTCCCCAAGCCACTTCTCGACTGGTACGTGCACTCCGTAGGGGGCCGAGTCGCCGACCACATAGCAGACCTGGACGCCCCGCGCACTGGCGCGACGGAGGGCCCGCCAGATCCGCGCCGAGTCGAGGAAATATCCGGCGATCATCAGATCGTAAGCCTTGTTGCCGGCCTTCACGCGCTTGATCGTCGAGAGTTCCTCGAACACCGGCAGAAGCTCCGACCGGATCGGCTCCAGCAGCGGTGAATCCAGCGCCTCGGCCGGGTCCCACCCCCCCATGTGCTGCGTCGCCGACTTCATCAACTTCTTCCGAAGCGGTCTGAGGTCGCCCCAGCCGTTGACTTCGCCGAGGAAGGACTGTTCCAACCTGGTCGCGTCGGCGTAGTCGAAGTTGTTGGCGTAAGGCGGTGACGTGAGGATCAGGTCGGCCCAACCGTCGGGAACACCGTCGAGCGTCCGAGCATCCGCTTCAGCTACCTCGCCGTGGGGAGCCGAACGATGTGATCGCATCGCCCACATGTCCTGGGCGAAGAGCCCGATGCGAGCTTCGAAGGCCGAAAGCGGCTCCGCGACCCGGCTCTTAGTCTTGTTCGGCAGGACGTACTGCCATTGGGCTGTGCCTGCTGGCGAACACGCCCGGATGATGCTCACGAAGGCCAACCACAGCAGCTCATCGTACTCGTCGCCTATCCGCAGGTGCTCGATCGCGTCGCGCAGACGAACCAGGTCGAGCAGCGCATCCCGGTGGGGGAAGCACTTGGCGATCAGCGGTGAGGCCGGTTCGACAACGTCTCGTTTCGCCCCAGCGTCAAGGCGAACAGCGTCGGCGCGCGAAATCAGCACGCCCGGATCGGCGCGCCACGCCAGCTTAGCCTTGGCGATGCGCGTTACGAACGGATGCACATCAACGCTGAAGCCGGCGACTCCGGCTTCCTCAGCGGCGAGGACAGTCGTGCCTGAGCCGCCGAACGGATCGAGCACGTGCTCCGCGCCAGTCTCATTGATGACTGACTGAGCCCACTGCGCTGAGAACCCGGCGCTGTAGCGGAACCAGCGGTGGACAGGTAGCCGCATGTTGTCGATGAAGGTTGTCGAGTTGCCACCGCGCGGCGCGGTGGGTACCTCCAACGGCAGCAGCGGCTGGCTCATACGTTGACCTCCGGGTTGCAAGCGAGCGACGATCACTCAACCGCGCCCGCACAACCTACGGTAGAGGTCCGACAGCGCGGTTGCGCACCGCCGCGATTACCTCCCAGCGCGCGGGCGGGACTCGCTGCGCAGGGACATACGTCCCGCAGCGACACTGGCAGGCCCGTCAGGGTTGGGGCGAGGTGCGTTCTGGTTGGGACAGGATGCTGTGTAGCTTGACCGCGAGGTGGACCTGTAGGGCGTCGTCGCCGTGGCGCCAGCGCTGGCCGAGTAGCTGGTCGATCCGGTCCAGCCGCTGGTAGAGGGTGTTGACGTGCAGGTACATCGCCGCTGAGGTGCGGCGCAGGTTGGTGTCGCACTGGAAGTAGGTGAACAGGGTGTCGGTCAGCTCGCTGCCGCGCTGTTCGTCGTAGTCGAGTACCGGTCCGATGACCCGGCGGACGAACCGTTCGTACTCGGCGCGGTCCGAGCCGGACAGCAGCACGCCGTAGATGCCCAGTTCGGCGAAGCTGGCCGCCTCTCCGTCCCGGTCCAGGGTCAGCAGCACCTCCAGGCAGCGGGCCGCGTCCCGGTGCGCCTGGGCCAGGCCGCCGGGGTCCGGCCCCGGTGAACGGCTGGCGCCCACGGTGACCGGGCTGCCGGTCGCCTGGGAAAGCCGGGACGCGATCGACCGGGCGGTGCTACCCAGATCCGCCGGCGCCGGCAGCAGCAGCACGATGTTGCCGCCGTGGTCGCCGGACAGGCCGGCGTGCTCGACCGCGACCGCCGCCGCCTCGGTGGCGGCCACCCGGCGGCGGTCGATGTCGCGTGGGCGGGCCACCAGCACCGCGTTGCCCCGGTCGATGTCCACGCCCATCAGCAGCGCCCGCCGGCGCAACCCGGCCGAGTCCCGGTGCGGCGTGGTCAGCAGGTCGTCGAGCAGCTCGCCGCGCATCCGGTGCTCGGCCTCGACCAGCGACCGCTCGTTGAGCAGCGTCAAGGCCATCACCAGGGCGGCCCGTTCCAACGCCAGCACGTCGGCGGGTTCGATCCGTTCGCCGACCAGCAGCACCACCCCGAGCACTTCCGAACCGGCCACGATCGGGGTGATGCACACCGGCCGGGTGATCCCCTCGACCGTCACCTGGCGGCTGCGCCGGGCCTCGGTGCCCGGTGAGTAGGCCAGGCTCACCGCGCGGGCCGCCGGGCAGCCCGGCGGCAGCACCTTTCGGGCGCGGGTCCGCACCACGAACTCGTCGTCGCCCACGCCCGCGGTCACCCGGCCGGCGCGGTCCAGCACCAGCAGGCTGCCGGCCAGCAGCCCGGCCAGCGCCTGGGCCACGTCGGGCAGGCCGCCGCCGGCCAGCAGGATGTTGAGCAAACGCTCGTGCAGGGCGGTGGCCCGTTCGGCCGACTCGCTGTGCTCGCCGATCACCCGGTTCGCCTGGGTGAGTTCGGCCACCGCCCGGCGGACGTCTGCGAACAGCGCCGCGTTCTCGATCGCGATCGCCGCGTGGTTGGCCAGCGAGATGAGCAGGGCCACCTCGTCGGCGCTGAACGGCCGGGCCCGCCGGTTGGCCACGAACAGCACCCCGATGACCCGGTCGCCGCGGTTCAGCGGCACGCCCTGGATGGCGACCAGGCCCTCGCCGCGCACGGTGTCGTCCACGGTGTGCCGGAACCGCCCGTCGGCGAAGTAGTTCGCGGTGGCGTAGGGCCGGTTGGTCTTGGCCACCAGCCCACCCAGGCCGGCGCCCAGGTCCAGCCGGGTGGCCTTGAACGCGTCGGTGTGGATGCCCTCGGTCACCCGCATCCGGGTGTCGCCGCGCGCCTCGTCGTTGACCATGAGGTAGGCCGCGTCGGTGTCGAGCAGGTCCCGGGCCCGCCGCACGATCGCGCGCAGCACGGTCTCGGAGTCCCGCTGCGAGGACAGGTCGCCGGCCGTCTCGTACAGCGCGACCAGCTCGGCCTCTCGCCGGGTGCGGTCCTCCAGGGTGCGGCGGACCCGCAGCGCCCGTTCCACCAGGCGTCCCATCCGGATCCGGTGCGCCGGCGCGCCGGAGCGGACCAGCGCCCGGTACTCCGCCTCGGGCGCCTCCCGGGCGAGCAGGCCCAGCAGGGTCGCGGCCAGAGCCAGATCGCCGTCCGCGCCGCCGTGTGGGTTGGGCTCGTCGACCGCCATGACCCACCTCTCCGCGTTCGGATGCATCGACACAGGTGGCGCGAAAGTACGTCACAGAGACACGAATGTGTAGAAGCAATACAAGAGGCGCCTCAACCAGTGCAGCGCCCGGCGCGTCGTCGCACGCCCTCCGAGCCCGAGTATGGCCGCTGTGCGCGCGCGGCCAACGTGTAATACCCCCACATTGGTGGACCGATTATGGAGGATATATCCGTAGTTCCGGGCACGATGCACTCTCTAACCTGCGCGACGCGGGGTGAGCCCGCCCATCCGGCGGGCCGAGCCCGCAGCGCTGCCACGGAGGGTTCATGCCCGATCCGACCGTTGTGGAGACGGTGCTGGAGACCAGGGCCCTGACCAAGGAGTTCCAGGGCTTCCGGGCGGTGCAGGGTGTCGACCTGCGGGTGGCCGAGGGCAGTGTGCACGCGCTGGTCGGCCCGAACGGCGCCGGCAAGACCACCCTGTTCAACCTGCTCACCGGCTTCCTCAAGCCGACCTCCGGCCGGATCCTGCTGGCCGGCCGGGACATCACCGGCCTGCCACCGGAGCGGATCGCGGCCCTGGGGGTGGCCCGGTCGTTCCAGGTCACCAACCTGTTCCCGCAACTGTCCCTGCTCGAACACGTCGAGCTGGCGTTGCAGGCCCGCACCGACATGGGTCGGAAGTTCTGGCGCTCCGACCGGATGCTGGCCAGGTTCACAGACCGCGCCCTGCAACTGCTGGCCGAGGCCGGACTGTCCACTCTGGCCAAACGGCCGGCGGCCAGCCTGCCCTACGGGCAGAAACGGGCCCTGGAACTCGCGCTGGCGCTGGCCCTGTCGCCCAGCCTGTTGCTGCTGGACGAGCCGACCGCCGGCATGGGGGTGGAGGACATCGCCCGCACGGTGGACCTGATCCGGCAGGTCCGCACCGGGCGGACCGTGGTGATGGTCGAGCACAACATGACCGTGGTCGGGTCGCTGGCCGACCAGGTCACCGTGCTGCAACGCGGCACGGTGCTGGCCGAGGGCGGCTACGAGCGGATCCGGACCGACCCGCGGGTGGTCGCCGCCTACCTGGGAGACGCCCATGCTTGAGGTGGACCGGCTGAGCGCCAGCTACGGCGAGGCCCGGGTGCTGACCGAGGTGTCGCTGCGGGTCGGCCAGGGCGAGGCGGTGACCCTGGTCGGCCGCAACGGCGCCGGCAAGACCACGCTGCTGCGCTGCCTGATGGGCCTGCACTCGGCGATGACCGGCCGGGTGAGCTTCGCCGGCCGGGACATCACCGGGCTGCCGGCGCACCGGCGGGCCCGGCTGGGCCTGGGCTACGTGCCCGACGACCGCGGCATCTACGCGACCCTGACGGTGGAGGAGAACCTGGCCCTGCCCCCGGTGGTGGGACCGGACCGGTGGTCGATCGAGCGGGTGTACGCGACGTTCCCGGTGCTCGCCGAGCGCCGCCGGACCGCGGCCAGCACCCTGTCCGGCGGCGAGCAGCAGATGCTCGCCATGGCCCGGGTGCTGCACATGGGCGCCCGCGTGCTGCTCTGCGACGAACCCACCGAGGGACTCGCACCGGTGGTGGTCAGCCAGATCCGCGACATCCTGCGCGAGGCCACCGCCCAGGGAGTGGCGGTGCTGCTGATCGAACAGAACCTGCACTTCGCCACCACGGTCGCGCACCGGCACTACCTGCTCGCCCAGGGACGGGTGGTGGAGTCCCTGAACAGCACCCAGGTGCGCGAGCGGGAACACGAACTGCTCCAACACCTCGGTATCTGAACCGGCATCTGACCCGTCAGCCCGCGGGACAACAGGAGGACAGCAATGCACAACAGATTCCGGGTCGCCTCGGCCACCGTCCTGACCGGAGTGCTGCTGGCCGGGTGCGGCGGGGGTGGACCCTCCTCGGGGGGCGGGAAGGTCACCAACAACAAGATCGTGCTCGGGGTGCTGACCGACCTGTCCGGGGTCTACTCGGACATCGCCGGGAAGAAGTCGATCGAGGCGGTGCAGATGGCCGTGGACGACTTCAAGAAGAAGCACGGCTCCAATGCCGTCAGCTCCGACATCGAGGTGGTCTCCGCGGACCACCAGAACAAGCCGGAGGTCGCCAACACCCAGGCCCGCCAGATGTACGAGCGCAAGGGTGTGGACGCGATCATCGACGTGCCCACCTCCTCGGCCGCACTCGCGGTCGCCGACGTGGCCAAGCAGGAGAAGAAGATCTACCTCAACACCGGCGCCGCGACCACCGCGCTGACCGGCGCAAACTGCAACAAGTACACCTTCGGCTGGGCCTATGACACCTACATGCTCGCCAACGGCACCGGCACCACGGTGACCAAACAGGGCGGGAAGACCTGGTACATCATCTACCCGGACTACGCGTTCGGGCAGGACATGCAGGCCAAGTTCTCCGCCGCGGTGAAGGCCGCCGGGGGCACCGTGGTGGCCTCCGACCCGACTCCGTTCCCCAACGACAACTTCTCCACGTTCCTGCTCAAGGCGCCCACGCTCAAGCCGAAGCCGGACGTGATCGGGATCATGCAGGCCGGCGGCGACCTGGTCAACGTGGCCAAGCAGTTCAACCAGTTCCACCTGGCAAGCAAGGGCATCAAGCCGGCGGTCGGTCTGATGTTCGACAACGACATCAAGTCGATCGGACCGTCCAAACTGGTCGGCACCATGTTCACCACGGCCTGGTTCTGGAACCTCGACGACCGCGCCCGGGCCTGGGCGGACCGGTTCCTGACGCGTACCGGCGAGCGGCCCAACTTCGACCAGGCGGCGGACTACTCGGCCGCCACGCACTACCTGGAGGCGGTGCAGAAGGCCGGCACGGACAACGCCGACACGGTCTCGGCCGCGCTGTCCGGGCTGAAGTTCGACGACTTCTTCGCCCGGAACGCCCAGATCCGCAGCCAGGACCACCGGGTGGTGCACGACTCCTACCTGGTCCGGGTCAAGAACCCGGCCGAGGCCTCCGAACCGGCCGACTACACCACGCTGGTGTCCACCATCCCGGCCCAGCAGGCGTTCGAACCGCCGGCCACCGACTGCCACCTGAACTGACCACCGATCCGGGCTGACCACCGATCCGAGCTGACCTACTGATGACCGGGGCGCCCCGCTCGTCCGGCCCTGACCGGCCCCGACGGGCTGGGCGGGGCGGGGCGTCGCGCCGGGGACGGGAGCACCGTTGACCGCGTTCCTCCAGCAGATGTTCAACGGCCTGGTGAGCGGCGGTTTCTACGCCCTGCTCGCGCTCGGGCTCGCGGTGATCTTCGGGATGCTGCGGGTGGTGAACTTCGCCCACGGCGCGCTGTACATGCTGGGCGCCTTCGGCGCGGTCGTGCTGGCCGGCTCCGGGCTGGGGTTCTGGGCCGCGCTGGTGATCGCGCCGGTGGTGCTCGCGGTGGCCGGGATGGTGACCGAGCGGGTGGTGATCCGCCGGCTGGTGCCGCTGGACCCGCTGTACAACTTCCTGCTCACCTTCGGGCTGGCCCTGGTGGTGCAGGACCTGGTCCGGATGCGCTACGGCGTGCAGTCCCAGCCCTACGACCGGGCCCCGCTCACCGGCACGGTGGACCTGGGGCTGTTCAGCTACCCCACCTACCAGGTGTTCGTGCTGTGCTTTTCGGTGGCCGCGTGCGTGCTGGTGTGGCTGCTGATCGCCCGCACCCGGGTGGGCCGGATCATCCGGGCGGCCACCGAGCGCCCGGACCTGACCCGGGCGCTGGGCATCGACGTGTCCCGGTGGGTGACGCCGGTGTTCGGGTTCGGCGCCGGGCTGGCCGGGCTGTCCGGGGTGCTGGCCGCGCCGATGCGGGCGGTCACCTCCGACATGGGCGCCGACCTGGTCATCGTGCTGTTCGCGGTGGTGGTGATCGGCGGGCTGGGCTCGGTGTTCGGCTCGGTGCTGGCCGGTTTCGCGGTCGGCCTGGTGCAGGCGCTGGGCAACCTCTACGCCCCGGCGCTGTCGGAGATCTCGGTGTTCCTGCTCATGGCGCTGGTCCTGCTGCTGCGTCCGGCCGGACTGTTCGGCAAGGAGACCCAGACGTGATTCGCGCCATGCTCACCGCGCTGGACCGCCGTGGCGGCTTGGTCCGCTACGGACTGCTCGGGATCTTCTCGCTGGTCGCGCTGGCGCTGCCGTGGACGCTCTACCCGCCGGTGGCCACCGACATCCTGTGCTGGGGGCTGTTCGCGGTCGCGCTGGACCTGCTCCTCGGCTACACCGGGCTGCTGTCGTTCGGGCACGCCGCGTTCTGGGGCACCGCCACGTACACCACCGGGCTGATCGCGATCCACAGCGGGCTGCCGTTCTACCTCGCGGTGCTCGGCGGGGCGGTGGCCTCGGCCCTGCTGGCGGTGCCGATCGGGTACCTGTCGGTGCGGCGCACCGGGATCTACTTCGCCATGGTCACCCTGGCCTTCGCCCAGATGGTGTACTTCGTGGCCAACCAGTGGCGCACGGTGACCGGCGGGGAGAACGGGTTGCAGGGCATCCCGCGCGCCCTGCCCGGGGTGGACCTGTCCAACTCGTTCTACTACTACTACGCCGCACTGCCGGTGGTCGCGCTGGGGTTGTTCGCCGCCTGGCGGCTGGTGCACTCGCCGTTCGGGCGGGTCCTGGTCGCCGTCCGGGACAACGCGCCGCGCACCCGCTCGCTGGGCTACCCGGTCGGCCGGTACAAGCTGGGCGCGTTCGTCGCCTCGGCGTTCCTGGCCGGGTTGGCCGGCGGCCTGCACGCGGTGAACCAGGGTTTCGCCTCGTTGCAGGAGGTGCACTGGAGCACCTCCGGACAGGCCGTGGTGATCACCGTGCTGGGCGGCATCGGGACGCTGTGGGGCAGCCTGGTCGGCGCGGCCATCGTGGTGCGGCTGGAGGACTTCCTGTCCACCTCCGGGTTCGACCAGGTCGGACTGGTCACCGGCGCCATCTTCATCCTGGTAGTGCTGCTGTTCCGCCGGGGAATCTGGGGCAGCGCCCGGCACCTGGCCGCGCGGTTCACCGACGTGGCCGGTCCCGACCCCGAGCCGCACCTGGACCGGGAGCCGGCCAGCCCCGACCCGGCCCAGCGCGTTCTGTCCTGACCCGGCGGCCGTCGGCGAACCTGAGGACGCTCTCAGGTGGCGGCCGTGGCGAGGGTCACGATGGCATGAATTGGGTTGAAGCTCCGATCTATCGTTGATGCATGTCTGAATCGGGGATGTCATGGATCGGGTAGGGCGGGTGTTCGCGTTCGCCTGCGGACGCCGGAGCAAGTGGCTGGTGCTGGCCCTGTGGGTGGCGGCGCTGGCCGTGGCCGGGCCGATGGCCGGGAAGCTGACCGGTGCGGAGAACAACGACGCGTCGACCTGGCTGCCAGGCAGCGCCGAGTCGACCGCGGTCATCAACCTGGAGAAGAGGTTCCAGCCGGACAACATGGTGCCGGCGCTGGTCGTCTACGAGCGGACGTCGGGCATCACCCCGGCCGACCGGAACGCGGTGGGCCAGGACATCCGACGGTTCGCCGCCGTGGACGGGGTCACCGGCAGGGTCGCCGGCCCGATCCCGTCCGCCGACCACCAGGCGTTGCAGGTGGTGGTGCCGATCACGGTGGGCAAGAACGGTTGGGACCAGATCGGCGGCGTGGTGGACCAACTGCACGGCATCGCCGGGGGCGGTGACGGGCTGAGCGTCCACATCACCGGGCCGGGCGGCTATGCCGCCGCCTCGGCCGACGCGTTCAAGGGCATCGACGGCACACTGCTCTACGCCGCGCTGGGTGTGGTCATCGTGATGCTGCTGCTCACCTACCGCAGCCCGGTGCTGTGGCTGTTCCCGGTGCTGTCCGCCGGCGGGGCGCTGCTCGCCGCGCAGGGGCTGATCTACCTGCTGGCCACCCACTCCGGGTTGACCGTCAACGCGCAGAGCGCGGGCATCCTGACCGTGCTGGTGTTCGGCGCCGGCACCGACTACGCCCTGCTGCTGGTGGCCCGCTACCGTGAGGAACTGCGCCGTCACGCCGACCGGCACGAGGCCATGGCGCTGGCCCTGCGCCGGGCCGGACCGGCGATCCTGGCCAGCGCGGCCACCGTCGCGGTGGGCATGCTGTGCCTGCTGGTGGCCGAGCTGAACTCCACCCGCGGGCTGGGCCCGGTGGCCGCGATCGGCGTGGGTGTCGGTCTGCTGGCCATGCTGACCCTGCTGCCGGCGCTGCTGGTGGTGATGGGGCGGTGGGTGTTCTGGCCGGTGCGGCCCAGTCACGGGTCGGTCGAGCCCACCCAGCGCGGCCTGTGGGCCCGGGCCGGCGTGCGCATCGCCCGCCGGCCCCGGGTGGTGTGGATCGCCACCGTGCTGATCCTGGTGGGGCTGGCGGCCGGGGTGAGCGACCTGCGGGCCAGCGGCCTGAGCAACGCCGACTCGCTGCTCGGCAAACCCGACGCGGTGGCCGGCGAGCAGGTGCTGGCCCGGCACTTCCCGGCTGGGTCGGGCCAGCCGATCGAGGTGATCAGCAACGCCGGGCAGGTTGGGCAGGTGCGGGCCGCGTTGGCCGGCACGGACGGGATCGTGGACACCACCGAACCGGTGACCAGGGGCAACCTCACCCTGCTGGAGGGCACGTCCGCGGACGCCCCGGACAGCGCGGCCGGGCAGGCCACGGTGGACCGGGTGCGGGCCGCGGTGCACCGGATTCCCGGCGCGGACGCGAAGGTCGGCGGGGCGACCGCGATCGTGCTGGACACCAGCCGGGCGGCCAGCCACGACAGCCACCTGATCATCCCACTGGTGCTGCTCGTGGTGCTGGTGATCCTCGGCCTGCTGCTGCGCGCCGTGGTGGCGCCGCTGGTGCTGATCGCGACGGTGGTGCTGTCCTTCGGCGCCGCGCTGGGCGTCAGCACCGAGATCTTCCACCACGTGTTCGGCTTCGCCGGTGAGGACACCTCGTTCCCGCTGTTCGTGTTCGTGTTCCTGGTCGCGCTGGGCATCGACTACAACATCTTCCTGATGACCCGGGTGCGGGAGGAGGCCGAACGGCGCGGCACCCGGCCCGGCGCGCTGATCGGCCTGGGCGCGACCGGCGGGGTGATCACCTCGGCCGGGCTGGTGCTGGCCGGCACGTTCGCGGTGCTGGCCACCCTGCCGCTGGTGGCGTTCGCCGAGATTGGCTTCGCCGTTGCGCTGGGCGTGCTGCTGGACACGCTGGTGGTGCGCTCGGTGCTGGTGACCGCGCTCAACCTGGAGATCGGCCGGTGGATGTGGTGGCCGCACCGGCTGGCTCGCGTGCCGGACCGGGTGGAGGTACCCGAACACGAGGCGGAGCCCGCCCTGGCCCGGTGACACCGAGGTTTTCGCGAGAAAACCTCACCATGTAACCGCTTACCCGTGAGGTTTTCTCGCGAAAACCTCACGGGTAAGCGGGGGCGACACGGTAAGGGTTGGTGGTCACCGCGCTATTCGGCGAACTGCGGGGTTCCGCCGAGTCGCAACGCCCCGTCCAGCCCCACCTGGTCCAGACGGAACTCCCGTGCGCCGGACCAGACGATCGGATCCGTGCTGTTGAGGACCAGCAGGCTCAGCGACACAGACGCGTCGCTGACCTGTTGCCCGACGGTGTCGGCGATCTGTTGCGGTGTCGCCTCGACCAGCCCGACCACCAGGGCGACGATGATCAGCGCCACCACCAGCGCGGCGCCGTCGGTCAGCACGGTGAGCACCGCGGCGATGACCAGCCCGACAACCTCGATGGCGATCGACGTTCCCTCATCCATCGTGGTCCAGTGGTCGGCGACCGGTGGGCGGGAGGGCTCCCAGACGAGAGTCTGGGTGCCGTTCGGGCTGGTCGCCAGCCGGATCTTCTGGTAGGCGACGTTCTTCACGTGCGCCGTGGTGCCCAGCCCCAGGTCGACCGTGGTCACGGTGTCGACGACCACCTCGGCGGTGTTGACGGTGATCCGGAGCTGCCCGATCCAGGGTTGGTAGGTGGTGCCGGCGTGCTCGACCGTCGGGGTCGCCACCGGCCGGACGTTCACCACCGCGGTGCCGTCCGGAGACATGGCGAAGTCGGCGTCGGTCGCGCCGGGGAACGCGTGCGGCAGTGCCGGGCGGATCATGTCCTGTAACAGCCGGTCGGCGGAGATGAGGAATCCCGAGCGTGAGCCGGTCGGGATCGCCCGGCTGGATATCTGCGGAGCGAGTTCGCCGGGGTCACGGTGCCCGGTCATGCAGAGCACGCCGAGGTGGCTGGACTCCTCGTCGGCGCCGTTCACGTAGGCGTAGCTGGTGCTCGTGGGCGCCAGCCACCGGAACTGTTCCCGGTCCACGATCCGGTTCAGGTCGACCACCGCGAACACGTGGCTGAACTCGGCCAGGTTGGCGTTCAGCCATTCCTCGAGCCCGCCGGCCATCAGCGCCCGTGGGATGAAGCCCGGCCCGTCGCCGGGCAGGGCCAGATTGGTGACGCTGGCCACCGGCTCACCGGCGGGGTCCGCGGTGCGCACCACCAGGCGGTGTGGCGTGCCGCGACTGGTGTCGTCGGTGGGGTCCGGCGGAAGGTAGTTCAGCTTCACCTCGACGGTGGCCAGTGCGCCGTCCATCGGATACCGGGTGCCCTGCCAGTCGAGCCAGCCCTTCACCACCGGGATTCCCAGGTAGACCAGCGCGCCGTCGCCGCCGGGCCGTACCTGCCAGGTGCCGAACCGCCCGTCCAGTGAGCAGCTCCGGTCGGCCGGAGTGTAGGAGAAGGTCGTCGGGGAGACTCCCGACCGGGCGATGGCCCGGTTTACGTCCGGGAGCCTGATGGCGAACGCGGTGTCCCACCCGTAGGTGCTGACGGCCTCCGGTGGGGCCGGCGGCCCGGCTGCCGCATCGGTGACCAGATGCGGCAGCCGGACCTGCACGGTGTGTGCGAGTGTGTTTGACAGGATCACGACGACTCAGTGGGTGAAGTTGGGGTCGCCGCCGAACTGGAGCGGGCCGTTGAGGGACGCCTCGGTGGGTGTCCACTCCGTCGCGCCAGGCCACTTGACCGGGTTCGTGGCATTGGTCATGACCAGGTCGACCGACGGGAGCTTGTCCTTCTCACCGGCGGCGATCGCCTGCAGGATGCCGCCGATGTTCGCGGCCAGACCGCTGACCAGGAAGGCGATGACCGTCGCGACCACCTTGGCGGTCGCGGTCTCCAAGACCTTCTTGGCGAAGGCGCCGGCGCCCAGGGTGACGACGGCGGCGGCCACCGAGGCGGCCACCTCGGTCCAGATCACCCACGACGCCACGTCGACGCTGTGGTCGACCACCGGGTCGCGTGTCGACTTGTAGTTCAGCGCCTTCTTCCCGTCGGACTGGGTCACCAGATCGATGCCGGAGTACCCCTCGTAGTACATGTAGATGTCGATGCCCGGGGAGAATTCGACGTGCACCTTCTGGAGCTTGAAGACGACCTCGGTGAACTTCAGCTCCACGGTGCAGTTGTTCGGCGCGATGTCGGGCGTGTGGTTGATGCCCGCGATGTCGACGGGATCCATCGACAGCGCCTTCTTGTTCCGGATCTGGGTGCCGTCGTTGACGATCTCGAAGTCATCGGCCGAAGCATTCGGGAACATTGACGGGAGACCGGGCAGGATCAGCTTCTCCAGGAAC
>DASULA010000475.1:0-2990 GCA_036278435.1 Mycobacteriales bacterium | reverse complement strand
GTTGGTGTCCGCCGGGATTGGTCTGATCGTGGAGGAACGGGTGCCGCTGCGCCGCGAGCTGGCCGCGGTGGTGGCCCGCTCGCCGTTCGGCCAGGGCGCGGCGTGGCCGGTGGTGCAGACCGTCCAGGACGACGGGATCTGTGTCGAGGTGCTGGCCCCGGCCCCGGCGATGTCCGCGGACACCCAGGCCGAGGCGCAGGCCCTGGCCCTGTCGGTCGCCGACCGGCTGGGCGTGGTGGGGGTGCTGGCGGTGGAACTGTTTCAGACCGACCGCGGCCTGGTCGTCAACGAGCTGGCGATGCGCCCGCACAACTCCGGGCACTGGACCATCGAGGGTGCCCGCACCTCGCAGTTCGAACAGCACCTGCGGGCCGTGCTGGACTACCCGCTGGGCGACACCGGGATGACCGCGCCGGCCGTGGCCATGGCCAACCTGCTCGCCGGCCGGCCGGGCGGGCTCTCACCGGACGAGCGACTGCACCACTGCCTGGCCCGCTGGCCGGACGTCAAGGTGCACCTGTACGGCAAGGAGCCCCGGCCGGGGCGGAAGGTCGGGCACGTGACCGCGTTGGGCTCCGACCCGGCCGAGGTGCGGCGCCGGGCCGTCGCGGCGGCCCGGTACCTGCGCGACGGGCAGCACCATCACGGCGACGACCCGGTGCGGGCACAGTGAGCGGCCCGGTGGTCGGCGTGATCATGGGCAGCGACTCGGACTGGCCGGTGATGTCGACCGCGGCCAAGGCGCTGGAGGAGTTCGAGGTGCCGCACGAGGTGCGGGTCGTCTCGGCGCACCGCACTCCGCACGGGATGCTCGACTACGCCGTGGCTGCCGCCGGGCGGGGGCTGCGGGTGATCGTCGCCGGGGCCGGTGGCGCGGCCCACCTGCCCGGGATGGTGGCCGCGGCCACGCCGCTGCCGGTGATCGGCGTCCCGGTGCCGCTGGCGCACCTGTCCGGGCTGGACTCGCTGCTGTCCATCGTGCAGATGCCCGCGGGCGTGCCGGTGGCGACCGTGTCGGTGGGCGGAGCGCGCAACGCCGGGCTGCTCGCGGTGCGGATGCTCGCCGTCGCCGACGACCGGCTGCGTTCCCGGATGGAGGCCTACCAGGAGTCGTTGGTGACCCTGGTCGAACAGAAGGACACCGCGCTGCGGGCCCGACTGGCCGCGCCAGCCGAGGACTGACCCGCCAGCCAGCGGCACGGCTCGCACCGGCAGCACCACGAGCCGTCCGGGTCGGCTTCAGGTCGGCGTCAGGTCGGCACGGTGCGACCCGCCGTTCGTGTATCAGGTTGACGTTGGCAGCCTCCGCTTCAATGATCAGATGCCCGTTTGGGCGGCGTCTTACGTCCTTCGTGTTGATTGTTCCGATCAGCGCGGAGTGTGCGTGTCGGGTGGAGGCGTGGCGGTGGAGTTCGGCGTGCTGGGTCCGTTGCGGGTTCTGGACAACAACGTTCCGGTCCGGCTCGGACCAGCCAAGACGCGCTGCCTGCTGGCCGCTCTGCTCTGTGGGTCGGGCCAGCCGATCTCGGTGGACACGCTGGTCGACGAGCTGTGGCACCACACCCCGCCGCCGACCGCCCGCAAGACGTTGCAGGTCTACGTCTGCCGGCTACGCCGGGTGCTCGGGCCGGATCGACGGGTCGGATTCGACTCGACGAGCTACCAGATGGCGCTGTACCCCGGTGAGCTGGACGCGTCACGGTTCGACGCGGCGATGGCCCGGGCCCGGGAGTGCCGGCGCAACGCCGACCTTGACGGCGCGGCCGGGTACCTGCACGCCGCCGCCGGGCTGTGGCGGGGCGAGCCGTTCAGCGACGTGCGGGGCGGCGGGCTGATCGAGGCCGAGCGGGTGCGGTTCACTGAGCAGCGGCTGCTGATGTTTGAGGAGCGGGCCGAGATCGACCTGGCCCGCGGCCTGGCGGCCGAGCTGGTGCCCGAGTTGGAGAGCCTGGTGCTGGTGCATCCGTTCCGGGACCGGATGCGGGCCGCGCTGATGCGGGCGCTGTACCACTCTGGCCAGGCTGTGCACGCCCTGGAGATCTACCAGCACGGTCGGGACCTGTTGCGTGACGAACTCGGCCTGGATCCCGGCCCGGAACTACGCCGGCTGCACCAGTCCATGTTGCGCAACGACCTGGCCGGTTCGGGGACGTCTCCGGGCTGACCCGCGGTCACCGCGTGCTGCGTGCTGCCCACCTGCAACCGGCATGCAACCGCTTGACGACACGGTGATTGCGGCAGTATCAGGGACAGCCGCAGGGAGGCACGGTGCGTTTCCCGATCATGACCAGGGGCGTTCCGGCGGCTGTCAATCGGAATGGCAGCGGGCAGCGGGTGAGGGCGTTCCAGCGGTGCGTCGGGATCCCTGTGGACGGAATCGTTGGACCGCAGATCCGGAGCAGGCCGGTCGCGGTTGCCGACTCCGACCACCACGTCTGCTGATTCCCAGTTCATGTGAAAGGGGTGGTTGTTACTTGACTCTGCTGCGTCACGTTATCTGCTCCGTGATCTGGAAGGTGAACGATGCACAAGGTCATACGGTTCTTCCCGCGGCGGATCGTTGTCGGACTCGTCGCGACCGGGCTCGCCGTGCTCTCGGTGACAGGCTTCACCACGAACGCCATGGCCGCCCCGAAGGCGCCCGCCACCCACGCGTCCACCTCGGTCCACCCGGACGACGGCTTTCTGATCGAGTGCGGGCCACCCACGAGTGAACCCAGCATTTCGATCAACACCGGAACCGCTCATTCCGACTCTGTGAAGCAAGCACAGTGCTACCTGAACAACGCGCTCTTCTTCACCAGCGTTCCGTTCCTGACTGTCGACGGTGACTTCGGTTCACACACCAGGGCCGCCACGATCGATTTCCAGCGCTGCTGGAACCACCTGTTCAATCCGAACATCTCGGTTGATGGCGGGATCGGTCCGCAGACCTGGCCTCGCCTCCAGAGCATGGCGAACGGCGAGACCTCCTCGCTGTGCACCGACGC
>DASULA010000474.1:0-3286 GCA_036278435.1 Mycobacteriales bacterium | reverse complement strand
GAACCCGAAGAAGTACGCCAGCCGCCCCGACGCCACGCTCGTGGTGTTCCCGGTCAGCAGGTACCCGTCGGCGCCGCCGGCCGGCTCGTGCAGCCTCGGCCCGTACTCCTGTGGGATCGCACCGACGAAGACGCCGGTGCTGCTGCCGCGCAGCGTGGTCGGATCGATGCCGGCCCGCTCGAAGGTCTCCCACGCCACCTCCAGCAGCAGCCGCTGCTGCGGATCCATCGCGGCGGCCTCGCGCGGGCTGATGCCGAAGAACTCCGGGTCGAAGCGGTCCGCACCAGCCAGGAAGCCGCCCTGGCGCAGGTAGGACGTGCCTGGCCGGTCGGGGTCGGAGTCGAACAGTCGATCGAGGTCCCAACCACGATCCGCCGGGAAACCGCTGATCGCCTCCGAGCCGGATGCGACCAGGTTCCACAGGTCCTCCGGGCCGCACACCCCACCGGGGTAACGGCACCCGATGGCGACGATCGCGACCGGCTCGTCCGCGGGCGCCGCCGTGCCCGCCGTGCCCATCGGGACCACCGTGGGCGCCGCGGGCGCCGCGGGCGTGCCGAGCAGCGACTTGCGCAGGTGACGGGCCAGCGCCGGAGGGGTCGGGTGGTTGAACACCACACCGGACTCCACCGCCAGTCCGGTGGCCGCGCTCAGCCGGTTGCGCAACTCGACCGCGAGCAGCGAGTCCAGACCGAGGTCCCGGAAGTTCTGGTCGGTGGGCACCGGTGCCGTGGCATCCAGCACGGCGGCCGTGGTCTGGCACACCAGGTCGACCAGCAGTTCGTCGGCCTCGGCTTCGGCCAGGCCGGCCAGCCGCCCCGCCCACCCGACCTCCTCGGCCGCTGGCGCGTCGCCACCGCTCGGGGCGTCGGTGTCCAGCCAGTGACGCCGCCGGTCGAAGGCGTACCCGGGCAGGTCCACCACCCTGCCGGGGCGACCGGCGAACACCCGGGTCCAGTCCACCCCGACGCCGCGCACGTGCAGCCGGCCGAGTGCGGTCAGGGTTCCGCGCAGCCCGTCCGAGGTGACCGGCAGCGCCGGAACGAACGCCCCGCCACCGGGGCCGAGACACTCCTGACCCAGCGCGCTCAGCGCCCCGCCTGGGCCAAGTTCGAGGTAGCTGCCGGTGCCGTGGGTGTCGAGCCACCGGATGCTGTCGTGGAAGCGGACCGGGTAGCGCACGTGGCGCACCCAGTAGTCCGGCGAGCAGATCTCCTCGGTGCCGGCCGGCCGGCCGGTCACGTTGGACACGATCGGGATGCGCGGCGGCGCGAACTCCAGGCCCTCGGCCACCCTGCGGAACTCCGCGAGCATGCCATCCATGTGCGGTGAGTGGAACGCGTGGCTGACCCGCAGCCGCCGCGCCCGCCGGCCCTGCCCGGCGGCCCGCTCGGCGACCCGCAGCACCGCGGCGGTGTCTCCGGACACCACGGTGGCACGCGGCCCGTTGACCGCGGCGATGTCGACGCCGCCGCCCGCATCGGCCAGCAGCGCGCGGGCCTCGTCCTCGGTGGCCTCCAACGCGACCATCGCACCACGGTCGGGCAGCGCCTGGATCAGGCTGCCACGCGCGGCCACCAGCGCGGCTGCGTCGGGCAGGGACAGTACGCCGGCGACGTGGGCGGCGGCCAGTTCGCCGACCGAGTGGCCGAGCAGATGGTCCGGGGTCACCCCCCAGTGCTCAAACAGCCGGAACAGCGCCACCTCCACGGCGAACAGCGCCGGCTGCGTGTGCCCGGTCTGGTCGAGCAGGGTGGCCTGCGCGCTGCCAGGCGTGGCGTACACGATGTCCGGCAGCCGCTCGTCGAACAGCGCGCAGACCTGGTCGAACGCCGCCGCGAACACATCGGACGCCTCGTACAGCGCCCGCCCCATGCCGGGCCGCTGGCTGCCCTGGCCGGTGAACAGGAACGCCAGCCCACCCGGGCCGGTCCGGCCGCTGACCAGACCGGCCGCCGGTTCACCGGCGGCCAGCGCGTCCAGCGCGAGCCGGCACCCGTCCGGATCGGTGGCGACCACCACGGCGCGGTGTTCGAAGTGCGAGCGCGTGGTGGCCAGGGACAGGCCGACGTCGCCCAGGTCACCCGGCTGGTCGGCGACGGGGTCAACACCGGAAGGGGCGGCGAGGTGGGCCCGCAGCCGGGCGGCCTGGCCGCGTAGCGCGCCCACGCTGCGCGCGGACAGCAGCAGTGGGGTGGGGCCCGGCGCCGGCGCCGGTCGAGCCGCCGCGGCCGGGGGCGGCGGCGCGGCCACGACCACATGGCAGTTCGTCCCGCCCATGCCGAACGAGCTGACCCCGGCCAGCGGCGGTGCGTGTACACCGGGCCACGGTTGGAGTTCCCGTGCGACCCGCAGCCCCAGCCGGTCCAGCGGAATGTCCGGATGGGGGGTGTCGAAGTTCAGGCTGGCCGACAGTTGCCCGGTCCGGATGCTCATCGCCACCTTGAGCAGACCGACAATCCCGGCAGCGCCTTCGAGGTGGCCGACATTGGTCTTCACCGAACCCACGACCAGCGGTTCGCCGGGCCGGCGCCGGGCGGAGAACACCCGGCCGAGCGCGGCGGCCTCGATCGGGTCGCCAACCCGGGTTCCTGTCCCGTGCAGTTCCACATACTGCACGTCGGCCGGGTCGACCCCGGCGGCACGCTGGGCCATCCGGATCACGTCCACCTGGCCGTCCACGCCCGGCGCGGTGAGCCCGTTGGTCGCGCCGTCGTTGTTCACCGCGCTGCCCAGGATCACGCAGTGGATCCGGTCGCCGTCCCCGACCGCGCGGTCGAGCGGTTTGAGCACGACCACGCCACCGCCCTCGCCGCGCACGTACCCGTCGGCCCGGGCGTCGAAGACGAAGCACCGGCCGCTGGGCGACAGCCCGCCGAACCGGGCCGCGGCAATACCGCTCTCGGGTACCGAGATAAGGTTGACCCCGCCGACCAGGGCGAGCGCGGTCTCGCCGCGCCGCAGGCTCTCGCACGCCACGTGCACGGCGGTCAACCCCGAGGACTGGCCGGTGTCCACGGCCAGGCTGGGGCCGTGCAGCCCGAGCAGGTAGGACACCCGGTTGGCGATGATGCTGCGATGCAGCCCGGTGGCGGTGTGCGCGGTGATGTCCCGGATGCCGTGCCGGTACACCAGGGTGGCGTAGTCGAAGTTCATCGCGCCGACGAAGACCCCGGTGCGGGTTGCCGCCAGTGCCCCCGGAACGATCCGCGCGTCCTCCAGCGCCTCCCACACCAGTTCCAGCATCAGCCGCTGCTGCGGATCCATCGCCCTGGCCTCGCGCGGC
>DASULA010000473.1:0-25982 GCA_036278435.1 Mycobacteriales bacterium | reverse complement strand
TGCCCGCGCACGAGGACGGCCAGTTCCTGGCCGTCTCCGCGCTCTGCCTGGCACCGTTCGGGTTGGCCACCGGGTGGCTGCTGGCCCGAATGACCGGGTGGCGGGCGCTGGTCTGGGCCGCCGCGCCGGCCCTGGTGTTCTACGGCTTCCTGAACTGGGACCTGCTGGTCACCGCGGCGTTCGTGACCGCGGTGTGGTGCTGGTGGCGGGGTCGGATCACCACGGCCGCGGTCTGGCTCGGCGTGGGCACCGCGCTGAAGCTCTACCCGGCGGTGTTCGTGCTCCCGCTGGCGGTGTCCCGGCTGGCCGCCGGTGACCGGCGCGGCGCGGCGCGGGTGGTCGCGGCCAGTGCCGGTACCTACCTGGTGGTCAACCTGCCGTTCATCCTGGCCAACCCGGACGGGTGGTGGGCCACCTACGCGTTCCAGAGCGGGCGGGACACCGACGTCACCACAGACTCCATCTGGTACTGGGGTTTCCCACGGCTGGACACCGGCACGGTCAACCACCTCAGCGCCACCCTGATCGCGCTGGCCTGGGCGTTGGCGCTGGCGATCGGCTGGTGGCGGTCACGGTCGGGCCGGCGGGCCGGGCGGCAGCCGGGGAGCCCGACCGGGGGTGGCTACCCGTGGGTGCAGGTGTCGGCGGCCATGCTGTGCGCGTTCCTGCTGTTCAACAAGGTGCACTCGCCGCAGTACATGCTGTGGCTGCTGCCGTTCTTCGTGCTGGTGCGGATCCGGGCCGGGTGGTGGCTGGCCTACATGGCGGCCGACGCGACGCTGTTCGTCGGCCTGTTCCACTGGTACCAGACCCTGATCGACGGCGGTGACTTCGGCCTGGCCAAACAGGCCACCATCGTCGGGGTGTGGGGCCGGGCGGTCCTGCTGGCCCTGCTCTACGCGGTGTTCCTGCGCGCCCCGCTGGCGCCCCGCCCGCGGCGGCGGGACGGTCAGCCGTCCCGGCCGGACGGCACCGACACCGACTCCGACGGCGGATCGGACGGCGGGTCGGACCCAACAGCGGACCCAACAGCGGACCCGGCCGCGGATCCCGGCACCAGGTTGGTGGCGAACTCCGGGGCGGGCGCCGACTCGCCATCCCACCCCTCCCGGTCCCAGTCGGCCGGGTCGAACACGCCGCCGGCCGGATCGCGTTCGGCCCAGTCCCCGTCCGACCCGGGAGGTGGGCCGGAGGCGCGCACCACGTCTCGGTCCGGCGCCAGGATGTCGCGGATCACCAGCGCGCAGTACACCAGCACCGCGGTGTCCCGGATCAGGACGGCCAGCAGGAACCACTGCTCGTCCACGCCCTTGTTCGCCGTGCCCAGATACCAGTACATCCGGGGGAACCACAGGAACACCTCGGTGGCCTGCCAGGCCAGGTAGGCCCGCCAGGACGGCCGGGCCAGCACTGCCAGCGGCACCAGCCACAGCGAGTACTGCGGGCTCCACACCTTGTTGGTGAGCAGGAACGCGGCCACCACCAGGAACAGCAACTGGGCCAGCCGGGGTTGCCGGCGCGCCCGCACGGTCAGCACCGCGATCCCGACCAGGGCGGCGGCGAAGGCGAGGAACACCGCGGTGTTGAGCACCACCGGCGAGGCACCGGCGGCCAGGCTGCCGTCCAGTGACCGGCCGGTACCGAACTGCAGGACGTTCCACAACGTGTCCGGGTCGGCCGGCCGAGTCTCGTTCAACCGGAAGAACTGGGACCACGAGTCGGGATAGGCCAGTGCAACCGGGACGTTGACCGCCAGCCACGAGCCCAGCGCGCCGATGACGGCCAGCCAGAACTCCCGCCACCGGCGGGTGCGCCAGCACAGCAACAGCAACGGCACGAAGAACAGCAGCGGGTAGAGCTTGGCCGCGGTGCCCAGCCCAACCAGCACCCCGGCGACCACCGGCCGACGCGCCCCCCAGGCGACCAGCGCCAGGGTGGACAGCGCCACCGCGAACAGGTCCCAGTTGGTGAACGCGTGCACCAACACCACCGGCGACAGGGCGACCATGGCCGCGTCCCACGGCCGCCGGCCGGACAGCCGGGTCACCCCCCAGACCACGACCAGCGCGCAGCAGGCCAGCAGCAACGCGGTCACGTCGAAGTAGGACTCCACCGGGTTGACCCTGGGCAGCAGGCCGCCGGCATGCGCGTCGTAGGCCCGCGACAGCCGGGAGGCGACGAACATGAACCCGCCGGTGAGCACCGGATACTCCACCGCGTGGTCCCGGTAGGGCACCGCGCCGGTGTTGAGGTGTTCGGTGAAGAACAGCGGGACCACGTCGGAGTAGCACATGTGGGTGTACTGCTTGCCGGCCGTCCAGGCACCGTCCCGGCACGGCGACTTGAACACCCAGGACAGGCCGAGCACCACGATGGCCAGCGCCAGGCAGACCCGCAGCGGCGTCCAGAACCACTGCCGGCCGACCAGGCCGTGCCGCCCCCACGGGCCGCCGACCAGGGTGCTCGCGGCCCGCGACACCGGATCGGTCCAGGTGGGCAGCACCCGCGCCGGCTCGTCCCGACCGGACCGGCCGGACCGGCCAGGCGGCGCGGAGTCGGCCACCTTCGGGACGGGTGCGTCCTCCCGGCCCGCCGCGGGCGTCTGGTGAGCGCGGCCCGAGGCCGGCGACCGGTATGTCACGACCGTGATGCTGCCCTACCGCGCCCGGTCGCGTCAGCCCACCCCGCCGTCATCGCCCCTCACCGCCGCGCCGCGTTCGGAGGGGCTGTCGGGCCGCCGTGTCCGGGGCCGCCGTGTCCGGCGCCGCCGGACGGGGCCGGCTCCGACGGGGTGCCAGTCGGGCCGGACGGCAGGGGCAGGGGCACGGTGGGGACCGGCGGCACCGGCACCGTGTCGCTGGATGTCGGGGTCGGCCCGGTGCCGTCCGACGGGCTCGGCGTGGGCGACGGCCGGCCGTCCGACGCCGAGCCGGTCGGGGTGGGGCCGGGCGAGCCGTCGCCGGGGTCCACCGCGTCGCCGGTGTCGCCGCCGTGGATGTCCGCCCGGTCGGGCAGATCCTGCTGAGGGCTACCCGCCAGCCAGGTGTCCATGAACGCCTTCCAGGTCTTCCCGGGCAACCCGGCGCCGAAGATGGTCCGGCCGTCGGCGGTGCGCAGCGGGTCGTTGTGGTCGGTGCCCACCCAGACCGCGGCGGAGACCCGCGGGGTGAACCCGACCATCCACGCGTCCTGGTTGTCCGGGGTCTCGCCGAGCTGCTGGGTGCCGGTCTTCGACGCCGACGGGCGGTCGTCGGCCAGTGCGTCGTGTGACCACTCGGCCACCGGTTCCATGGAGAACGCCACGTCGTTGGCCACCCGCGGGTCCAGGACCCGGGTCGGCCGGTCCGGGGAGTCCTTGCTCGCGTCGTAGAGCACGTTCCCGTTTGAATCAGTCACCTTGCGCACGAAGTGGGTGGGGTGCAGCACCCCGCCCGACGCGATCGTGGCGAACCCGGTGGCCTGGTCGATCGGCCGGACCTCGTACCGGCCGATGCCGATGCTGCCGTCGGTCACCCCGTCGGCCTGGAGGGTGGGCTGGTCGTTGTCGGTACGCCTGGCCGGGATACCCATCCGGTGCGCCAGGGCGGCCACGTTGTCCGGGCCGACCTGGATGGCCATGTCGTAGAACACGGTGTTGACAGACCGCTTCATCGCCTCCAGCACGGTGCAGTCCGGGCACTGCTCGTTGCCGGCGTTGTGCACCAGCACGCCCTGGAACTCCCGCGGCGAGGTGCCGTCGAAGCGGCTGTGCACCGTCACCCGGTCGGTCCGCTCGGAGTTGGTGCCGTCCACCGACTGCCCCAGGGCGGTGGCCAGCACGTACGGCTTGAACGACGAACCCGGGGCGCGCCAGGCCTGGGCGTAGTCGAAGCCCACGCCGCTGCTGCCCCCGTAGTAGGCGAGCACGCCGCCGGTGTGCGGGTCGACCGCGACCAGGGCCTGGCGCAGGTTGGCCGGCTGGCCGTCGAACACCTGCCGCACCGCGGCCACCGCCGCGTCCTGGGCACGCTTGTCCACCGTGGTCTGCACCCGCAGTCCGGCCCGGTTCAGCTCGCCCTCGTCGATGCCCAGCCGGGCTAGTTCCTCCTTGACCTGCTGCACGATGTACCCGGCCGGTCCGGAGAGTTGGCGGCCGGGGCCGGTGTCGCGGGTGCGTACCTTCGGGTAGGTGAGCGCGGCCCGGTCAGCCGGTGACAGCCAGTGCTCGGTGACCATGCCGTCGAGCACGAAGTTCCACCGTGCCCTGGCCCGCTCCGGGTGGTTCTGCGGGTCGTAGAGCGCCGGCGAGCGGATGCTCGCGGCCAGCACCGCGCCCTGCGCCACGGTGAGCTTGCTCACCGGCAGGCTGAAGTACGTCTCCGATGCCGCCTCGATGCCGTACGCGCCGCGGCCGAAGTAGATCGTGTTGAGGTACCACTCCAGGATCTGGTCCTTGGTGTAGCGGCGGTCCAGTTTGATCGCGATGACCAGTTCCTTGAGCTTGCGGGAGTAGGTGCGCTCGGTGGTCAGGTAGGCGTTCTTGACGTACTGCTGGGTGATCGTGGACCCGCCTTGGGTG
Source organism: Mycobacteriales bacterium (assembly GCA_036278435.1). Lineage (GTDB taxonomy): Bacteria > Actinomycetota > Actinomycetes > Mycobacteriales > DASULA01 > DASULA01. The sequence continues at coordinate 21,424 of DASULA010000473.1, read as the reverse complement.
TCCTTGCCGCGCACGTTGTTCCACAGCGCCCGGGCGATTCCTTTCAGGTCGAAGCCCGGGTCGCGGTAGAAACCGCGGTTCTCCGCGGACAGGACGGCCAGTCGCACCGGCTTGGGCACCTGGGCAAGCCGGACCTCGGTCCGGTTCTGGGCGAACACCCGGGCCAGCTCCGTCCGCCCGTCGGAGTAGGTGATCACCGAGGTCTGCGGGTTGACTACCTGGCCGGGCAGGGGGACCTTCGCGGCCAGGTACACCGCACCGCAGACGCCAACCACCAGGATGAGCAGGATGGTGCCGCTGGCCAGCGCGATCCACCGTCTCCTGGGCCTGCGGCGCCGGCCACGACGGCCGCCGGCCGCCTGATCCCGGCCGTCCGGGCCGTCTGGGCCATCCCGGTCCGGCGGCGGGCCACCTGGGACGCCGTCCTCGTCGTCCCAGCCGAGACCGTCGAACGGGCCGTCCGATCCGGTCGGGTCCGTCACTGGAGTGCGCCTTCCTGCCTGCTCGTGGTCAGTCCGGCCAGTGTGGTTCCTTTGGTAGTTTCCTCGATCCGGCCGTCCTAATCCAGGGTGGTGGCCGTCGGCAGCGCCCTGGCGGCGGTCACCGTCTGGCAGTTATGACGCGCGGCGGGCTCGAAGGGATGACGCCGGCCGGCTCGCCGGCAGGGCCACGCGGAGGCCCGGCTCAGTCCCGGGCGGCCTTGCGCCGGGTGGCGTCCTCGCGCAGTCCGTCGCGGCCCAGCAGGTAGGACATGACCAGGTGGTTCCAGCCGCAGGTCTGGCACACCTCGACGACGTAAACGGTGAACTCGCCGAAGTCCATCGCCATCTTCGGCAGTTCCGAACCGGACTTGGCCTGCCCGCTGATCGCCTTCAGCTCGTCGCCGTAGACGTAGCTGACCAGGGTGAGCCGCTCCTTGCGGCAGACCGGACAGGTGACCTGGGACGGCTCGCCGTGGTACTTGGCCGCCCGTTGCAGGTACGGATGCGCGTCGCAGACGTCCATCACGCTGGCCCGGCCCGCGTAGAGGTCCGCGAGCAGCGCGCGGCGCTGCAACGCGTAGTCCACGACCGACCGGCGGGTTCTCACGCCGGAAAGGGTACGCCCGGACACAGCGACCGGCCCCGGGGCGGCGGGTTCACGCCTCGGGGCCGGTTTGTGACACTGGGTTACTTGGATGGGTGCCGGCGGGTTCAGGGCCGGACCGGACCGGTCACGCCTCCTTGCTCAGCACCGCCTCGATCTCCAGCTCGATCCGCACCCGGTCGGAGACCACCACCCCGCCGCCGTCCATGGGCAGGCTGATGTCGACGCCGAAGTCGCTCCGGCTGATCTCGGTGGTGGCCGAGAAGCCGGCCCGGGTGCCGCCGAAGGGATCCTTGCTCACGCCGGTCAGTTCGGTGGCCAGTTCCACCGGCCGGGTGACGCCGTGTAGGGAGAGTTCACCCTCGATCACGAAGTCGTCGCCGTCCGGGCGGATGCCGGTCGACCGGTAGGTCATGGTCGGGTACTTCTCGACCTCGAAGAAGTCGGCCGAGCGGATGTGGTTGTCCCGCTGCTCGTTGCGGGTGTCCACCGAGTTCAGCGCGATGGTCGCGGTGACCGAGGAGTCCAGCGCGTTCTCGGCCACCCGCAGTTCGATCTCGAACTCGGTGAACGAACCTCGGACCTTCGACACCATCATGTGCCGGACGGTGAACGAGACTTCCGAGTGCACCGGGTCGACGGCCCAGGTGCCGGCGACAAGGCCGGGAATCCGGACGGCTGGCTGGGTCATGTGCGGCGTACCCTTCTGGTTAGGATTTCAACTGGACAGGTGGGACTGTAGCCCTCAACTAGTTGAGCCTTCAAATATTCCCCCGGAGCGCGGGTACCGTGTGCGACATGGCAGACACACCCTGGCTGTCGGACGCCGAACAGGCCACTTGGCGCGCGTTTCTGGAGGTGTGGCGGCTGCTGATGGCCCAGTTGGAGAGCGAACTCCAGCATGACCAGAGCCTCTCGCATGCCGACTACCAGGTCCTGGTGAGCCTGTCGGAGGCACCCGGTCACCGGGTTCGGATGAGTGACCTGTCGGCCCTGGCCCTGCTGTCGCGCAGCCGGCTCTCGCACCAGGTGCGGCGGATGGAGGAGGCCGGCCTGGTGGTCCGGGAGGGCTGCCCGACCGACCGGCGCGGCTCGTTTGCGGTGCTGACCGAGCTGGGCTGGCAGACGATCCAGGCCGCCGCGCCCGGCCACGTGCGGGCGGTGCGCCGACACATGTTCGATCACCTGACCGAGCGGCAGGTCCGCGACCTGCTCGACATGATCACTCCGGTGGTCGAACACCTGCGCACCACCGAGGCCGGCTCGCACTACCAGTCACTGTGGCAGCGGCAGGCCACCACCGGCTGAATCCGGCTGAGCCTGGCTGAGCGGGCTGAGCCCGGCCACGCATCCACCGCCGGTTGCCCTCCCGGGCCGCACCCCGTATCGTCGCGACGTATCGATTCGATACATCGACCCGACATGTCGTCCCAACGTGCGGAGGTGTGGGCATGCTGGAGTTCGCCATCCTCGGCCTACTCCACGAGTCACCCATGCACGGATACGAGCTGCGAAAGCGGCTCAACGCGCTGCTCGGCGCCTTCCGGGCGTTCTCCTACGGCTCGCTGTACCCGACCCTGCGCCGGATGCGGAACGCCGGCTGGATCAGCGAGGACGCCCAGTCGAAGCCGGCCGGGTCGACCGCCCCGGCACTCACCCCACGGCGGGGGAGGGTGGTCTACCAGCTCACCGCCGAGGGCAAGGAGCGCTTCGGCGAGCTGCTCGCCGAGGTCGGGCCGGCCACCTCCGACGACGAGCAGTTCGGTGTGCACTTCGCGTTCTTCGCCAAGACCTCCGCCGAGGTCCGGCTGCGCATCCTGGAGGGCCGCCGGATCCGGGTCGAGGAGAAGCAGGAGGGGCTGCGCTCCACCCTGGCCCGGACCCGTGAGCGGATGGACCGCTACACCCTGGAACTCCAGCAGCACGGGCTGGACGCGGTCGAGCGCGAGGTGCGCTGGCTGGACGAGCTGATCGCGCACGAACGGGCCCATCCCGGACCCACCGCCGAACCGCACCAGCACCGCCGGCCCGACGTCGCCGACCCAACAGGTCCAGATGACGCACCGGACCGGCCGGGCACGCCGGTTACGCCGGCCACGCCGGACGGGTCACGGTTACCCAACGACCCGACCACCCGGCGCGCCGGCGGTCCCCCTGATGAACCACCAACCGAACCCCCGACCCATGAACAGGTCTGACAATCAGAAGAAGGAGGACGCCCATGGGCTCCGTACGCGTCGCCATCGTCGGCGTCGGCAACTGTGCCGCGTCGTTGGTGCAGGGCGTGGAGTACTACCGCGACGCTGAGGCGGACGCGCGCGTACCCGGCCTGATGCACGTCCGGTTCGGCGACTACCACGTGCGCGACGTCGAGTTCGTCGCCGCGTTCGACGTGGACGCCAAGAAGGTCGGCCGCGACCTGTCCGAGGCGATCGTGGCCAGCGAGAACAACACGATCAAGATCTGTGACGTACCGCCGCTGGATGTGACTGTGCAGCGCGGACACACCCTCGACGGGCTCGGCGAGTACTACCGCCAGATCGTGGAGGAGTCCGACGAGGAGCCGGTCGACGTGGTGCGGGTGCTGCGGGAGGCGCGCGTCGACGTACTGGTCTGCTACCTGCCGGTGGGTTCGGAGGAGGCCGCCACGTTCTACGCGCAGTGCGCGCTGGACGCCGGTGCCGGCTTCGTCAACTGCCTGCCGGTGTTCATCGCCAGCCGGCCGGAGTGGGCCGCCCGGTTCACCGAGGCGGGCCTGCCGATCGTGGGCGACGACATCAAGTCGCAGGTCGGCGCGACCATCACGCACCGGGTGATGGCCCGGCTGTTCGAGGACCGCGGGGTGGAGCTGCTGCGCACCTACCAGCTCAACGTCGGCGGCAACATGGACTTCATGAACATGCTGGAGCGCAGCCGGCTGGTGTCCAAGAAGATCTCCAAGACCCAGTCGGTCACCTCCCAGGTGCCGCACGAGATGGAGAAGGCGGCCGTGCACATCGGCCCGAGCGACCACGTGCCGTGGCTGGACGACCGCAAGCTGGCGTTCGTCCGGCTGGAGGGCCGGGCGTTCGGCGACGTGCCGCTGAACCTGGAGTACAAGCTGGAGGTCTGGGACTCGCCCAACTCCGCCGGTGTGGTCATCGACGCGATCCGGGCGGTCAAGATCGCCAAGGACCGCGGGGTGGGCGGGCCGCTGCTGTCGCCGTCCTCCTACTTCATGAAGTCCCCGCCCGAGCAGTACTCCGACAGCGAGGCCCGCGACCGGGTCGAGCAGTTCATCCGCGGCCAGATCGAACGCTGACCGGACACGGCGGCGCCCGCCCCGCGGCGGGCGCCGTTCTCCCCTGCCCCACCCCCGCGCGCTACCCTCGCCGCAGAGGTGAGACGCGTGGAGCCCGTTGACCCAGAGATGTCCGTCGGCGACCGGATCAAGTGGTGGCGGGAACGCCGGGGCATCAATCAGGCCGCGCTGGCCGGCCGGGTTGGCCGGTCCCGGTCGTGGCTGTGCCAGATCGAGAACGGCACCCGCCAGTTGGACTCGTTCTCCGCGATCCTCGACCTGGCCCGGGAACTGCGAGTCAAGCCGTGGGACCTGACCGGGCACCGCGGGGACCTGGCCCCGGACAGCCAGTACCCGCACCCCTCGATGCCCGCGATCCGCGCGGCGATGGATGCGGTGGTGTTCGACGCGCCGGACTCCGAGCCGTCCGTCGATGCACTGGCCAGACGCGTGCATGACGCGTGGCACCAGTGGTTCACCGATCCGAGCCGGTTCGACGCCACCGGCCGGGACCTGCCGGAACTGCTGCGCGAGGCCCAGGTGACCGTGCGGCAACTCGATGGCGCCCAGCGGCGTGAAGCCATGCGCCAGCTCTCCCTGGTGTACCAACTGCTGCGGATGTTCGCGAAGCGGACCGGGTCGTTCGTTGACGCGCTGCGGGCGGCCGACCGGGCGATCGCCATCGCACAGGACGCTGGCGACATGCCGCTGATGGCTGCGGCGATGTGGACCCTGGCCGTGTCGCACTCGTCGATGGGCGAGCTGGAGCAGTCGCTGGACGTGTCGGAGCAGGCTGCGCGGATGCTGCGTGTCGGGTTGGAGGACGCCATCCCGGAACACATGGCCATGTGGGGGCAGACGCACCTGATCCAGGCCGTGGTCCACGGGCGGATGAAGCGCAAGGACCGGGTGTGGGAGGCGCTGTCCACGGCAGGTCGTGCGGCAGAGCGCATTGGCGAGCGCAACGACTTCTGGACCGCGTTCGGGCCGACGAACGTCAACATCCACGCGGTGAACGCGGCGGTGGAGATGGGCGAGCCCGACGAGGCGCTGCACATCGCGCGGACCGTCGACTCGTCGGTGGTGCCCTCGGTGGAGCGGCGGTTCTCCCATGAGATGCAGATCGCGTCGATCTACGGGCAGCGGCGCGACGACGAGGCGTGCCTGTTCTCCCTGCTGAACGCCGAGAGGGTCAGTCCGCAGAACGCTCGGTACTCGATCTCGATGGCCGAATTGACTCGCGGCATGCTGCGCCGGGAGAACCGGTTGGCGCACCGCGCGGAAGCCCGCCGTCTCGGCTTCAAGATCGGTGTTCTCACGATCTGAACAGATCGTCGTTCACCTGCTGTGAACACTGCCGGTTTGGCTCGTTCTACCGTCACTCCCGTCGTCACGCACCGCATCGGGGCGGTGTCGAGGGGTGATCATGAGCGAGTCGTACAAGCAGGCCATGACCAGGACCGGATTCACCGAACTGCCGGCGCAGGCCCGGGCGGGCGGCCCGCCGCTGCTGGTCCTCCAGATCGGATGCGACGCCTGCTCCCCCAGCGCGACTGCCGCCAACCTCGCGGGCAGGTTCACCGCCGCCCTCCTCTGGTTCGCCAGTCGGATTCGCCAACCGGTAGGACGGTCGCGGTAGGGGATCGACTCCCGGCCGGCGGGCGGCACTGCGGCATACCGACCAACCGTTCGGTCGGGCGCGTTATGGTCGGGGCGAGGTGAGGCCAATGATGTCCTCCATCGAGGAACTGATCGCCGGATGGGACGGCGAGGCCGTGGTGTCGCACTACGACCGCGACCACGGCACCTGGATGTTCGTCGGAGTACACAGCACCCGACTCGGCCCGGCCTGCGGTGGAACCCGCATGCGGGCCTATCCCTCCCCCGCTGACGCGCTGCAGGACGTGCTGCGGCTGGCCAGCGGAATGACCCTGAAGTGCGCGGCGGCCGGGTTACCCACCGGCGGGGGCAAGGCGGTGCTCGCCGTGCCCGAACTGCCCACCGGTGGCCGCCGGCGAGACCTACTGCTGCGGTACGGCCGGCTGGTCGACCGGTTGGGTGGCACCTACCGAACCGGGCCGGACATGAACACCACCGGCGCGGACATGGACGTGCTCGGTGAGGTGACCGACTACGCGTTCGGCCGCAGCCCGGGCAAAGGCGGGCGCGGCACCAGCGCACCGGACACCGCGCTGGGCGTGTGGCACGGCATCAGGGCATCGTGCGAGTACGCGTTCGGGTCGGCCGAACTGGGCGGGCGCACCGTGCTGGTGCAGGGGGCCGGCGGGGTCGGCGGCGCGCTGGCCGGGCTGCTGGCCGAGACCGGCGCCAAGGTGATGGTGGCCGACCTGGACGCCGGCCGGGTCGCCGATCTGCAACACCGGCACGGCGTGATCCCGGTGGACCCGGCCGAGGTGGTCGGCACCGAATGCGACGTGTACGCGCCGTGCGCCACCGGATCGGTGCTGGCCGCGGACACGATCCCGGCGCTGCGCTGCCGGGTGGTGGCCGGGGCGGCCAACAACCAGCTCGCCACCGCCGCCGACGCCGAGCGGCTGGAGGCTGCCGACATCCTGTACGCGCCGGACTTCGTGATCAACTCCGGTGGTGCGCTGCACCTGATCGGCCTGGAGCTGTGCGGCTGGGACACCTCGACCCTGTCCGCCCGGCTGGCCGGGATCGGCACCACGCTGACCGAGATCTACCGGCACGCCCGGGCCGTCGGCATCACCACCGAGGCCGCCGCCGAGGCGGTGGCCCGGTCCCGGCTGGACGCCGCCCCGGCGCGGATTCGACCGGGCGACGCGCTGGCCGGGTGAGCCGCCGGCCGAGCGGGCCCGAGGTTTTCGCAAGAAAACCGCACGATGTAACCGGTTAACCGTGAGGTTTTCGCAAGAAAACCTCAACATGGGCGGGGGTGGTGGGGACACGGCAGGGGTTGGTGGTCACGGCACTAGTTCAACCGGGGGTCGGCCGGGTAGGTGGCCAGCAGCGCCACCCGGCCGCCCTGCCGGCGGAGCACCAGCCGCCACAGGTTCGCCCCGGACTCGGTGAACACGTCGGAGGGATGACCGGCCACCACCAGCCAGGCTCCTTCGGCGAGTTCGTCGGCGAGCTGTCCGGAACCCCAGCCGGCATAGCCAGCGAAGATCCGCAATCGGCTGAACTCCCCGTTGAGCCTGGTCGGGTCGCCGTCCAGGTCGGTCAGTCCCACCGGCGCGGACACCGGTGTCCACCGTTCCGGCCGTGCCCCCGGTGACCCCGGCGCGACCTCGGCCAGGCACAGCGCGGTGTCGGTGTCCACCGGTCCGCCCATGAACAGCGTGCGCGGCTGGCTGGCCAGGTCCGACCACCGCGGCAGCACGTCGAGCAGGGTCACCTCGCTGGGCCTGTTGAGCACCACACCGATCGTGCCCTCGCGCCGGTGGTTCAGTACGTAGATCACAGTGCGGGCGAAGTTCGGGTCACCGAGCAGTGGTGACGCCACCAACAGGGAACCGGGTTCGACGCCGGCATCGGGTCGCAGATCTGACATGGCACACCGATCCTGCCGCACCACCGTCCGTACCGGAACGGGCACCCACCGATATCGGCCGGCCGCGCCGCGCCACTCCACCCTCGCCGCGGTCCACTCCGATAGCCTGGCCGGGTGTCCCGGGCCGGAGTCCTGCGCGCCATCCTGCGGACCGGGGACTTCCGGCGGTTGTTCCGCACCCGGCTGGCCAGCCAGTGCGCCGACGGGGTGTTCCAGGCCAGCCTGGCCGGTGCGGTGCTGTTCAACCCCGAGCGCCAGGCCGACCCGGCCCAGGTCGCCGCGGGCTTCACCGTGCTGCTGCTTCCGTACTCACTGGTGGGCCCGTTCGCCGGGGTGCTGCTGGACCGGTGGAGCCGGCAGCGGGTACTGGTCACCGCCAACCTGGTGCGCTGCGGGCTGGTCGCGCTGGTCGCCGCCGAGATCGCGGCCGGCCTGGGCGGGTTGCTGTTTTTCCTGTCCGCGCTGGTCACCATCTCGGTGAACCGCTTCTTCCTGTCCGCGTTGTCGGCCGCGCTGCCGCACGTGGTGACCGTCAGTCAACTGGTCACCGCCAACTCGCTGTCCACCACCAGTGGGAGCGTCGCGACCACCGTCGGCGGCGGGCTGGCCCTGGTGCTGCGGTCGTTCTCCGGATCGGACAACCGGGGGTACGCGGTGGTCGCGGTGTGCTCGGCTCTCCCGTACGCCAGTTCGGCCCTGGCCGCGCGGGGGTTCGGCCGGGGGCAACTCGGCCCGGACGAGGTGGAACGGAGGCAGCGGGAACGTCTGGCCGACGTGGCCCGGGGCCTGGTTCGTGGCGGTCGGCACGTGATCGAGCGCCGGCCGGCCTGCTACGCGCTGGCGGTGATGGGAGCGCACCGGTTCTGCTACGGGGTGTCGACCATCGCCATCCTGCTGCTGTATCGGAACTACTTCCACGACGAAGGGGTGTTCCGGGCCGGTTTGACCGGCTTGGGGCAGATCCTCGCGGCCACCGCGGCCGGTTCGCTGCTGGCCGCTGTGATCACGCCGCGGGCCACCCGGCAGGTCGGCAAGCCCGGGTGGATTACCGGCATGCTGGTGCTGGCCTGCGTGACGCAACTGGTGGCGGGCCTGCCGTTCCGCATGCAGGCCCTGGTGCCCGGCGCGTTCCTGCTCGGCGTGTCCGCGCAGGGCGCCAAGATCTGTGTGGACACCACCGTCCAGGAGACCATCGCCGACGAGTTCCGGGGTCGGGTGTTCTCGCTGTACGACACGTTGTTCAACGTCATGTTCGTGGTGGCCGCGGTGGCCGCGGCGATCCTGCTGCCGACCACCGGCCGGTCCTACCCGGTGCTGGTGGCGCTGGCGGTCGGCTATGCGCTGAGCGCGCTGTGCTACGGGTCGGTGTCACACCGGATGTGGCAGCGGACCGCGGCTGCCGGCCGGCGAACCGACGGCGGCCCGGCCGCGGGCTTCACCGGCTGGACCGGTCGGTCCGCCCGGACCGGGCCGGGCGGCGACCGCCCGGCGGTGTCACCGCCCCGACTCGACGAGTGAGTCTGGTCAGGACCGGTCCGCCCGGCCGGGAACGTCAACGCCGTTCTGCAGCGCCCACCGGTGCAGCTCGGCCACGGCCTCGTCCCGGTGCAGGTGTCCGCGTTCCATCCGGGCGGCGAGCAGGTGCCGGTAGGCCTGGCCGACCAGCGGCCCGGGGGACAGCCCGAGCAGTTCCATGATCTCGTTGCCGTTCAGGTCCGGGCGGATCCGGTCGAGTTCCTCCTGGGCGCGCAGCCGTTCGATCCGCTCCTCCAGAGCGTCGTAGGTCTCGGCCAGAGCCTGGGCCCGCCGCCGGTTGCGGGTGGTGCAGTCCGACCGGACCAGTTTGTGCAGCCGGTCCAGCAGCGGTCCGGCGTCGGTGACGTACCGGCGAACCGCCGAGTCGGTCCACTCGCCCCGGCCGTACCCGTGGAAGCGCAGGTGCAGGTACACCAGGGTGGCGACCGACTCGACCACCTCGCGGGAGTACCGCAGCGTGCGCAGTCGGCGGCGGGCCAGTTTCGCCCCGACCACCTCGTGGTGGTGGAAGGACACTCCGCCGCCCGGCTCGTGCCGACGGGTGGCCGGCTTGCCCACGTCGTGCAGCAGGGCGGCCAGCCGGAGCACCAGGTCCGGCCCGCCCGGGCCCTCCAGGTCGATCGCCCGTTCCAGCACGGTCAGGGTGTGCGCGTAGACGTCCTTGTGCTGGTGGTGCTCGTCGATCTCCATCCGCAGCGCGGGTAGTTCGGGCAGCACCCGGTCGGCCAGCCCGGTCCGCACCATCAGTTCCAGGCCGGCCCGGGGCTGGTCCCCCATGATCAGCTTGGTCAGCTCGGCCTGGATCCGTTCGGTCGTGATCCGCTCGATCTGGTCGGCCATGTCGCACATGGACCGCACCAGGTCGGGCACCGGAACCAGACCGAGCTGGGAGACGAACCGGGCCGCCCGCATCATCCGCAGCGGGTCGTCGGCGAAGGACTCCTCCGGGGTGGCCGGGGTGCGCAGCACCCGGTCGCTCAGATCCCGCAGCCCCCCATAGGGGTCGGTGAACCGGTGGCCGGGCACCGACAGTGCCATCGCGTTGACGGTGAAGTCCCGGCGGACCAGGTCGTCGGTCAGCGAGTCGCCGTACACCACGATGGGATTGCGGCTGATCCGGTCGTACCGGTCCGCCCGGTATGTGGTGATCTCGCACTGGTGCCCGTCCCGCCTCGCCCCCACCGTGCCGAAGCTGATGCCGGTGGTCCAACACGCCTCGGCCCACCCCTCCAGCAGTTCGAGTATTCGTTCCGGACGCGCGTCGGTGGTGAAGTCCAGGTCCACCCCCGGACGGTCGAGCAGGGCGTCTCGCACCGGACCGCCGACGAGGTGCAGTTCGTGGCCGGCCGCGGCGAAGCGGCGGCCGAGGTCGTCGGCCACGGGTGGAACCCGGAACAGCTTGGACACCGCGCTCCGCTGGGCTTGGGTCAACAGGGACTGGGACACGACCGGCGAGCCTACTGTGAGCGCCCGGGGGAGATGCCCCGGGACGGGCCGCCGACCCGGCCGCCGGACGGGTCAAAGGTAGCCGGCCCGGCGCCGCACTACGATCGGGTTCATGCCCCGATCCGCGTCGGCCCGGCCCCGACTGCGCCGGGTCGAGGAGACCTCCTCGGGTGGGCTCGTCGTGGACGAGTCCACCCCGGTACCGCGCGGCGCGCTCATCGGCCGCCGGGACCGCAGGGGCCGGATGTTGTGGTCGCTGCCGAAGGGGCACATAGAGCCGGGCGAGACCCCGGAGGCCGCGGCGATCCGCGAAGTCGCCGAGGAAACCGGCATAACAGGACGAATAATCGCGGGTTTGGGAACGATCGACTTCTGCTTCATCGCCGACGGGCGAAGGATCCACAAGACCGTGCACCACTTCCTTCTGCTCGCCGAAGGCGGCAGACTCTCCGACGCCGACATCGAGGTGGCGGCGGTCGCCTGGGTTCCGCTCGACGAACTGGGAGACCGGTTGGCCTACCACGACGAACGCAACCTGGTGACCCGGGTCCCTCGGCTTCTGGCGGAGAGTGCGTAATCCACCCGGTCACCGTGCGCGTCCACCGTCGTGACAGCAGTACCGATGAGCGCGACGGCTCGAACCGGGTGACGCTCTTACCCGAGGGCGGCACACCACACCGACCGGCTCGTCGGGCGTTGCGGGGAAGCCCGCACACGCATCCGACGCGGGGAGGCAGGAGATGAGGACCGGAGCCGACGCGGACGCACGACGGCACCCCTCGGGCCTGCCGCGGTCGCTGGCGGCCGTCCTGATGGCCTGCGGGCTGGCCGGCACAGTGGCCGGCACGGCCGCGCCAGCGGTCGCGGCGCCTGCCACCACAGCCACCAACGCGGTCACCAACCCGGTCACCACCGCGCCCACCACGCCCGGCCGGCCGCGTGCCAGCGGGCCGACCGTGCGGGTGTCGGTCGAGCAGATGAGCCCCCGGGACCTCACCGGAGCCGACGACCACCAGAAACTCACCGTCACCGGCCGGCTCACCAACTCCGGCCCGGTCCCGCTGGAATCGGTGCGGTTGCGGGTCCAGCGCGGCCCGGTCATCTCCACCCGGAGCGAGTTGCACCAGACCGACGACGCCCAGGCGCCACTCCCGGTGGTCCGATCCTGCCGGTGGCAGAGCCCGGACCTGCCGCACGGCCTGCCCCTCGGCGCGAGCACCGCGTTCAGCTACCGCTGTGACCTGGACACCCTGGGCATGACCCTGATCGGCATCTACCCGCTGGCGTTGCGGGTCGAGGCCGTCCAGTCCGCCCGGGGCGTCTCCCCCCAGGGCGTCCAGGAGAGCACCGCACCGTCGGGATACCAGCCGGCCGGCGAGGTGCGCACCTACCTGCCCTCCTTCCCGCAGGGCGTCACCGCGCGGACCCAGGTGGACTGGCTGTGGCCGCTGGTGGACCGCCCGCACCGGCTCGCCGAGACAAACCGGTACCTCGACGACGACCTGGGCCGCTCGGTGGCCCCCGACGGCCGGCTGGACCGGATGCTCTCGGTGGCCGAGCACGCCCCGGACGGGACCCGGCTCACCCTGGTCGTCGACCCCGAACTGGTGGACGGGCTGAGCCAGATGGAACACGGCTACCAGGTGCGGTCCGGCGCACGCTGGGTACCCGGCCGGTTCGCCGCCGCGGCGACGGCCTGGCTGGACCGGCTGGCAAAACTGGCCGCCCACTATCCGGTGGCTGCGCTGCCCTACGGCGACCCGGACGTGGTCGCGCTGGGTCGGGCCGGTGCGTCCGACCTGGCCCGGATCACCCCGGCCGACCGGGCCCTGATCGCCCACCGGTTGGGCACCACTCCCATCACCACGCTCGCCTGGCCGCCCGGCGGCGCGGTCACCCCCGAGGCACTCGGCGCGCTGGTGGACCAGGGGTTCCAGGCGGTGGTGCTGGGCTCCGCGGCGCTGCCCGGGCGACCGGTGACCGGACCGACCCCGGGCTCGGTCACCCGGCTGCACAGCCCCGGCCAGACCCAGGCGGTGGCGCTGGTGACCGACCCGGACCTGATCGCGACCGTGCGTGACTCCCGCGGCTTCCCGTCGGGTCCCCGGCTGGCCGAGCAGCGCTACCTGACCGAGCTGGCCATGATCACCGCCGAGGCACCGTCGAGGGGCCGGGCGTTGATCGTGGCGCCCCCGCACCGGTGGGACCCCGACCCGGTGTCGGCCGCGGCCATGCTCGCCGACACGACCGCCATGTCCTGGCTGGCGCCCGGGTCGGCGGCCGAACTTGCCCACCACCGGCCCGATGTGGACCGCGGCCCACTGGTCTACCCGGCCGCGGCCCGGCGGTCCGAGCTCCCCCGGACACTCGTCGACGGGCTGGTCGGGCTGCGGGCCCAGATCGAGGACTTCGGTTCCGCGCCGGTGAGCCGGCAGGCCGCCGAGCGGGTGGTCGCGCCGTATCTGGACGCGGTGCGGCGCGGCGTGTCCTCGGCCTGGCGGTCCGACCCCAACGGCCCCACCTACCTGGCCGGCCTGCGCGCGCAGGTCGACCGGCTCCGGTCGAGCGTGCACATCGTGAAACCGTCCGGCAGCGGGGTGTACGTGCTGGCATCGTCCAACAGCCCGCTGATCCTGACCGTCGCCAACGACCTGCCCGAACCAATCCGGTTCCGGGTCAGGATCACCAGCCGTGGCACCCCCGGCTTCACGGTCAGCGACATCGGCGAGCAGGTGATCCAGGCCCAGACCCGGCGGACCATCCAGATTCCGGCCACGGTGCAGCGGTCCGGCCTGTTCGTGGTCAACGCGCTGGTGACCACCCCGGCCGGCCGGCCGCTGGGCGTGGACGGGCAGCCGGTGCGGCTCAAGGTCCGCAGCACCGCCTACGGGCTGATCGGGTTGGTCATCACCGGGTTCGCACTGGCCCTGCTGCTGCTGCTCATGATCCGCCGGCTGGTTCTGCGGATCCGACACCGCGGGGCCGGGGGAGGCGCCCGCGGCTCCGGCCCCGGGTCGCAACGGCCCGGCCGGGACGCGACCGACGCCGCCGACGCCACCGGGACGGGTAACCTCGGGGACGGCCCGCTCGGGGAAACCACCCTGGACACGACGCTCGGTGCCCAGCCGTTGCGTACCCCCGCGCCGGTAGAGCGGAGTGCGGTGTGACCCACCCGCCACCGGGGCAGTTCTCCGGTCCGCCGCCCCGGCCACGGTGGCGCCCGCCGGCCGTTCCCCCGTCGAGTCCGCAGCCCCGTCCACAACCCGGCCCACAGCCGGACGCACAGCCGGCTCCGGGTCCGGGCCGGCCGTACGACAGCGAGCAGACGATCATCCTGACCGCCGCCCAGATCGAGCAGTACTCGCGTGCCGCCGCGGCCCGGCCAGGTGCGGTCCCGGCGGACCCGGGCAGTGCCCGGCCCGGCCCGGCCCACCCGGAACCGAGCCTGGGACGCTCCAGCCGGATCATGATGGTGGCCACCGCGGGCAGCCGGCTGACCGGATTCCTGCGCAGCCTGGCCATCGCCTCGGCGATCGGCTTCGGCTTCGTCGGCGACGCCTACAACACCGCCAACACGTTGCCCAACATCGTCTACGAGCTGCTGCTGGGCGGCGTGCTCACCTCGGTGGTGGTGCCGCTGCTGGTGCACGCCCAGCACGACGACCCCGACGGCGGCGAGGCGTACACCCAGCGGTTGCTCACCCTGTCGGCGGTGGTCCTCGGGGCGGCCACCCTGGTGGCCGTGCTGGCCGCGCCGCTGCTGACCGCGCTGTACGTCGGCGGCGGTTCACCCAAGGCGCACCTGACCACGCTGTGGGCGTGGCTGCTGCTGCCGGAGATCTTCTTCTACGGCGTGGGCGCGATGTTCGGCGCGATCCTGAACACCCGGGGGGTGTTCGGCGCGCCGATGTGGGCGCCGATCGTCAACAACCTGGTGGTGGTGGCCACCGCCGGGCTGTTCCTGGCCATGCCCGGGCCGGCGTCGCTGCGGCCGGGGACCATCACCACCGCGCAGGTCCTGGTTTTGGGTCTGGGCACCACGCTGGGCATCGTGGCCCAGGCACTGGTGCTGGCCCCGTACCTGCGCCGGGTCGGGTTCCGCTGGCGGTTCCGGATGGATCTGCGCAACTCGCGGCTGGGCGAGGCCGGCACGCTGGCCCTGTGGGTGGTCGGTTACGTCGCGGTCAGCCAGGTCGGTTACGTGGTGCAGACCCGGATCGCCAACGGCGTGGACCTCGCCGGGCACAGCTACGCGGTGTTCAGCAACGCCAGCCTGCTGTTCCAGATGCCCTACGGGATCCTGGGCGTCTCCCTGCTGACCGCGCTGATGCCGCGGATGAGCCGGGCCGCGGCCCGCGGGGACACCCGCGGGGTGATCCGCGACCTGTCGCTGGGCAGCCGACTCTCGGTGGTGGCCCTGCTGCCGGTGACCGCCCTGCTGATCCTGCTCGGCCCGGCGCTGAGCACGGTGATCTTCAGCCTGGGACGGGCCGGCGACGGCGGGCGGCAGGTCGGCGTGGTGCTCGCCCTGTCGGCGTTCGGCCTGGCGCCGTTCGCCATCACCATGCTGCAACTGCGGGTGTTCTACGCCATGAAGGACGCTCGGACCCCCACGATGATCAACATCGGGATGGTCCTGGTCAAGGTCGCGCTGAGCCTGCTGGTGACGGTGCTGTTCGGGCCGACCCATCTGGTCGCCGGGCTCGCGGTGGCGACCAGCCTGTCCTACCTGGTGGGCGCGGTCATCGGTGAGGTCGCCCTGCGCCGCCGGTTCGGGGCGCCCGACACCGCCCGGGTGTTGCGCACGGTCGGGCGGATGACCACGGCGTCGGCACTGGCGGTCGGCGTGGGCTTGGCCGTCCGGGCGGCGGTGGCCGCCGGATTCGGCACCGGAGTGGCCGGTTCCGCCGTGGCGCTCGCGGTGTGCACGGTGGTGATGCTCGGTGTGGTCACGATGGCCGCGCTGGCGCTGCGCGTGAGCGAGATCAGTGAGATGGTTGGCACAGTGCGGCGACGGACGAGTCGAACGTGACGTGTAAACCACCACGTCGGTTCGGACGTCGTGAATCGGAGGGCCAACAGCCGACGTCGCAGGGTCGGACAATGCCGTGAGGTCGGGGGCACGGCCGGGACGTGGCACACGTCACCCGGTCGCGTCCCGGGTGGGAAAGTGGGGAGCGGAGGAGTGGTGAGCGCGGACACGGCCAGCCCGTCACGCGGTGGCGTGGGGGTCGTCGGGGACCGCTACCGCCTCGTGGAGCGAATCTCGGCAGATGGCACGACGGAGTTCTGGCGGGCGCACGACGAGCTGCTCGCGCGGCCGGTCGCCCTGACCGTACACACCCCGGGCGGGGACGCGGCCCGGGACTTCCTGGCCCAGGCACACCGGCTCAGCACGCTGACCCACCCGGCGGTCGCCCGGGTCTACGACGCCGTGGACGAGGGCCGGCGGGCGTACGTGGTCAGCGAGTGGGTCGAGGGCACCCCGCTGTCGGACGTGCTCGCCGAGGAGGCACTGGATCCCAACGACGCGGCCGCGCTGGTCGGCCGGGTGGCCGAGGCGGTCGTCCAGGCACACGCGGCCGGACTCGCCTTCGGTGACCTGCACCCGGACCGCATCCACTTCAGTCGCCGCGGCACGGTGTTCTCCCGCATCGCCACCGGACAGTCCGGCCCGGCCGACGACATCCGCGGACTGGGCGCGCTGCTCTACGCCGCGCTCACCGGGCAGTGGCCGCTCCGTCAGGAGGCCGGGCGGGGCAGGTTGCGCCCGGCCGGACTGGTCGGCGGCCGGCTCAGCACGCCGCGGCAGGTGCGCGCCGGAGTGCCGCACGACCTGTCCACGCTGGCCATGCGGGCGCTGGACCCGGAGGACCCGCGGGGCATCCGCAGTGCCGAGGCGGTGGTCACGGTGCTCAACGACCGGCGCCCGCCGGGCAACTACGAGGAGCCCTACGAGCAGGTTCCGTTCGGCGCCCAGGGCGACCCGGCCGGTTATCAGCCCTACCCGCAGGCGCAGCAGTACCCCGAGGCCGAGCCGTACCAGTACGAGCGTCCCGACCCGTACCAGCGCAGGTACCAGACCTACCAGAACTACGACGAGCCCGAACAGCGCCGGTCCCGGTGGGTCACCGTCACCGCGATCTCGGCCGGGGTGCTGGCACTGGCGCTGGTCGGCTGGCTGATCGGTTCGGTGGTCAGCCATGTGCCCTCCGACAGCGGCGGCCGGGCACAACACCCGCTGAACCTGAACAACACACCGACCCAGCCCAGCCAGTCGCCCACCTCGTCGGCGGTCACCGGGACCGCCCTGAACCCGGCCGGGGCGCAACTGTTCGATCCTGAGGGGGACGGCCAGGACAACCCCGAGGACGTGGGCAACGCCATCGACGGCGACCCGGCGACCAGTTGGTCGACGGTGGACTACAAGCACCACGCCACCTTCGGCAACCTGAAGCAGGGGATGGGCATCATCGTCGACCTGGGCCAGCCCGACGCGGTGCACCAGGTCACGATCCGCAGCACGACCCCGGGTGCCGACGTGGAGATCCGGGCCGGGGACACTCCGACCGGGCCGGCCGACTCGTACCAGGTGGTCGGTCCGAGCACCACGCTGTCCGGCTCCACGGCGACCATCCCGATCAGCGGATCCGGGCAGCACCGCTACTGGGTGGTCTGGATCACCAAGCTGGCGCCCGACACCGGTGCGACGTTCCACGCGACGCTGGCCGAAGTCCAGTTCAGGCAGTGACACCCACGCCGGAGAGGTGAGATTTGCCCACTTCGTCCCTCACCAATCCGCGCCAGTCCTGTCCCGCGCGACAGTCGGGCGACGGGTAGCCACGGTTATCCTCGCCGCGTGACGGGCTCCGACCGCAGCGACGCCGAGTTGCTACAGGCGCACTCGAGCGGTGACCCCTATGCGTTCGACGAGTTGGTGCGGCGGCACCGAGACCGGCTCTGGGCGGTCGCGCTGCGGACCCTGCGGGACCCCGACGAGGCCGCCGACGCGTTGCAGGAGGCGCTGATCTCGGCGTTCCGCGCGGCCGGATCGTTCCGCGCGGAGGCCGCCGTGACCACCTGGCTGCACCGCATCGTGGTCAACGCCTGCCTGGATCGGATGCGCCGGCGGCAGGCGCGGCCGATCGTGGCCCTGCCCGAGCGGGGGGGCAGCGAGCCGGTCGACGGCCGGGACCGGATGGCCGAACGGGACACCGCGCTAACCGTCGAGGCCGCCCTGGGCGCGCTGCCGACCGAGCAACGGTTTGCGATCACCCTGGTGGACATCGAGGGCTACTCGGTCGCCGACACGGCCAGGATCCTCGGGGTGGCGGAGGGAACAGTGAAGAGCCGGTGCGCCCGGGGCCGGGCCCGGTTAGCGATCTTGCTCGGACAGCTACGGAACCTCGACCAGCCACCAGGCGTCAGACCACAGAGCGGAATATCCCAGACCGGCGTTGGTGGGGAGGCTCGATGAGGGCTGACGGCCAGCGACCCCCCACCACAGGTGCGGCCGGCCACTACGACCTGGACACGCTCGCCCTGCTCGATGCCGACGCGCTCGAACCGCATGTCGCCGACCGAATCCGCGCGCACGCCGCGGAGTGCATCCGGTGCGGCCCGGTGCTGGTGGCGCTGCGCACGGTGCGTGCCGACCTGGCCGCGCTGCCCCCACCGCGACTGCCGGCCGCCGTGGCCGACCGGCTGGACGCGGCCATGGAGGCCAACCGGCGGGACCGGTTCGGCCCGGCGGCACTCCGGCCCGCTGACCCACTCGGCCAGCCCGGCCAGCACCGCCCCGCGCGGCACCGTGCCGGCACACCCGGCGACACGCCGAACCGTACGGTCAGCCGTCTCGACCTGGCCCGTCGGCGCCGTGGCCGGGCGGCCCGGCTGACCGGGTGGGCCGCGGCCGCGGCAGTGCTGCTCGGCGGTACCGGCGTCGGCGCGGCCGCGCTGTCCGGATCGACCACGCCGTCCGACGAACAGGTCAGCGCGGCCGTCAGCCTCTCCCCGTCCGGCCCGAGCCCGGGCGCCGAACCCAGCAAGCGGGGCGGGCTGGGTTCGCAGATACTCGGTTCAACCCCCGACACCTCAACCCCCGACGGCTCCAACGGCTCCACCCCAAACAGGACGACCCCCGACGGGACGACTGGGACACCCAGGGCGACCGGAATACCCCGGTACACCCGGAACGACATCGGAGCCAGCCTGGCCCGAATCCTCGCCCAGGCAACCTGCGGCGAGGCGACCTCGTGTCAGTCACCGTCGGCCGGTGCCATGGCCGACGGTGACCGCCGGGCCCAGTGCGCGTCCGAGTTGGGCAGCGTCCTCGGTGTACGCGGCCTGCCCACGGCGGTGCAGTTCGCCGTGTTCGAGGGACACCCGGCGTTCGTCTTCATCTTCGGCAACGACCGGATCGTGGTGGTCGGCCAGGACTGCGGCCAGTCGGCGGCACCGACGGTCCTGTTCACCGGACCGTAAGACGCCCACCCGGCCAGCGGGCGGTCGGCCGCGGCATCCGGGGCGGCGGGAATTGCCCGCGCCTAGGATTCGTTAGTGCGTGACGCGAGGCCGCCGCAGGACCGCCTCCCGGTCGCCCCACCACAACGAAGGGCACAGCAGCGTGACAACTGAAGGCGCCACCACTGACGCCGTGCGCGACGTGATCATTCTCGGCTCCGGACCGGCGGGCTACACCGCGGCCCTGTACACAGCGCGGGCCAACCTGCGTCCGCTCGTGTTCGAGGGCAGCCAGTACGGTGGCGCGCTGATGACCACCACCGAGGTGGAGAACTTCCCGGGTTTCCCCGAGGGGATCATGGGGCCCGAGCTCATGGAGAACCTGCGCACGCAGGCGGAGCGGTTCGGCGCTGAGATGCTCCCCGACGACGTCGTCGAGGTCGACCTGACCGGCGAGGTCAAGGTGGTCCGCACCAACGACGCCACCTACCGTGCGATGGCGGTCATCATCGCCACCGGGTCGAAGTACCGGTACCTCGACCTGGACAACGAGGCACGGCTGCTCGGTCACGGGGTGTCGGCATGCGCGACCTGTGACGGGTTCTTCTTCCGCGACCAGGACATCGCCGTGGTCGGCGGGGGCGACAGCGCGATGGAGGAGGCGACCTTCCTGACCCGGTTCGCTCGGTCGGTCACCGTGATCCACCGCCGGGACACGCTGCGCGCGTCGAAGATCATGCAGGATCGGGCCCGGCAGAACGAGAAGATCCAGTTCAGGTTCGATGCCGAGGTGGTCGACGTGCTGGGCGAGAAGTCCGTCACCGGGGTGCGGGTCCGGGACCGGGCGACCGGCGAGGAGTCCACCCTGCAGATCAGTGGGCTGTTCCTGGCGATCGGCCACGACCCGCGCAGCGAGTTGTTCCGCGGTCAGGTGCACTGCGACGAGGACGGATACATCCTGGTCGACTCACCGTCGACGCGAACCGACCTGCCCGGGGTGTTCGCCTGCGGCGACGTCGTCGACCACAACTACCGCCAGGCCATCACGGCGGCCGGCACCGGATGCGCCGCCGCGCTGGACGCCGAGCGTTGGCTGGTCTCCCGGGCCCAGTCCGCCGGTGCCGCCGCCGGCCAGGCGGTCCGGGTCTGAACAGCCGTCCGGGTATGAACACCAGCCGAACCCCAACCGTCAAGGGAGACACCATGGGACAGGCAACGAAGGCCGTCACTGACGCGACGTTCGCCGCGGACGTCATCAAGAGTGACAAGCCGGTTGTCGTGGACTTCTGGGCCGAATGGTGCGGGCCATGCAAGATGGTCTCGCCGGTGCTTGAGGAGATCGCCGCCGAGCACGCGGACAAGATCACCGTGGTCAAGCTCAACATCGACGAGAACCCGCAGACAGCGCAGGACTACCAGATCCTCTCGATCCCCACCATGTCGGTGTTCCAGGGCGGCCAGGTCGTGAAGTCGATCGTCGGGGCCAAGCCCAAGGCGGCGCTGCTCCGGGATCTCGCCGACTACCTGTGACCGCTCGGCGGTGACCGCTGCGGTCCCGCCGTCGCGCCTTCCAACCAGGCCGGGCCGCCACCCACACGGCGGCCCGGCCGACTCACCCTTACGGAGTCCCAGCCCTGCTGCGGACGAGCCCGGCGGAAGGGGCAGAATGTCATGGTCGCCCGACGGAACCCCCACCGCAGGTGACAAAGTAGACGAATTGCCCCTGCCCCTATCGCCCCCGAGGGACCCCTATGCAGTCCATCCGCCGCGGCGACACCGGACCGGCCGTCGCCGAGGTTCGTGCTGTCCTGACCGCGCTAGGGATGCTGACCGGGCCCGGTCCGGGCGACGCGGGCCAGGTGTATGACGGCGAGTGCGAACTCGCCGTACGGGCGTTCCAGCAACGCCGCGGGCTGACCGTGGACGGGGTGGTCGGCGCGGAGACCTACCGCGCGGTGACCGAGGCCCGGTGGCGGCTCGGCGACCGGGTGCTCCAGTACGCGGTGGCCCACCCGATGGTCGGTGACGACGTGGCCGCCCTCCAGGTACGCCTGCTGGAGATGGGCTATGACGCGGGC
>DASULA010000472.1:0-8733 GCA_036278435.1 Mycobacteriales bacterium | reverse complement strand
TCCGCCGCCGCCTCCGGTGACGCCGCCACCTCCGCCGGTGAATCCACCGCCGCCGCCTCCGGTGTCGCCACCGCCTCCGCCGGTGTCGCCGCCTCCGCCGGTGACGCCCCCAGTGCCACCACCGCCACCCGGTGGCGGAGTGGGACCGGCGCCGGTGGTCCATCACCACCACGCCAGGGAACTCGCCTTCACGGGGACCGATGTCGAGGACCTGTTGCCCCCCGCGCTACTGATGCTGCTGGCCGGGGGAATCGCGACCGTGGCGGGACGGAAGAGGAAGAACACCCCGGTGGGTTGACCCACCGGGGCATGACGTCCGGCCCGTTCCGTCGCTGATCACGGCGTGAACGTGCCGGGCCGGATCGGGTTGGCTCGGTGCACCGTCGTTTCGGTGCACCGGGCGGGGCCGGACCGATCCGATCAGGAACCCGATGCCGGAGTCAGATCCGTCACCGGGTCCGCATGTGGGGCACCCGAACGCTCAGCGGGGAGCCATCCGGATCGCACCATCGAGACGGATGGTCTCCCCGTTGAGCATTGGATTGTCAACGATGTGCAGCGCGAGCGCCGCGTACTCCTCGGGCTGGCCGAGCCGGCTCGGGTGCGGGACCTGGGCGCCCAGCGACGCCTGAGCGTCGGTCGGCAACCCGGCCAGCATCGGCGTTTGGAACAGCCCGGGCGCGATCGTCATCACCCGAATCTGCCGGCTGGCCAGGTCCCGGGCCAGAGTCAGTGTCATCCCCACCACGCCGCCCTTGGACGCGGAGTAGGCCGCCTGCCCGATCTGCCCGTCGAACGCGGCGACCGACGCCGTGCAGACCACGACGCCCCGGTCACCGTCCCGGGGTTCGTTCGTGGCCATCCGCTCGGCGGCCAGCCTCGTCACGTTGAACGTGCCGATCAGGTTGACCGTCACCACCCGGGCGAACTCCGCCAGTGGCAGCGGGCCCTTCTTGCCGAGCACCCGGCCCGGCGTGCCGATACCGGCGCAGTTCACCAGCACGCGCAACTCACCCAGCCCGGTGGCGACGTCCAAGGCGGCGGCGACGTCGCCCTCCGCCGTGACGTCCCCGGCGGCGAACACGGCCCGCTCGCCCAGTTCCGCGGCGGACTTGTCTCCGGGCGAGGACGGCAGGTCCAGCAGCACGACCCGGGCGCCCTGGTCCAGCAGACGTCGGGCCGTGGCGAATCCCAGCCCGGACGCTCCGCCGGTGACAACGGCTACCGAATCGGTGACGCGCATGGGTACCTCCAGCTCACAGTCGTGGGTGCTCTGGAAGCGAACGTAGCCGGCCGGTTCGGCCCCGGCCAGCAACCAACACCGCCGACCGGACGGTCCGTCCCGCCACCGGACCTCCCACCAAGCTCATCCCCCGACGCGCAGTCCCCTACGAGAACCGGGCAGGCAACCGGTTACCCAGGCAGGTTTTCGCGAGAAAACCATCAATTGGAACCGGTTACACGTGAGGTTTTCGCGAGAAAACTCCCGTGGGTTGACGGGCGCTTCTGGTCACCGCACCGGTTGGCGCGGCGACAAGCCGGTCGGCATCAGCAGCGGCCCGGCGTCGGGCAGGCCGAGCCGCGCGGCCAGCCCGGAGATCGACCCCCAATCGGCCGATCCGCCTCGGGCCGCGGCGGCGGCCGGGTCCTCGCTGGACTGCGCCGGCAGCAGCCGGTCCAGCGGGGAGAACCTGGGCAGCACCCGGATTTCCGGCTCGCGACCGCCCGGAAGCCCGGCCCGGTCACTGGCCAACTCGATCGCCCGGTGCAGCCCGCCCAACTCGTCGACCAGTCCGCGCTCGACCGCGTCCGCGCCGGTCCACACCCGCCCCCGGGCCACCTCGTGTACCTGGTCGCGGGTCATCCCGCGGCCCTGGCCGACCTTGGTGACGAAATCCTCGTAGACCCGGTCCAACCAGTCGTTCACCAGCGCCCACTCCTGCTCGGTGAACGGCCTGCCGGTGCTGAACATGTCCGCGTGCGCGCCCGCGGTGACCACGCCCCGGGTGATGCCGAACCGGTCCAGCAGGTCGCGCACCACGGGCTTGCCGCCGAAGACCCCGATCGATCCGGTCAGCGTGCCTGGTTGCGCGACGATCGCGTCCGCGGCCATCGACACGAAGTATCCGCCCGAGCCGGCCACGTCCCCCATCGACACCACCACCGGTGTGCCGGACCGGCGGGCCAGCACGACCTCCCGCCACACCGTGTCCGAGGCGACGTAGGAGCCGCCGGGACTGTCCACCCGGAACACGAT
Organism: Mycobacteriales bacterium; assembly: GCA_036278435.1. Taxonomy (GTDB): domain Bacteria; phylum Actinomycetota; class Actinomycetes; order Mycobacteriales; family DASULA01; genus DASULA01. The sequence continues at coordinate 6,476 of DASULA010000472.1, read as the reverse complement.
CGCCTTCACCCGTTCGTCCACGGCGGCGGCGCGGACCGCCGCGGCGATGGTGGACGAACCCATCCACGAGCCGGCAGGGCCGCGCCCGCTGCGGCCCTGCCGGATCTGCCCGGTGCCGTGTACCAGGGCCACCACCGGGCGGGCCGGCGCGGTGAACCGGCGTGCCCGCTGGGCTGAGCCGGTCCGCTGGTACCGGGACAGGTAGAGCAGGGGCGTGCCCGGCCCGACCTGGTCCCGCACCGCGTCGTGCACCTCGTCGCGGTAACCGAGCCGGTCCACCAGGCCCGCCTGGACGGCCTGCTCTCCGGACAGCGGCCCCCGATCGACCGCGGCGCGCACCGCGTCCGGGTCGAGCCGGCGCGCCTCGGCAACCCCGGCGACGACCTGATCGGCCACCGAGCTGACCAGCCGTTGGGCGGCCTCACGGTGGGCCGGGGTGAAGTCGCGCTCGGTGAACTGGTTCGCCGCGTTCTTGTACTCGTGCCGCTGGGCGACCTGCGGGACGATTCCGGCCCGGTCCAGCGCGTCGTGCAGGAACGACACCTCGCTGGCCACCCCGGTCAGGCCGAGGTCGCCGGACGGCTGGAGCCAGATCTCGGTGAACGCGGTGGCCAGGTAGTACGGCACGGTGCCGGGCCCGAAGTCGCCGAACGACTCGGCCCACGCCACCGCCGGCTTGCCGGACCGGCGGAACGCGGCCACCGCGTCGCGGATCTCCTGCACCCGGGCCAGCCCGATCCCGGCACCGCCGACCTTGGCCACCACCGCCCGCACCCGTTGGTCACCGCCGGCCCGGCGCAGCCCGTCGACCACGTCACGCAGTACCGGCCGATGCCGGGACAGCACCATCGACACCGGGTCGTGCGGCGTCGCCTCGGCGACACCCTCGGTCAGGTCCAGTTCCAGGATCACCGGCGCGGTGCGCAGCTCGCGCGACGTCCGCACCCGTTCGATCAAATCCCTGGCATCCACAGGCAGCATGGTCACTCACCTTAGTTGAGCCCGCACCCGCCCCCGCCGGTTCACCCACGAGGTTTTCGCGAGAAAACCTACGAAAGTAACCGGTTACAGGTGAGGTTTTCGCGAGAAGACCTCACAGCGGCGGCTGGACGGGCGGGTCGGGCAGGATGGGGCCGTGCGGGATGTGGTGATCGTGGGGTACGGGCCGGTGGGTCAACTCGCCGCGCTGCTGCTCGGCCGGCGCGGCCACCGGGTGGCCGTGTACGAGCGGCGGACGCAGCCTTATGGCCTGCCCCGGGCGGTACACGTCGACGACGAGGTGCTGCGAGTGTTGCAGGGCGCCGGGCTGGCCGACCAGGTCGCCGAGATCATGGACGCGCCGATCACCTACGAGTGGCGCAATGCCGCCGGGCGGACGCTGCTGACCTTCGACCTGACCGATCTGGGGCCACACGGGTTCCCGGCCAGCAACATGTTCTGCCAGCCCGAACTGGAGGCACTGCTGGACCGGGCCGTGCGGGCACTGCCCACCGTGGCGGTGCACCGGGGGGTGAAGGTGGCCGGCGTGCGTGACACCGGCGACCGGGTCGCCGTGACGGTCGCGGGGGAGCGGGTCGAGGCCCGGTACCTGCTCGGTTGCGACGGGGCCGGCAGCGTGGTGCGCGGCGCGCTGGACACCACCGTGACCGACCTGGGGTTCACCCACGACTGGCTGGTGGTGGACGTGGCGGAGCACCGTCCACGAATCTGGGACCCGCCCGCGCTCCAGATGTGCGATCCGGCCCGGCCGACCACGGCGGTGCCGGGTGGGCCGGGTGGCCGGCGGCGGTTCGAGTTCATGCGCCGGCCCGGGGAGAGCCGCGAGGAACTGGAACGGGAGGGCACGGTGTGGGCGTTGCTCGCCCCGTGGGACCTCACCCCGACCGGAGCCACCCTGCAACGGCATGCCGTCTACACGTTCCGGGCGCTGTGGGCCGACGAGTGGCGGCGCGGCCGGATCCTGATCGCCGGGGACGCCGCGCACCAGATGCCGCCGTTCGCCGGCCAGGGTCTGGCGGCCGGGGTGCGCGACGTGGCCAACCTGACCTGGAAGCTGGACCTGGTGCTGGCCGGCCGGGCCGGCGAGGCGATCCTGGGTAGCTACCCGACCGAGCGGCTGGCGCAGTTGCGGGTGGCCACCGAGGTGTCGGTGGAACTGGGCAAGGTGATCTGCGTGCTCGACCCGGACGCGGTCGCGGCCCGCGACGCCGGAATGCTCGCCGCGCGAGATGCCGGCGCGCAGGCGGTCCAGCCGCCGCCGCAGCCGGGACTGGGCGAGGGGCTGACGCTGGCGGGCGACCCGCTGGCCGGTCAGCCGTTCCCGCAGGGGTTGGTCGGGCCGGACCGGCGCCGGTTCGACGACGTGGCCGGCGACGGCCCGCTACTGGTCGGCATGGACGAACCGCCGGCCGGTGCGGGCACCGGTGTCGGCGTGGTGGGCCTGGGCCGGCTCGGTGACCCGGACGGCTACTACGCCCGCTGGTTCGACGAGCACGGCCGGGCCGTGGTGCTGGTGCGACCGGACCGGTACGTGTTCGGCAGCGCGGCTGACCCGGCCGGCGGGAGTGATCTGTGCCGCAAGTGGAATGTCGCGCTCGCCGGTGGATGACCGGCTCGGGATACTGGCGGGCGGCGGTGCCCCCGGATCGAGGAGTTGACGACGGCATGACCACCAGCGACCAGTTACTCGCCAACGCCGAACGCTACGCCGAAGGATTCACCGACCGGGGGTTGCCGATGCCGCCAGCCACCCACGTGGCCGTGGTGGCCTGCATGGACGCCCGGGTGAACCCGTACGGGATCCTCGGGCTGGCCGAGGGCGACGCGCATGTGATCCGCAACGCCGGCGGGGTGATCACCTCCGACGTGCGGCGCAGCCTGGCGATCAGCCAGCGCCTGCTGGGCACCCGGGAGATCATCCTGATCCACCACACCGACTGCGGCATGCTCACCACCACCGACGCCGGCTTCAGCGACCAGATCGAACAGGACACCGGCATCCGCCCCGACTGGCTGGGCGAGTTCTTCGCCGACTCCGCCGCCGACGTCCGCCAGTCCATCGCCCGCCTCAAGGCCGACCCGCTCCTCCCACACACCGACGCCATCCGCGGCTTCGTCTTCAACGTCCACACCGGCGCCCTCACCGAGGTCACCTGAATCCAAATCGGTGTGCTGTCAGACGCCGACCACAGTCAACACGGCGCCGAGACCTCGAAAGTCATCGATGTTACGAGTGAACAGTGGAAGGCATCGGGTCGAGGCGATGGATCCAATCATCAAGTCGATTCTGCGAGGACGCGGATCGCGCCCTGCCGCGATGGTAAGCGATACGAGCGTTCCATACCTGGCCGCTGCCTGTTGGTCGAAGGGAATCGGTTCGAACTCGGCAATCGCAGAGTTGAGGGTTTCGGCTCGAATCGCCCTGGTGGCCGCATCTCTTGCCATGGCGACACCCTGTTGCAGTTCCGCGATGGTTAGTGTGGTGATCTTCGGGAGTGCAGGTAATTGCGTACCATCAATCTGGTAGAGATCAACATATGTACATGTATCAAGGATGCCTGTGATGTGGCGATCAGCCACGGCGTCGCTCCCAGGGATCATCGTCCGTTCCGATGCGGTCCTCGGAGCCGAAGAACTCGTCAGCTTCCTGACGCATCTGGGCGTAGTCCACGCGTGGCAGTCTACGGTGTCGGGCGACCAATTCTTCGGCGGTCAACTCTCGCCGGGGACGCGGTATCGGTCGCAGCTCCGCGACCTCGGTGCCGTTACGGGTGATGTGGAACGTTTCGCCTGCTTCGACAGCATCCATCACGGCTGCGGATTCGTTCCGTAGCTCACGCTGGCTGATGGTTCTCATGCCTAGGAGTGTAGCACAGCGTGTCCCATCGTGCTACACGCATTGTCCACGTCGCCTTCGCCGCCATCCTCGCCGACCTGAACGTGTCCGGGTCACCGGCATAATCGTCGGTGTGGACAGTCTCATCGACACCTTTCCCTGGGTTACACTCCTGCCGGACGCCGCCCGTGCCCAGTTCGCCGACGACTTCCGCGCCGCCGCCCGCGTCGGCGCCGCTACCGGCCAGTTCGACCGGCTCGCCATCACCCTGAGCTCCTGGCAGGCCACCGCTGAGGCATACGCCACCCCACACCTCGACCCCACCGGTGCCAACCTGGACTACCTCGACATCCCCGAGCCCGTCCCCAACCCGCACGAAATGCCGTAACCGGTGAGCGGGCACCCGGGCAATCGCTCCCACGGATCACCGGCGGTGCCAATGCGGTTTCCGGTGCCGAAGAAGGTTCGCGCGATTCCTGCTCACCGATGGAACGAGAACGGACGGTCAGCGTAGCCGCTTGATGGTGATGCCCGGGCCGAGCCGGTCCAAGCCGGTGACCTGCTGATCCTTGCCCAAGCAGATGATCAGCCGGCAGTCTGCCAGCGGGGACAGATCCAAGTCGGGCTGAACGCCCGACAGGTCAAGTTCGGTTAGGTAAGGCAGGTTCTTCAGCGGGTCGAGCGGCCCGATTATGCACCGAGGGAGATCAAGCCTGCGAAGGTTTGTCAAGGTGGCTAGTGGGGACAGGTCGGGCAATTCGCCGCAATCTTCTAACGTCAAGGAATTGAGTTCCGGCCGCACGTCGGCCAATGTAATCAGCCCGCCATCGACGCTACCGTTTATCAGATTAAGTGAGCGCAACTCGGTCAGCAGATGCAAAGCGGGCTTGGACAGTTGGCAGGGGCCAAGCCCCAGTTGCGTCAGTTGGTGTAACCTTGTGAGAAAGTTGAGATTAGTGAACGAGCTACTCTGTATGAGTACAAGAGATGAGAATTCGGGTAGGAGAGTCAGGGTTTTGAAGTTATGGAACATACCTTCGGCGGTAGCCCATACCAAATCGAGGCTCAGGTGATTGCCAAGCGGAAATAAATCTAAATCGCCTGAGCCCGATACGGTAATTTTTCTCAATTTTTGTGCATCGCTCAACCAGCGTAAGTTCGCAACTTTCTCAACGGGATTTCCGTACCAAAGCTCGTCGAGGTTTCGTAGATGGTGAAGCGCTGACAGTAGTTGTCGCGTGTCCACGAATATAGTTCCGTCGCTCAACGGGGCGTCGGCGAGGATGTGGCGGGCGTACTCGTCGGGGTCGAAGTACTGCCAGACGGTGGCCAACTCGTCCTGCACGTGGTGGCGGGGGTCGAGGGAGTAGCGGGCCAGGGTGTCGAGGGTGTGGGGGCTGTGGATGAGGGCGGCGGTGCGGATCGTGGCGGCGGCGGCCTTTTCGGTTAGGGCATTCAGGGTATCGGGGAGCCGGCGGAGTACGGCTTCGCCAGCGGTGGCCAGGGTGCGGGCCTCGGTGGTTCCGCGGTGGGATGAGGATGTCCAGGGCCGACTCGACGCGGGCTCGGACGGTCTCGGGGAGGGATGGCGCGGTCTCCAGACATGCGGCGGCCAGCAGACGGAGCCGGCGGGCGTGCCGGCCGCCTCGTTCGGCCCGGTCCAGCAGGGCGGTGAGCAGATCGGCGCGGAACGCGGTGCTGTCGGTACCCGCGGCCATCACCACGGTCTGGTGCCAGGTGTCCAGGTGGGCGTGGCTGGTCAGCAGGCCGACCATGCCGTGGCCGGCCGCCTCGCGGGCGGCCAGGTACTCCTGGAACGTGCGGTGCGCGAAGTCGATCCGGCCCACCACTGGTTCACGCAGCACCCCGCTGCGCTCGACCAAGTAGCGCAGCGCGTCCTCGGCCGTGACGCCGACCTCTCCCAGGGTGCGCAGCCGGGTGCCAATCTCGCGGGCCGCGTCGTCGGTGGACATCTCCGTGTGGCTGTTGACGGTCAGCCACCAGGCCAGGCCGGTGAGCAGTTCGGTCTTCTGCCGCAGGTCCAGCGGGAACTCCCGGTCGGCCGGCACCTCCCGCTCGACGTCCCGGCGTTCCAGCAGCAACTCCAACGCCGCGGCGTACAGGCCCATCCGGTCGCGGGGGAGTTGGGCGCGGCGGTCCAGGTTCAGCGCGCAGACCAGCGCGGCGAGCAGGGGGTTGGCGGCCAGGGTGCGCAGGTGCGGGTTGGCGTCGAGATGGCGGAGCAGCGCGGCCTGGTAGCCGGGCAGCTCGTCCGGCCGGCAGGGCAGGCTGCCGCCGTCGGCCGCGGCGTCGTGCCAGCGGGCCACGAAGGCGGTCACGTCCGCCGGGTTCATCCGGTCCAGGGTGACCGGCTCGAAGCCCTCACGTTCCAGCCATCGCGCTGTGGTGTTCAGCGGCCGGGATGTCACCACCACCCGGGTGTCCGGGAAAGCGCCGAGCATCCGGCCCAGCCAACGGCGCACCTTGTCCCGCTGCCGGTCGGCAAGCTCGTCCACGCCGTCCACCAGCAGCAGGCCCCGCCCGGCGGCCTGGATCCGATGCACCCAATTGCCGGGCATCAGCCCGGCGATGGTCTGCACGGCCTGCTCGGCGTCCAGCAGGCGCTCCGGGCGGGGCAGGT
>DASULA010000471.1:0-21494 GCA_036278435.1 Mycobacteriales bacterium | reverse complement strand
CCGGCCCGCCCGGCCCCGGGCGCGCTGACGGCCCCGCCGACGGGCTGGTCCGGCTCGGCCGGCCGGGGGCCGCCGCTGTCGGAGGCGTAGGAACCCACCAGGCTCAACTCCCGGTACCACACCGGGGTCAGGTCCACCGGCCCGGCGGGCATGCCCGACAGCACCACCGTGCCAGCAGCCCGCACCAACCGCAGCGCCAGATCCAGACCCCCGGACCCGCCGGTGCACTCGAACGCGGTGTCCGCGCCACCGAGCAGGAACTCCGCCCCACGGTCGGGCTTCTGCAACGACCCGCCGGCGGCCCGGCGCAGCGCCCGGGCGGCCCGCCGCGGGTCGAACACCTCGGTGGCACCCAGGTCACGGGCCCGGTCTCGCTGGTGGCCGTGCTTGGCCACCACGTACACCGGCCCGGCCTGGGTGAACTCCCGCAACGCCAGCAGGGTGAGCAGGCCCACCGTGCCGGCCCCCACCACCAGCACCGAACTTCCCGGTGGCACCGGCACCCGGCGCACCGAGTGGACCGCGCACGCCAACGGCTCGACCAACACCGCACGGTCGGTCGGCAGCTCGTCGGGCACCCGGTGCAACTGGCGGGCGTGCGCCACCAGCATCCGGCTCCAGCCGCCGCCGGTGTCACCGCAGAACCCGGTCTGCAACCCCGAGGACACCCGCCCCGCGGTCACGTGGTCGCACCTGCTCTCCCGACCGGTCTGGCACCACACACACGGCGGCACGTCTCGCACCGCGCAGGACAGCACCGGATCCAGCACCACCCGGCTGCCCCGCGGGATGTCCCCGGCGTCGTCGAGCAACTCCCCGACCACCTCGTGACCGGGCACGAACGGCATCGACACCATCGGCGACAGGTACGGCGAGGACCGGCCGGTGAGCAGGCCCAGATCCGACCCGCAGATGCCCGACAACAGCGGCCGAACCCGCACCCAGCCGTCGTGCACCTGTCGTGGATCGGGCCGGGACACCAGCCGCAACGGAGCCAGGTTGCTGGCCAGCGCCCCGACGAGCCGGCCGGTCAACGGGCTGGCCGTGGCCCCCCGGGCGGCCAGGTAACGGGCCGGAGACCGGTGGTACTCCAACGCCAGGATCACCACGCACCCCCCGCCACGACGGCGACGGTACCCGCACCGCGGCCGGTGAGGTCCGAGTGCGCCATGTTGCCTGATTCGCTCCGCTGCGCTTTGCTCAGGTCCGTCCTTGCTTCGCTGCGGGCGGCCCTGAGGCACGAGCGCGCTGTACTTCCTGATTCGCTCCGCTCCGCTGCGCTCATCGGGCCGCCTCCAGCAGGGCCTCGGTGGCTCCTCCGGTGTGCCGGCCCCACTCGGCCACCGTCCAGCGGCGCCGCTTCGCGTGCCGGTACAGCCTGGGGTCGGGGTTGACCGCCACCGGGTTACCCACCAGTTCCAGCAGCGGCCGGTCGGAGTAGCTGTCGGCGTAGGCCCAACTGCCAGCCAGGTCGACCCCGGCGTCGGCGGTGTACCGGCGAACCCAGGCCGCCCTGGCCTCGCCGACCAGCGGCGGCCGGTCCAGAAACCCGGTGTACACGCCGTCGGCGGCGTGCAACCGGCTGGCCACGATCTCGTCGAACAGCCCACGCAGCGGCTCGACCAGCACGTCGACGGTGCCGGTGATCAGCACCGTGCGGTGCCCGGCCCGCCGGTGTGCCCGGATTCGGCGTACCGCCTCGGGTGCGGCCCGGCGCAGCAGGGCGTCGCCGAGTCGCTCGGCCACCAGGCGGCGCAACTCCGCCTCGCTGGCACCTTCGTAGCGGCGCATGAACGACCTGAGGAACTCCCCGCGGTCCCGCCGCTCGGCCGCCAGGTACCTGGGCAGCGCGCCCAGCACGGCGGCCAGTTCGGCCGGCCACGCCGACTTGGGCGACTCGGCCAGCCTGGCCCACAGGTACCCCTCCACCACGTTGGAGGCCAGCACCGTCCCCTCCAGGTCGAACACCGCCATCACGTCCGACCCGGCCGTCAGGGCCCGCGCCGCCGGCGACCGCCCCGACCCGCCCAGGTGCCGCAGCGACGCGGTCACGCTCGGGCAGTGCACCTCCTGCAGGTAGTGCCGCCAGTCGACCACCGCGGAGTCGAAACCCTGCTCCCGCTGCTGGTCGGTGCTACGGGAGCGGTGCAGCGCCAGCAGCCGCTGGTCGGTGTAGATCACCTCGGCCTCGGTGTACACCCCGTACAGGTCGGCGTACCGGCGCAGGAAGTCCAGTTGCCGCTGTTCCCGGTGCACCCGGGTCATCCAGTCGCGGGTACGGCCGCTGGCCGGTATCCGCAGCAGCGCCTGCTCGGCCAGCTCGGTGGCGCGCTCACCGGTGCGCAGCATCCGCTCCACCCGCCGGCCGCCGGGGAACTTCCAGGTGGGCACCCGGATCTGGCCGCGGCCCCGTTCGGGCAACGGATACCGCCCGAAGTACTCACGCACGTTGTCGTACATGTCGCGGAACGTCAGTGGATTCCGCGAACCCGAGCCCACGTGGTAGTAGGCCGGCTCGCCGACTGGGGGCGGCGCCTGGGCGACCGCGAGCAGTGCGTTGGTGACGATGTCCACCGGGACGATGTCCAGGATCCCGTCCGGGGTGCCCGGGAACTCCGGCAGCGCCCCCCGGCCGAACGCCAGGATGATCGGCTCGGCCATCTTGAACCCGTCGATCCACCCGGGGTAGGGGTGGTGAAGCGCGCTTTCGACGATGGCCGGGCGCACGATCGACAGCGGCAGGCCGGTCGCCAACTGCTCGGCCGCCCGTTCACCCAGCGCCTTGGTGAACGTGTACACGTCCGGCCAGCCCAGGCTGCGGGCCCGGGTCCGACCGTAGTCGACCAACCGTTCGGAGACCCAGGACCGACGGGCCTCCTCGGCCGCCCCGGCCACCGCCTGCGGCCCGGCCTTGCCGTGCTCGGCCTGGGCCCGGCGCAGCGCCCGGCGCAGCGTCTCGGGCCGGCGAGAGTCCCGCTCCACCTCGGCCCGGGCGGCCAGTGCCGCGTCCAGCTCGGCGCGCCAGTCCACCGAGTGGTCCAGCGACGCCTCGGGCACCACACCCTTGCGGCTGCCCGCGACGTAGGCGGTGGACACGTGCACCACGTGCGGCCGGCAACCGGCCCGGTGCACCGCGGTGTACAGGTTGGTCACGCCGGACAGGTTGGTGGTGAACGCCTCGTCGATCGGCGGGTCGAACGACACCGTGGAGGCGCAGTGGATCACCGAGGTCAGGTCACGCGGTAACTCTGGCACCGTGCCCAGGTCACCCTCCACCACGGCCACCCGGTCGGCCACGGTGGCCGCCGCGACGTCCTCACCGACGACTTCCCGCCAGTGCCGGAACACCGGCTTACGCAGCAGGTGGGCCAACCGTTCGGCGGCCGGCTGGCTACCCCGCCGGCGGATCAGCACCGACACCCGGGTCCGCGGATAGGACGACAGCAGCCGCTCCAGCGCGGCCTGTCCGAGAAACCCGGTCGCGCCGGTGAGTAGCACGTGGCCACCGGTGAGTGGATCGTCCGGCACCGGTCCCCCTTCCCTGCTGCGTGACGGCCGCCGGCGTGGCGGCAGGCCACCGGCACGGTGACGCCGGACCGGTCCCGACACGCTACCGGAACCCGGATCGGCCGCACCGGCGCCGATCCGCGATCGGCCCCGCCGCGTCCACCACCGGTTGAGCCGCCCCGAGGGGACGCGGCACGGTGGTGGGTGCGGGTGGTCCCCGGACCGGCACCGGCCGCGGTCGTACCCGGCCCGGCCGGCGAGACACGATTGGACCACACGGCCCGGCCGGCGCGACCACCGCCGGGCCGGCCCCGACCGGAGCCGGTCAGCGCTCGGTGATCCGCCCCCGTGGGCGGATCACCCGGACGTGCTCGGGGGCCTGGTAGAGCTCGGGCAGCCCCGCCGGCGGACGGGTCGGCGGCCGGTCCTGACGGAGCGTGCGCAGGGCATGCCGCCACCGCGCCGCGGTCACCTGCCGCCGCCGCCCCGGCAGGGTCATTCCGGCAATGACAAAGGCCGTGACCGCCAGCAGGATCAGTACCGCCATCACCGCGTCCTCACTGTGTCGGTGCCGGGTGGTTCGCGTTGGGTGGCCCGCGTCTGGGGCGGCCCACGGCCGGCCGGACCAAAACGCCTGCCACGGCCGGTGGAAAATCGTCGTCAGACGGCCCGCCCGCCGTGGGATGGACGGGTGCCCGATCCGGTCAGGACCCGCCGGACAGGTCAGATCTACCCCGACCGCCGCCGGCGGACACCCGCGCGCGGCGTGTCAGCACCGGCCGGCCGGGCGAACCCGGCCCTGGTGGCCGGCGAGTTACCGGCTCGATGTCCCAGGTGGCGGCATGGCACCGGCCACCCATGCGGGGGAGCGGCCCAGCGGGGTTCGACAGGTGTACGGACTGGCTCATATAGGGTCACAATCATGGCCGAGCAGACCGCGACAGCGTCGTCAGGCAACGGGTCGGTGAACGGCTCGGGTGGCCCACCCAGCCCGGAACCCGCCGACGACCTGGTCACCACCCGGCACATCCTCACCGTGGACGGCGAGCCGCTGGCCTACACCGCCACCGCCGGGCGGATCGTGCTGCGCGAGGAGGCGCACACCGACGGCACCTTCGACGGCCACAAGGCCCGCGCCGAACTGTTCGTGGTCTCCTACACCCTGGACGGCGTCGACCCGTCCAGCCGGCCGGTCACGTTCGCGTTCAACGGCGGCCCGGGCTCCGCCAGCGTCTGGCTGCACCTGGGCCTGCTCGGTCCGCGCCGGGTGATCATGGGCGACGCCGGTGCGCTGACCGGCCCGCCGTACCGGCTCGACGACAATGCCGAGAGCCTGCTCGCCCACTCCGACCTGGTGTTCATCGACCCGGTCTCGACCGGGTACTCCCGCGCGGTGACCGGCGGCAAGCCGGCCGAATACCACGGCTACGCCCGGGACATGGAGTCCGTCGGCGAGGTCATCCGGTTGTGGGCCACCCGCAACGGCCGGTGGACGTCCCCGAAGTACCTGGCCGGGGAGTCCTACGGCACGCTGCGCGCCGCCGCGCTGGCCGGGTACCTGCAGAAGCGGTTCGGCATGTACCTCAACGGCGTGATGCTGATCTCCTCGGTGCTGGACATGGGCACGTTGCGGCCCGGCAACGGCAACGACCTCGGTTACGTACTGTACCTGCCGACCTACGCGGCGATGGCGCACTACCACGGCCTGCACGGCGACCGGCCGCTGTCCCAGGTGCGCGCCGAGGCCGAGGAACTGGCGGCCCGGGACTACCCGTACGCGCTGGCCCGGGGGGCGCGGTTGCCGTCCGGTGAGCGGGCCGCCATGGTCCGCCGGGTGGCCGCGATCACCGGGCTGTCCGAGGAGTTCGTGGAACGGGCGAACCTGCGGATCAGCCCGCACCGTTTCTTCCGTGAGTTGTTGCGTGCGGCCGGTCTGGTGGTCGGGCGGCTGGACGGCCGGTTCACCGGCACCGAGGCCGACGACGCCGCGGAGGTGTCCTCGCACGACCCCAGCTATGCGGCGATCCTCGGCCCCTACTCGGCCGTGCTCAACCACTACGTGCGCGGCGAACTGAACTATGCCAACGACTTGCCCTACGAGGTCCTCACCGACCGGGTGCGGCCGTGGAGCTACCGGGAGTTCGAAGGCCGGGGGGTGTACGTGGCCGACGCGCTGGCCGAGGCGATGCGGCACAACCCGCACCTTCGGGTGCACGTCGCGTGTGGATACTACGACGGCGCGACCGCCTACCACGCCGCGGAGTACGTGCTGGCGCACCTGGAGATCCCCGAGCCGCTGCGGGCTAACATCCAGGTCGCCTACTACCCGGCCGGTCACATGATGTACGTCCACGAACCCAGCCGGCTGGCCCAGAGCGCCGACCTCGCCCGCTTCGTCACCGCCGGTACCCCGGCCGGCTGACCCGCGCCGGCCACACCTCGGGCAGTCGCCATCCCCCGGCGGGGCCGGGGATGGCGCCGGCCGCGAACCGATGTCACAGACGGTGTACCTGCCCGCACCTGAGCGTCACACTCGCAGGGTCGGTCGCGGGCCCGTCCGCCGGCTCCGGTCGGGCGCGCCGACGCACCCACGGGAGGAGCCGACGATGACGCGACGGTCCGCGCCAGCTCGGCGGACCCGGCGCCCGGACCGGAGCGGTTCGGGTACGGGCAGGAACCCAAGCGCTCCCTGTCGTTCGTCGACCTGCTGGTCTACGGGCTGATCTTCTACGGTGCCGATCGCGCCGTTCGGGATCTTCGGCAGCGTGTTCCAGACGTCCGTCGGCATGGTCGCCCCGTGGCTGGCGATCGGGATCGTGCTGGTGGCCGGTCTCACTCTGACCGGTCACCGCCCCGCCCTGGCCGGCATGACCGACACCGAGGCCGGCTGCACCGGCGGGGCGGTGGCCCACCGGACCGGAGCCGGCCCCGAGCCACACCTGTCGCCCCTGCCGTCGCACCGGCGAGTACGGCCCTGACCCGTGACCACAGATCCGGCCGGGAGCCAAATTGTGTTACTGATACCGCGACTTCGAACTGATCCGCATGGGGCGCCCGGCGGCCGGGCGCGGAGTCGGACCAACCGACCAGAGGAAAATCCCCCGGATGGTTGCGTTCACATTTTGATCATGTCAAACTTGGACGCGCTTTTCATGGCCGTGTCCGTGACTGGCGACACGGCCCCGCCCGACCGTGGGTTTTGTGTCTGACCAATCCCGCATGCGTCGTGGAGGAAGCATGACCAAGGGACGTGCCGCAACGGTCGGAATGTTCGGAGTGGGTGTCGGGTACTTCGCGTGGTACCTACGTACCCTTCAGCGGTCTGGCCAAGACGTTGTCCAGCGGGCTGGTGCCCGGAATTCCACCTTCCATCGGGGGCCCGGTTTTGCTGCCCGCGGCGGCGCTGGGAACCCTGCTCGGTATGCCGATCTTCCTCACCGCGAGCCGATGGTGGCGATATTCCAGGCGGCGCCGGATCCTCGGGCGCTCCGTGCCGTTCCCCGGCCGCGAGACGGTGTTATCCGGGTTCTGGACGGCGTTCATCGTCGGCACCACGACGCTGAACTTCATCTTTGTCGGCGGCTCGATCGTGTTCATGTTGGTCCTGATGCGGATCGAACAACTGATCTTCTTCTTGGCCATCGACCTGATCCGGCGCAGAAAGATCCACTGGTACTGGTGGGCCGCGCCGGGACTCGGCATGCTGTCCGTGGTCACAGCACTCACCGATGTCGACCACTACGTGCTCACCTTGGGCGCGATACTCGGCCCGCTCGCATACCTGATGGGTTACGCCTGCCGGTTCCAGATCATGGACCGGCACGCCAAGTCCGGCGACAAGTCCAGAGACCGCGGGCACTTCGTCGAGGAGCACGCGGCGACGCCGATTATGCTTGCCCGGCTCCTGGGAATACGCGCGTGGGTCGACCAGGGCACCCGGATGCACTCGCTGCGGGGTGGATTCACCGTGTTCCTGACCAGTTCCGCGGTGTTCCCGGCCCGGCTGATCGGCGTCTTCTACCAGGGGCTGTTCATCTTCATCAGCCTGATCTACCTCGACCCCCGCGAGTTCTCCTCAGGCAGACGGGCGTGCAGGTACCCCGAACCCACCGCCCCCGTCCACTGACCAGGCATCTGTGCGCCGGCACCGAGGCGGTCGACCGCATGAACAGCGCGCAGCGGGACGCGGTGATCGTGTTGGCCCCGGACGCCGCCGAGCGAACCTTGCGCCCAAACCCGGGCCCGGATGTACCAGACCCGGCCGACCAGCGGTTCGAGGCGTACCGCAACCGCACCCGGCGGCTGCACGCCCTGGTACGCCAGCAACTGGCCGAACGCCGGACGCGCTACACGTTGTCGGGGACCGAGGGTCCATGACTGTGCCACCGGGTGTAGCTGTCCAGGTTGGCCCGCGGCGGGTGGAACGCGTTCACCGGCGCCGACTCGTCGACGTACCCGACCGACATGCCGCAGACGACCAACCGGTCGGATCCCAGTCCGCAGTACTGGCGGATGTCCTCGGCGTACCCGGCCACGCTGTACTGGGGACAGCTTCCCAGCCCACAGGAGACCAGGCCCAACATCACGTTCTGCAGGAAGAAGCCCATCTCCAGGAACGTGCCAGGCACCGCGTCGGAGGGCAGGTGGAAGATCATCACCACCGGTGCCCCGTAGAACTGGAAGTTCTCCCGGTCGTGGGCTCGCCGGCCCGCCTCGTCGTCTCGGGCCACACCCTTGGCGCCGTAGAGTCCGGCCCCCCATTCGGTGGACCGGTGCTGGTACACCTCACCCAGGTTGGGCGGGCGGTTGACGTAGTCGGGCCGTCGAGGGATGCCCGCGTCGAACTGGGCGCACAACCGGTCGGACAGGCCGTCGCGGGCCGCACCGAGAAGCACCGCGACCTGCCAGAACTGCGTGTTGCGGGTGGAGGGGGCCTGGCCGGCCGCGCGCAGCACCCGTGCCAGCACCTCAGTGGGCACCGGCTGGTCCAGAAACGCCCTCTTGCAGTGTCGTGCGGTGATGATCGACAGGAACGCTCCCTCATCCATCGTGACCACCCTCCTGACCGGCGCCCTGGTTCGTCGGGTGGACCGGGGCCGCGACCGTCCGACAGTCTTCCGACCGGACATCGATCTGTCGATATGTCGGCACATCTTCGAGCGCGGCGTGCGGGGGTGTTACGACATGATGCCAGGCTGACGTGATACCACCTGGCAGGCCACCAGCCCCGAGCGGAGCGAGGACGCGAATGAGTGTGTCGGTGCGCACCACTGTGGACGACCGGTCCACGCCGGTGCCGACGGCGTCGGGCAGTGCCACGGTCAGTGTCACCCTGACCCGGGCGTCCCAGGCGGCCGAGCCGGTGTTGCGGGCCCTGGCCAGCCGGGCCGGATGCCTGGAGGTGCGGGCCGATCTGGTCGGCGATCTCGATCCGGACCGGTTGCGCCGTCACTTCGGCGGCGAACTGCTCTACAGCCTGCGCGGTGCCGAGCAGGGAGGGATGTTCCGCGGCAGCCTGGACGAACGGCACGCCCGGTTGCTGGCCGCGGCGGGTCACTACGACCTGGTGGACCTGGAGGAATGCGATCTGGTGCCCGAACTGCTCGGGCATATCCGGCCGGAGGCTCGGCGGATCTCCTGGCACGGCCCGGCCACCGACCTGGCCGCGCTGCGGGCGACGCTGGCCCGGCTCCGGGTGGCCAGGGCGCGGCTGTACCTGGTCGCGCCGGCCATCACCCGGGCCGAGCAGGCGCTCGTGCCGCTGGCGTTCCTCAAGGAGGTCGGCCGCCGCGACCTGACCGCCTTCGGTACCGGCGCGGCCGGGACCTGGAGCCGCCTGCTCGCCCCGTGGCTGGGCGCCCCGGTGATCTACGGCCGGATCGACGCCGGGCCCGACACCGGAATCCCCACCGTGGACCAGCTCGTCGGCGACTACGGATTCCCCCGACTTCGGCCGCTGCGCAGCCTCTACGGCATCATCGGCCGGTCGGTGTCGCGGTCGCTGTCGCCGCGGCTGCACAACGCCGGCTACCGCGAACTGGACCTGCCGGCGCTGTACCTGCCGTTCCAGGTGGAGGAGTTCGGACCGTTCTGGCGGGAGGTGGCCGAACGCGGGCTGGCGGCCCTGGGCATCCCGCTGGACGGCGCCACCGTGGTCGCGCCGCACAAGGAGACCGCGTTGCGACTGGCCGCCACGCGAACCGTGTCGGCGCGGGATTCCGGGTCGGCCAACTCCCTGGTCCGCTCCGGACGGCACTGGCGCGCGGCCACGTCCAACAGCCCGGCGGTGGTCACGGCACTGGCCCGCGCCGGAGTCCAGGTGGCCCACCGTCGGGTCGCCGTGGTTGGCTGTGGCGGCGCCGGGAGGGCCGCGGCCGCGGCGCTGCGCCAGGCCGGCGCCGAACCCACCCTGGTCAACCGTGGGTCGCAGCGTGGCCGG
Organism: Mycobacteriales bacterium; assembly: GCA_036278435.1. Lineage (GTDB taxonomy): Bacteria > Actinomycetota > Actinomycetes > Mycobacteriales > DASULA01 > DASULA01. The sequence continues at coordinate 11,548 of DASULA010000471.1, read as the reverse complement.
GACGCCGCCGCCCTGCTCGGCCTGCCGTTCGTCCTGCTGGGCGACTTCGACCCGGCCGGCTTCTCCGTGGTGGTGCACGCCACCCCGCTCACCCAGACGGTGCCGTTCCGGGTCGGCGACCTGCCCGGTGACGCTGCCGTGCTGGACATGGTCTACGCGCCGGAGGACACCGCCCTGGTGACCGCCGCGCGTGACCGCCGGCTCACCGTGATCGACGGCTGGGACGTGCTGCTGGCCGACGCGAGTTGCCAGTTCCGACTCATGACCGGCCGGGAGATGCCGGCCTCGCGCGCCCGCGACCTGCTGCGCGAGGCCCGCTCGGCCCGGCGGGCCGGCCGGTAAACCGCCGGCGCCGGCCGAAGAACCACCGCGCGGGTGGCGCGGCCGCTGCTACGAAACCGGCGAGGTGACGGTGTGAACGACAGGACCGACGCGACGTCGCGGGTGGATCCCGGCCGGCCCGGCAGGCGACTGCTCGACCGGTTGGGTGTGGTCACCCGTGCCGCGTCCGAACGCGCCGCGCGGTACGACCGGACCGCGACGTTTCCGGCCGAGGACTTCGACGACCTGGCCGCGGCCGGCCTGAATGCCCCGACCGTCCCGGTCCGGTACGGCGGATTGGGTGTCGGCCCGCTGGGCGGTGACTCGCTCACCCTGTGGCTGATGACCAGCGAACTGGCCAGGGCCGACCTGTCCCTGGCCCGGTGCTGGGAGGGGCACGCCAACGCCCTGGTGCTTATCGACGCGCTCGGATCGCCCGAACAGAAGGAACGGTGGTTCGACGGGGTTGTGCGACAGGGGCACAAGTGGGTCGCCTGGAGCGGGGAGCCGCAGTCACCCAAGCCCGGCGAGCAGCGCCGGTTCGGAACCACCGTGACCAGGGTGGACGGCGGCTGGGTGCTGGAGGGCACAAAGGTCTTCGCCACCAGCGCCACCGGCGCGCAGTGGGCGATCCTGCAGGTCAACACCGCCGGTCCCGGTGGCGCCCGGCACGCCCAGTCCTCACCGGACGCGTTGATCATGCCCGCCTGCGACCTGTCCGACCCCTCGGTGGTGATCGACGGCACCTGGTGGGACCCGATCGGCATGCGTGCCACGGTGAGTCACCTGGTCAGGTTCGACCGCACCTTCCTGCCCGACGAGAACCTCATCGGCGAGCCCGGCGCGTACCTGCGGGAGGGGTGGCAGGCCGCGTTCGTCCCGCACTACGCGGCCAGCTTCCTGGGGGCGGCGCAGGCGGCCTACGACTACGCGGTGGACTACGTGCTGGCCCAGGGCAAGGGGTCCGACCCCTACGTCGCGCAGCGGGTGGGCGCGATGGCGGTCAACGTCGAGACGTCCCTGCTGTGGCTGCGGCACGTGGCGAGCCTGTGGGACGCCGGTCGACGGACCGAGGCCCGACAGGCCGGCAGCCGGGCCAGGCATCTCATCGAACACCTGGCCCTGGACACCGTGGACCACTGCATCCGGGCCTGCGGTGCGCGCAGCCTGGTGCGACCGAGCCCGGTGGAACGGATCCTGCGGGACCTGACCTTCTACGTACGTCACGACAACGACGACCACGTCCTGGCCACCATCGGCCGAGCCGTGCTCGGCCAGGACCACGACCTGTCGTTCCATCGGTCCTGAGCGGGCCCGCGCCATTTTCTGACAGATCGCCCCGGGCACCGTGCGGGCGGCCCGCAGCCGCCCGCACCGGACCGCTCAGGCCCCCGCTCCGGTGGGAGCCGGGGGCGGGCCGAAGGTCGCCCGCTCGACCTGGGTGGGCACCAGCCGGACGAACCGGCAGCGCCCGGGAACGGCCACCGCGAGCACGTCGTCGGGCATCTGCGGCAGCCAGCGCAGTTCCTCGGCGGGCAACCGGAACGCGTCCTGCACCGGGCGGAGCGCGTGTGCGCCCGGCCGGGTCAGCACCGCCAGGTCGCACGAGCGCATGGCGGTCCCGGCCCGTCCGGCCGTGTCGGTGATCGCAGGCTCCAGGGTCAGGCCGGCCTGCCATGCGCCCAGGTCGTGGCGCGGCCCGCCCTGCCCGGCGTCGACGTCCTCGACCAACAGCGACGGGCGAAGCATCGTCCCGGCCGGCGGAGTGGGACTGGCCGGCGGCACCACGGTGACCCAGGCCGGTCCCGGCGGCGCGGAGCGCACCAGCGGCGCCCACCGCGCCGGCCGGGCCGTCACCACCGCGACCTGGGCGCCCTGGGCGAACGCGCGGAAGGCGAGCAGGTTGACGAAGTAGCCGGCGCCGAACACCCCGATGCGCACCGGTGTGGCCCGGAACAACCGCAGGGTCACCGGGCTGCCGCCCGGTTCCCGGCCCGCCACCACCCCGCCCCGCGCGGCCGGCAGGTCCAACGCCGGCAGCGACCCGACCGGCAGGACGTGCGGCGGCCAGCCCCTCACGGTGACCCATCCGACCGCGGGTGGACGTGGTCTGGCCTGACCGGCACGGGACCAACCTCCCTCCGGGCTACCGGCTGGCCGCCCGGGCCCGCCGGCACCGTTCATGGTAGTGCCGTACCACCGGGTGGCGGCTGTCGCCGATCGCGGATTTTCCGGTGGGAACTCCCGCGGTGGCCGATTCCACCGGTGGTCCCTCGGGTGCGACCCGACGCCGAGCCAACCCGCGCGGCCGCGCGGGCCGGGGGCCGGAGCCGCGCATTTACAGTTGCCCCATGATGCCGAGCTGGGCGTGGCGGGGTTTGGTTGAGGGCGAGGAGCCCGACCCGCGTTTCACCCTCGCCAACGAGCGGACGTTCCTGGCCTGGATCCGCACCGCGCTCGCGCTGATCGCCGCCGGGATCGGGTTGGAGGCGTTCACGGCCGGGCTGTTCGCCGCCGACGTGCGGCACGCCGCCGCGGCTGGACTGGTGCTGCTGGGCGTGCTGACCAGCGTTGCCGGCCTGCGGCGCTGGGTGGGAAGCCAGCACGCGCTGCGCACCAGCCGGCCACTACCGCTGCCCGTCATGGCTCCGGTACTCGCCTTCGGCGTGGCCGCCGCGTCCCTGACGCTGCTGGTGGTGCTCCTGATCACCGTCTGACAGCGCCCGGAGAACGGAGGCCGATTCAGGGTTTGCGGACCAACCGGCGGTTCCGGTGCGGATATTCCGGGACACACTCCTGAACCGTCACGGTCCACCGGCTGCCGCCCCGGCCCCGGGCGGTGCCTGTGTCAGGCTCACCACCTCTGGACGGACAGGAGGGCCGGCCGATGCCGACGCCCCGGACGCACACCGCTGCCCGCCGGCTCCCACGGCCCGGCGGCCTGGGGCGGATTCGTTGACCGGACCGGTGAACCGGCCCGGTGAACCCGCTGAACCCGGTAAACCTGGTGCCCAGCGAGAACGCACGTCGCTGGCCTGGACCCGCACCTGCCTGTCCTACCTGGGCTGCTCGCTGCTGTGCGCCAAGCTGGCGGCCCGCGCGGCACTGCCGGTCGGCTCGGTGGCGCTGGGCGGGATCGCCGCCTCGATGACCGTGCTGGGCATCGCGCTGCTGCGCGAGCGTCGCCGGACCGCGGCGCCGCGCACCGGCGAACCTGTCCCGGTGACGGTCGAGGCGACCGTGCTGACCCTGTTGACGGTCGGGCTCGGCGTCACCGTGGCAGCCTTGATCCTGCTGTCTGGGTGACGCCGTGTCACCGGTACGGGTGGGCCGCGAACCCCGGAGGTATCCACACACCGCGGCCGGTGCTCGTACGCACGTGCTCCGCACCGCGCGACCGCGGCCGGACACACCAGACAACGACTGGGGAAGGGACATGTGGACGGTTACGGGTGGGCCCCTCCACTCCCCGAAGGAAGCGGCTTCTCAGCCAGCCTGAGCAGCCTGAAAGGCAAGCCCTGCCCCGCGGAACGACGCTACCAGTTCGAAAGGGGGGAGCGCGGATTCCCCCGCCCGCTGAACCGGGCGGTACCCACCGCGCGAATCCGATGGGAGAGCCCCTCGACCGGATGGATCTCTACCTGGCCCAGTGGCAGCGGGCCCGGCCGGATCTGGACATCTCGTCGATGGCGGTCGTCGGCCGGCTGCGTCGGGTGACGGCGTTCGCCGACCGTGAACTCGACGCCACCCTGGCCGGGTTCGGGTTGAGCCGCCCGGCCTTCGAACTGCTCGACGCGCTGCGCCGCCTGGGCCGGCCGAACCAGTTGCGGCAGAGCGAACTGCTCGCCGAACTGGACCACACCTCGGGCACGCTCAGTGTCCGGTTGGCCCGGCTGGAGGCGACCGGGTTGGTCTCCCGGCGACCCGACCCGACCGACCGGCGGGGCGTGGTGGTGGAGCTGACCGCGGCCGGCAGCGACCTGGTCGACCGGGTACTGCCGGCCCAGGCCGCCACCGAGCGAGCGATCCTCGAACCGCTCGACCCGGCGGCACGGCGGGCGCTCACCGGCATGCTGCGCGTCCTGCTGGTCGGCTGCGAGATGTCGGCCGACGCCGAACGGACCGCGGCGCTGCTGGGCGTCGTCCTGGTCCGGCCCGAGCAGGCCCGCCGGCTCCGCCGGTCGGTGGGCCTGGCCGAACGCCCCGGCGTGCTGGTCGCCCAGGTGTCCCCGGACGGCCCGGCGGCCCGGGCCGGGATCGGCCGCGGTGACCTGCTGGTCGCGGCCCGCACCGGGACCGCACCCACGGTCGGCCTGCACGACCTGACCGATCTGGGCCGTTCACTGGCCGCGGCCGGCCGCCGGATCGTGTTCACCGTCCTGCGCGGCACCCGGCAGCGGCGCGTCACCGTTCACCTTTGACCGGCGGACCGACCAGCGCGGGCCGGCCGTCAGCCACCGCGCTTTATCGGTTTGAGGCTTTACAAGGTCACGTTCGGGCGGGAACATCACGTTCCAGTAGATATGCCTGTCACTCGGTACTCGCACGGCTACACATGGTTACGGGGGACCGCACGGCAGTAACCACCTGATGGGAGCGGGATGGTGGCCACGGTGCGCTCGTTCCTGACGTCGATCCTGTTACCGACCCTGGCGGTGTCGCTGGCGGCGACCGCCTGCACCTCCAGCGTGCTCGGCGCCGACCGGAGCAGCAACCAGCTCGTGGTCGCCCTGGCCGAAGCACCCGACGCGCTGGACCCCACCACGTCGAGCACCTTCGTCTCGCGCATCGTCTACGCGAACATGTGCGAGAAGCTCTACGACGTAGACGCCAACCTCAACATCGTCCCGCAACTGGCCGCGGCGCTGCCGCGGATCAGCCCGGACGGGCTCACCTACACCATCCAGCTCCGCCAGGGCATCCGCTTCAACGACGGAACCCCGCTGAACGCCGCCGCGGTGAAGACCACCCTGCACCGCTACGTCACGTTCGCCGAGTCCAACCGCGCCGCCGAACTCGGACCGCTGACCAGCGTCGAGGTGGTCGACCCGATGACCGTACGGCTGCACCTGTCCAAGCCGTTCGCCCCGTTCACCTCGATCCTGGCTGACCGCTCCGGGATGATCCTGTCCCCGGCGCAACTGCGCAAACTCGGCGACAACTTCGCCCGGCACCCGGTGTGCGTGGGACCGTTCTCCTTCGCCGCCCGGCCCAGCGCCGACGAGATCGACCTGGTCAGGTCCAAGTACTACTACGACCGCGACAAGGTGCACCTGGACGGACTGCAGTTCCAGGTCGTGGTGGACTCCAACATCCGGGTGGCCGACATGCGCGCCGGTGACGTCGACGTGGTCGACCGGGTCGCGCCGCAGGACGTGGTGGCGGTCAAGGACGACCCGGACACCACCGAGGTGTCCCGCACCTCACTGGGATACCAGGGCATCGACCTGAACGTGGGAAACGCGCACGGCGCGCTGAAGGACTCCGGGTCGGTGGACAACCCGTTCTCCCAGCACCCGGAACTGCGGCAGGCATTCGAACTGTCGCTGGACCGCAGCGTGATCAACAAGATCATCTTCGAGGGCCAGTACGTGCCCGACTGCTCCCCAATCCCGACCAACAGCCCGTGGACCACCGGCACCGCCTGCTCGGGCCGCGACGTCGCCAAGGCCAAGGCCCTGGTCGCCCACAGCGGGGTGAAGACGCCGATCAAGGTGCCGCTCATGGTGCAGGCCGCGGCGCTGCCCGAACAACTCGGCACCATCATCCAGTCCATGGCCAAGGACGCCGGGTTCGACGTGCAGGTCCAACCGACCGAGTTCACCACCGCACTCAAGCGCGCCCAGGGCGGAAAGTTCACCATGTTCCAGATCGGTTGGTCCGGGCGGCTGGACCCCGACCAGAACATCTTCAGCTTCTACGCCCCGCACAGCGGGCTGAACTACACCGGCTCGGACGACCCGGCGATCGTCAACCTGCTCAACAACGCGCGCACGAGTACCGACGAGCAGCAGCGCAAGAGCCTCTACCGCACCCTGGTTGACCGACTCAACCAGGAGCGCTCGATCATCTACCTCTACCACCCCTCGCTCGTGTTGGGGCTGCGCAAATCGGTCTCCGGCGTGCAGTTCTACGGCGACGGACTGATCCGGCTCAAGACGGCCCAGATCGACAGCGGCGCCTGAACCGGCGGCCGGCGAACACCCGGGAGGTCTCGTGCGGTGGTACCTGGCCCGTCGCGTGGCGGCGTCGATCCTCACCCTGTTCCTGGCCACCATCGTGGTCTTCTTCGGCGTGCGGGCGCTGCCCGGCGGGCCGGCCGTCGCGCTGTCCGCGGAGAGCAACGACCCGGCCGTGGTCGCCGCGATCCAGCACAAGTACCACCTGGACGAACCGGTGGTCTCCCAGTACGGGCACTGGCTCGGACTGGCCCTCACCGGTGACCTGGGCGACTCCCCGCTGACCAAGCTGTCGGTCTCCTCGGTCCTGGCCAACCGCATCCCGGTCACCGCCGAACTCACCCTGCTGGCACTGATCATCGGACTGCTGATCGGGGTACCAGCCGGGGTACTGGCCGCGGTGCGACCAGGGAAGTTCACCGACTACCTGGCCAGCGGGGTGGCGCTGGGCGGCCTGTCCATCCCGCACTTCTGGTTCGGCATCGTGCTGATCCTGCTGCTGGCCGTGCACCTGCACTTCCTACCCGCGGCCGGGTTCGTGCCCATCCTGTCCGACCCGGTGTCCAACCTGCTGCACATGCTCATGCCGGCGTTCGTGCTGGGCGCCGGGCTGGCCGCGGTGATCATGCGCCAGACCCGCTCGGCCATGCTGGAGTCCCTCGGCGCGGACTACGTCCGCACCGCGCGGGCCAAGGGCCTGTCGGAGTGGCGCGTGGTCGCGGTACACGCGCTGCGTAACAGCCTGGTCACCGTGGTCACCGTCTTCGGCCTGCAACTGGGCGCGCTGATCGGCGGCGTGGTCACCATCGAACAGGTCTTCGACATCCCGGGCATCGGCAAACTCACCCTGGACTCGGTGTTCCAGCGCGACTACCCGACCCTGCAGGGGGTGGTGCTGCTCACCGCCGCCGCCTACATCGTGGTCAATCTGCTCGTCGACCTCACCTACTCGGTGATCAATCCCCGGATCAGGGTGACCGGAGCCGCCGCGTGACCGCCGTACCCGTCCAGACCGAACCCGCGGCGCTGGCCGCCAGCACGCTGCGCCGCCGGCGCGCCCGCCGACGATTCACCGCCAGACCGCTGGCCGTGCTCGGCGCGGTCGGCGTGGTGGTGGTCGTGCTGGTGGCTATCCTCGCCCCGCTGATCTCCCCGGCCGATCCGAGCGCCTCGAACTTCGACACCGTGCTCGCCGGCCCGTCGGTCCACCACCTGGCCGGCACCGACCAACTCGGCCGCGACGTGCTGTCCCGACTGTTCTTCGGGGCCCGCTCGGCGCTGCTGGCCGGGGTGCTGTCCACCCTGCTGGCCACCGTGGTCGCGGTCCCGATCGGGCTGGTCGCCGGGTACTACCGGCGGGTCGTGGACGCGGTCGTGATGCGCGTCATGGACGTGGCGCTGGCGTTCCCGTTCCTGATCCTCGCCGTTGGCTTGGCCGCCATCCTGGGACCGTCACTGGTCAACGCCACCCTGGCGCTGGGTATCGCCCAGGTCCCGGTCATCGTCCGCATCACCCGCGGGGAGGTGCTGGCCGCCCGGGAACTGGACTACGTGGCCGCCGCCAGGGTGAACGGCTCCCGGCCCAGGGCGATCATGGCGCGCCAGATCCTGCCCAACGTGATCAGCCCGGTGGTGGTGCAGGCCACCGTGGCGATCCCGGCCTCGATCATCGGCGCGGCGATCCTGTCGTTCCTCGGCCTGGGCGTGCAGCCGCCCACCGCCGACTGGGGGGCGATGTTGTCCGACGCCCAGATCTACCTGTCCCAGGCACCCTGGCTGGGCGTCTTCCCCGGCGTGGCCATCTTCCTCACCGCGCTGTCGTTCAACCTGCTCGGCGACGGGGTCCGCGACGCCCTCGACCCGAAAATGCGTCCATGAGTGAGCGTGAGCGAGTGAATCGGGGGGACAGTGCGCTGGTGCCTCATGGGCGCCCGGAGCGGAGCGAGGACACCCATGAGCGAGCCTGAGCGAGTGGACCAGGAAAGCAAGACCGATGGCGGCCCGTTGCTGGATATCCGCGACCTGACCGTCCAGTTCGACACCGACGAGGGTCCGGTGCTGGCCGTCAACCGGCTGTCGCTGCGACTGGACGCCGGGCAGGTGCTCGCCCTGGTGGGCGAGTCCGGGTGCGGCAAGACGGTGACCGCCCTGTCGCTGCTGCGGCTGGCCCCGCCGAACGCCCGGGTCACCGGCCAGGTGGTGTTCGCCGGCCGGGACCTGCTGACCGTGCGGCAACGGGACCTGCGTTCGGTGCGCGGACGGGACATCTCCATGGTCTTCCAGGAGCCGATGTCCTCCCTCAACCCGGTGTTCACCGTCGGCCGGCAGATCACCGAGGTGCTACGCCGGCACCAGAAGCTGTCCGGCCGGGCCGCCAGGGCCCGGGCGGTCGAACTGCTCGACCTGGTCCGGATCCCGACACCGTCCCGGCGGGTGGACGAGTACCCGCACCAGATGTCCGGTGGCATGCGCCAACGGGTCATGATCGCGATGGCGGTGGCCTGTAGTCCCAGGCTGGTGATCGCCGACGAGCCGACCACGGCACTGGACGTGACCATCCAGGCGCAGGCCCTGGACATCCTGCGCGACCTGCGCGAACGGTTCGGCACGGCGATCCTTCTGATCACCCACAACCTGGGCGTGGTCGCCGACCTGGCCGACCGGGTCGCGGTGATGTACGCCGGGCACAAGGTCGAGGAGGCGCCGGTCGACCGGTTGTTCGCCACCCCCCAGCACCCGTACACGATCGGCCTGCTCGGCGCGGTACCCCGCCCAGAGCTGCACCGGGGCGACGACCGGCGGCTGGCCGAGATCCCCGGGCTGGTGCCGGTGCTGCGGGGCGCCCCGACCGGGTGCGTGTTCGCACCCCGGTGTGACCGGGGCACCGACGAGTGCCAGGCCACCGCCCCGGCGCTGACCCAGGTGCTGCCCGACCAGCAGGTGGCCTGCTTCCACCCGGGCGCCCGCGAGCCGCAGGAGGTACCAGCTTGACATCCTCCCCCGTCTGAAGGTGGGGGATTCCAACCGGTCGCGTCAGGAGGCGAGGGGTTGAGGTTCGCGGTTCACCGGCCTGGCCAACGCCGGGCCTCCCCGCGCAGTCACCGCATGCCCTGCGGCGATGTTTCGGGCCGCGTTCACGTCGGCGTTGCACCGGAATTGGCAGGACCGGCACCGGAAGACGGCTTGGCTCTCGCGCGCCTCCCGATCCACGATCTGGCACCGCGAGCAACGCTGGGAGGTGTACGCGGGGTTGATCTTCTCCACCCGGCCGGATGCCTTGTGCTCCAGCCGGGCCACGAGCAGGCCCCACCCGTTGGCAAGGATCGAACGGTTCAGGCCGGCTTTCTGCGCGACCTTCGTGCCGGGCTCGGCGATGGTGCCCTTCGCAGAGCGGGTCATGCTCCTGATATTCAGGTCCTCGACACAGATGACATCGAACCTGGCGGCGAGCATGGTGGAGGTCTTCTCGATCCAGTCTTTCCGCCGGTCGCCTTCCCTCACCTTGATCCGGGCGATCGCAGCCTTGGTTCGTGTCCGCCGGATGGATCCGCGCTGTGCCCTGGCCAGTCGTCGTTGCAGGTGTCGCAGCCGTGCGGCTTCGGCTGGTCGCAGGCCGGGGCAGTGCAGCAGTTCCCCGGTGGACAGGGCCGCCGACACAGTCACACCCCGGTCCACCCCGACCACCTCGCCGGTTCGTGGTGGGTCGATCGGTGTCGGGATCGCGGCGAAGGCCACGTGCCACCGGCCGGCCCTGTCGCGGCTGATCCGGTAGGACTTGGCATCGGGCACCTGCCGGGACCACCGGAACCGAACCCGCCCGATCTTCGGCACCAGAACCTCGCCCACATGCCGCGACAGCCGGCGGATATGGTCCGGCCGGACGTGGACGATCCGGAAACCCTCGTGCCGGCCGGCCTTCCGCCACGTCGGGCGGCGGTGGGTTCCGGCGAAGAAGTTGGACATGGCCTGGGAGAAGTCCCGCAGCGCCTGCTGCTGGACGGTCACCGACCCGGCCGCCAACCAGCCGAACCCCGCGCGAGCCTGGGTCAACTGCCGGGCCTGCGCAGCGAAGTTGGGTGCCGAACCCTTGCCGGGCCGCCACCACGACTGCTGTTCCACGGCCAGGTTCCACACGAACCGGGCGTGTCCACAGTGGCGGAGAAGCGATTGCTCCTGCGCCGTAGTGGGGTACATCCGGTACCGGGACACGCCGCCATTGTAGCGCCATACTGGCGTCATGACTGTGAAGATCAACGTCCGCATACCCGACGACCTCCACGCCCGCATCGTCGTCGCCGCACAACACGACCGGCGCTCGCTGAACGGAGAGATCCTGTGGCTGATCGAGCAAGCCCTGACCCAGCGTTGAACGCCATTCCTCCCCAGCCCGAACGCCGGGACATCCTGGAGCTTTCCCGGTGACCGAGGACGCGGCGCAGGATGGCGGTGTCGGGCCGGTGCTGGAGGTCAGTGGGCTACGCAGGTACTTCACGCTGTCCCGGGCCGCCGGTGGCGGCGCGGTCCGCGCGGTCGAGGAGGTGGACCTGACCATCGGGCCTGGCGAGGTCGTCGGCCTGGTGGGGGAGTCCGGTTGTGGCAAGTCCACCCTGGGCCGGTGCATCCTGCGCCTGGACGAGCCCGACGCCGGCACGATCCGACTGCACGGCACCGACATCACCCACCTGTCCGCCCGCCGGCTGCGCCCGTTGCGCCGGCGCATGCACATGGTGTTCCAGGACCCCTACTCCTCGCTGAACCCGAGGATGACCGTCGGGCAGATCGTCACCGACCCGCTGCGCGCGCATTCCATCACGGCCCGCCGGGACGCCGATCGGGCCGCCGCCGACCTGCTCACCCGGGTCGGCCTGCCCGCGCAGATGCGGGACCGTTACCCGCACGAGCTGTCCGGCGGGCAGCGGCAGCGTGTCGGCCTGGCCCGCTCGCTGGGGCTGGGACCCAGCCTGCTGGTGGCCGACGAGCCGGTGTCCGCGCTGGACGTGTCGGTGCAGGCCGCGATCCTCAACCAGCTCCGCGACCTGCAACGGGAC
>DASULA010000470.1:0-17275 GCA_036278435.1 Mycobacteriales bacterium | reverse complement strand
TCGCCGGCGGCGAGCACGACAACCGCGGCTGGGCGGACGGCGGTCACGGTGCGCTCCCCTCGATGGTGACGAGACGCCCAGATGCTACCCACGCCCGGCGCACACCCATCCGCCCCACCCCTGCCCCGAACCGGCCAGCCGATCCTGCCCAGAGGGGGCAGAATCCGGCCGCACGAGCCCGTCCGGGGAACGGAGGCGGAGATGACCGGTGACGAACACTGCCAGGTGGTGACCACCACCGACACCCGAGCGGCGGCGGACGGGTTGGCCCACGGCGCGGTCGCCGCCCGGCTGGCCGCCTGCGCCCAGGTCACCGGCCCGATCACCAGCACCTACTGGTGGGAGGGCCGGGTCGAGACCGCCGAGGAATGGCAGGTGATCTTCAAGACCACGGCCGAACGCTACCCCGAGCTGGAGCGACACATCCGAGAACAGCACAGCTACGACATACCCGAAATCCTGTGCTTTCCGATCACGGCCGGCAACCCCGCCTACCTCACCTGGCTTACCACCGAAACCGCCCCGACCCCGACGTGACCAACGGCAAACCCCAGCCGCAACCTGCATATGTGCCCATATCAGCCGGTGTGCGACGCGAGCACTCCCGGACGATCAGCGGTCCAGACACGTCCTGAAGCAGGTCTCGACGTGCCGCATGGCGCTTGTCATCGGCGTTGATGGCCGCGACCAACGGACCGGTGTCACAGATGATCACGTCTCCGAGCGACCCAGTTCAGACCAGAGGATCTTCTGGGACTGTTCGCAAGATCCGGTCCGGCAGGCCCAATGCCGACAAAGGACAACCGACGAACGGCCTTCGGCCTCGCAGCTTCATCGTCAGACGGCATGTTGCGGTCGCCTGCTCGGGAGTGAGCTGATCAACGAGCCGATGTAGGTCACCGTACTCGAATGCCGCGGTCATGCCGTCAGATCTACCTGCTGGTGGCTCGGCCCGGATCGTTGGCCGGGTGATGCGACTGCCACGATCAGACCACAGACGACCAACAATCCAACCGCCACCACCGGACGAATCAGACCACCGGGACGGGGTTCGGGGGGCGAAGCCCAGCCGGCCTGCGGTCTGGGGGCTCGGCCCCCAGACAACATGCCAGCTTCACCCGGCGAGCGGCCCCGCGAGCAGGCGACACCCATGAAGCTGGGGGACTCGGACTCGAACCGAGACTGCACGGCTCCAAAGGCCGGCGGGCTGCCGATTACCCCATCCCCCATCCGTGAGGCACCACAGTACGACGTCGGACGACCACGGACTGACGCAACCCGGCCACGCGGGCGGGTCTGAGGGGCCATCATCGTCCCTGTTGTCTGGGAGGGCGAGTGGATTCGGAAGACGCGAGGGCGCGGCCGGTGGGCACTGATGTCGAGGAGGACGAGGCTGGGAACACGGGGGGCACCGAGGACACCGGGGACGGCTGGCGCGCCGACCGGCGGGTAGGGGGCGAGCCGACCGACCTTGCGAACCCACCGGACCGGATCGAGCCGCCGGTACTACCGGACACCCTGTCCACGGTGCGGTTGATGTCGACCGCGCGGGAGGTCGACGGCGCCCGGGCGTGGGAGTTCAGCGACCGGTTGGCCAGGCTGGCCCTGCTGGTGACCGGCAGTCCGGACCGGGCGTACCGGCTGACCCGGGAGACGTTGATCTCGGTGGGCAGGTCCGCGCCATACGTGCAGGCCCGCCGCAAGCTGCTGCGAAGGGCCGTGCGCGGCCGGGTCGACGGTTATGCCGCCGGGCTGCTGCCTGGAATGTCCGGCCCGACGCCGGCGGCCCGGCTGTGGCGCCGGTTGATGGGTCTGCCGGCGGTGGACCGGGCACTGGTGGTGCTCACCGAGGCCGAGGGCATGGCCGACGCGGTGGCCGGCGCGGTGCTGGGGTTACCGCGGATGGAGACCGAGCGGACGCTGGCCGGTGTGCGCGAGTCGTTGGAGGTGCAGGCGCAGCTCACCGAGGCCGAACGGCGGGAGGTGTTCGACGGGCCGGCGTTACTGCCGGCCAGTGGCGTGGTGCCCACCCAGGCGCTGGCCCGGGCACAGCGGTCCCGGCGGGTGCGGCGGGGGTTGGCGGCGGTGGCGGCCGTGCTGGTGCTGGCCGGCGGCGCCATGTCGGTGGTCGCGGTCAGGTCCGACCGCGGCGCCGAGCCACTGCGGCGCGCGGACAGCCTGACCCGGGTGGACGATCCGATGCGGTGGGCGGCCCGCGGTGACCTGCTGGACGATGCCGCTCTGCTGCGCGCGTCGGTGCGGGTGTGGCGGGCTCGGGGTCTCGGCGGCGACCCGCGCGGGCGGGTGGCCCGGGGGAACCGGGGTGGCCCGGGGGACGACCTGCCCGGACCGGACGGCACCCTGCCCACGCTGCTGTGGGCCGGCCGGCTCACCGGGGGGCGTTCGCTGGTCGTGCTGGCCGGCCGCGGGTTCCGGAATGACCAGGTGGTCGGCGTGCTGCTCGACCGCGGCCCGGCCGCCGCTGGGCTGACCCTGGTGCGGATGCTGCCGGCCGCGCCGACGGCGGCCCTGGATCTGGGGGCGGTCGCTCCGGACGGTACGTCGTCGCACCGGTACCTGGTCTCGCCGTGGTTCTCGTCGTTGTCGGTGGTCGAGCCGGACGGTGACCCGCCGAGCGGCAGCCCCCCGGGCGGGGCCGCCGACGGCACCGAACGGCTCGGGCTGCACGACGGGCTGTCGGTCGCCTGGGCGGGCCGGGGCGCGACCTGTTCCCGCCCGCTGCTGGCACTCTTCCACCCGGGTTCGTCCAGCGCGGGCGGCCCCGGTCAGACCTCCTACGCGCTGGGCTCCGCCGGTGCCGGACCGGCGGTGGGGGTGGGCGATCCGCCGGCCGGCGTGCCGACCCGGGCGGCGTACTTCACCGCACTGCACGGCCTGTCGACCTGCCCCGGCCCGCCCGCGGCCCAGTCGGCGGCATCGGCACCGTCGTTGCTGACCGGTCTGGACGCCCAACGGGTGACCGTGTCGGACCTGGCGGTCGCCCCGTTGTGGGCCGGGCGTATGCCCGACGGCACGGCCGGGCAGGCGCTCCGGTTGTCCTGGCGGATCGACCCGCGGTCCGCCGAACCCGGCTCGGATGCCAACCTGTTCGGACAGGTGTTCGTGGTGGTGACCGGTGGTACGGCCAGCTACTCGGCGGTCCTGCGCGCCACCTCCCTGGCCCATACCATCGGCACGGTTGGGTGGACGTCGGCGCGCAACCGGCACCGGTACCTGCTGCTGGCCAGCGGCCCGGGGATCGCCAGGGTGGATCTGTTGCCCCGGCCGAAGGGGTTCAAACCCGGGCACCCAGTGGCATTCCTGAGCCTGCCGAGGCGCGAGCGTGGGCTGTCCGCGGTGGGCGTGGACGGATCGGGTCGGATCGTGTCAGCGCAACCGGTGGGTTCCTGACATCCTCCCCCATGTCCTGATCCCGGGACGGTCAGTCGGGCCCGAGCGGACGGCCACAGGCCTCACACCGGCTCGGGTCGCGCCCCTCGGTGATCCGCCCGCAGTCCGGGCACACCTGCGCCAGCCAGCACGCCGGGTCGCCGCCGAGTTCTTCTGGCCGCTTGGCCCCGAGCCGTACCGGCGACCCGGCCCCGGCGACCGCCGCGTCCACGTCGGGCGCACCGTCGGCGTCAGCCGGGCCGGTCTGGTCCGGTGTCTGGTCCGGGCGGCGGGGACGCGGCTGCGGCTGCATGATGCCAGTGTGGCGCAAACTCCGAGGCGCAACGACACCCCGGCGAACAGGTGCCCGCGGACCAGGCGGCCCAGGCGGCCCCGGGTCACCCTTGCCAAACCTACGGTTCCGTAGGTTACGGTGGCGTAGCCACCGCCGCCCGGCGCCCCCGCGCCCCGACCACCCGAGGATCCGGATGACTGCTACCCCGACGCGTTCCAGCATCGCAGCCCCGGCTGGTCCGGCGGCCGACGGCGACGCCCGTCGGACCAGCCCCAAACCCGTCACCGACGACCTGAAGCGCCCGGCCGAACAGTTCGCGCTGTACGCGTTCGTCATCCTCCCGTTCCTGGCCGTGGTCGCGGCGGTACCGGTTGCCTGGGGATGGGGGTTGCACTGGCGCGACGTGATCATCGCCACCGTGTTCTACGTCGTGTCCGGGCTGGGCATCACGGTCGGGTTCCACCGGTACTTCACCCACGGCGCGTTCAAGGCCAGGCGGGGGCTGCACATCGCGCTGGCCGTGGCCGGCAGTCTGGCCATCGAGGGTCCGGTGACCAGGTGGGTGGCCGACCACCGCCGGCACCACGCCTACAGCGACAAGGAGGGTGACCCGCACTCGCCTTGGCGGTACGGCGAGACCATCCCGGCGCTGCTCAAGGGATTCTGCTACGCGCACATCGGGTGGATGTTCGACGTCGAGCAGACCAACCAGAGCCGGTTCGCCCCGGACATGCTGGCCGACCAGGACATCCGTCGGGTGAACCGGATGTTCCCATACCTGGTCGCGGTCACCATGCTGGCGCCGGCGCTGATCGGTGGGCTGTGGGCATGGTCGTGGACCGGGGCAGTGACCGCGTTCTTCTGGGCCACCCTGGTGCGGATCTGCGTGCTGCACCACGTGACGTGGTCGATCAACTCGATCTGCCACACGATCGGCGAACGGCCGTTCGCCGCCCGGGACAAGTCAGCCAACTTCTGGCCGCTGGCGATCCTGTCCTTCGGCGAGAGCTGGCACAACTCGCACCACGCCGACCCCACCGCCGCCCGGCACGGTGTCCTTCGTGGACAGATCGACTCCGGGGCCCGGCTGATCGCACTGTTCGAGGCGTTCGGGTGGGCGCACGACGTGCGCTGGCCGAGCCGGGAACGGATCATCTCCAAGCTGGCCGTCGCCGACCAGCGGCGGCGGGTGGGTTGACCCATAAGGTCAACTCGTTCGGGCGCCGGAAGCTGACAGGATGACGGGGTGAGCGATCCCAGTCGAAGTAGCCGGCCACGCGTTCGGATGACGGGCAAGGAACGCCGTCAACAACTGCTCGACGTCAGCCGCGCCCGGTTCGCCGAGCGCGGCTTCGACGGCACCTCGATCGAGGAGATCGCGGCCCGCGCCGGGGTGAGTAAGCCGGTGGTGTACGAACACTTCGGGGGCAAGGAAGGCCTCTACGCCGTGGTGGTCGACCGCGAGATCGGTCGGCTGTTGGAACGGGTTACCGGCGCGCTGACCGGCGGTCACCCGCGGGAACTGCTGGAGCAGGCCGCGCTGGCGCTGCTCAGCTATGTCGACGACGAGACCGACGGGTTCCGCATCCTGGTGCGTAACTCGCCGGTGGCCAGCGCCACCGGCACGTTCTCCAGCCTGATCGGTGACATCGCCAGCCAGGTCGAGTACGTCCTGGCCGGGGAGTTCCGCCGCCGCGACTACGAGCCCAAGCTGGCCGGCCTGTATTCCCAGGCCCTGGTGGGGATGGTCGCGCTCACCGGGCAGTGGTGGCTGGAGGTGCGCAAGCCGCGCAAGGAGGACGTGGCCGCGCACCTGGTCAACCTGGCCTGGAACGGCCTGTCCCACCTGGAGCACAAGCCCAAACTGATCACGTCCTGACCACGCCCGACTGGCGGCCCGACCCGCCCCGCCGGACACTGCTGCCATGGCGGCCGACGGGGAGGCGGGACCGTGAGGTTGCAGGAGGAGCTTCCGGTCGACCACCAGTTGGCCGGGGTGTACCGGTTCGGGGCTGGCCTGGTCGGCAGCTTCCTGATCGCCTTCGGCATCCTGGGCCTGCTGCACAACCCGGACGTGGTGGGCCGCACCGGGGTGCGGGTCCTGGGGCTGTCCACCGACGGCCTGCTCAGCGGCGTGTCGGTGCTGGTGGGGCTGATCCTGCTGGCCGCCGCCTGGATCGGCGGCAACGTCGCCTCGGTGGTGAACTGTGTGTTCGGCATGCTGTTCCTGCTCAACGGGGTGCAGGGGCTGGCCCTGCTGCGCACCTCGCTGAATATCCTGGCCTTCGAGGTCCGCAACGTGATCTTCAGTTTCCTGGTCGGGTTGGCGCTGCTGTTCTTCGGTTTGTACGGGCGGGTGAGCGGCGGGCTGACCGAGGAGAACCCGTACTGGCGGGCCCGCCACGGGTTGACCGCGAAGCAGGCGCACGAGCGGCTCGAACAGTCCGAGCGGATTGCCGCCGGTGAGGCCAGGGCCGAGCGGGAACGGACCGAGCGGGAGCGGGCCGAGCGGGAACGGACCGGAAGCGAGCACGCCTCCGGCGAGGGGCAGCGCCCGCGGCCCTGGTGAGGGTGCGACCGTCGGCGGATGGGGTTGGTCAGGGCAGGTTGTCCGACAGGTCCAGCCAGGAGTTTTCCACGCCCTCCCGCTCCGACGCGGTGGCCCGCAGCTCGGCGTCCAGTTCGGACACCCGCTGGTAGTCGGTGGCGTGCGCGGCGAGCGCCTGCTGGAGTTCGGCCTCGCGGCGTTCCAGCACGGCCAACCGGCGTTCCAGCCGGGCCAGTTCCCTGCGGGCCACCCGCTGGTCCCGGGCCGGGCGCGGCCGGTCGGCCCGGTCCGGCCCGGCACCCCGTCCGGCCCGGTCGGCCCGGTCGGCCCGGCGCCGGGCCAGGTACTCCTCGACCCCGCCGGGCAGCTCGGACAACCGGCCGTCGCCGAGCAGCGCGACCACGGTGTCGCAGGCCCGTTCGACGAAGTACCGGTCGTGGCTGACCACCACCAGCGTGCCCGGCCAGCCGTCCAGCACGTCCTCCAGCGCGGTCAGGGTGTCGGTGTCCAGGTCGTTGGTGGGCTCGTCCAGCAGCAGCACGTTCGGTTCGCCCATGAGCAACCGGAGCAGTTGCAGCCGGCGCCGCTCGCCGCCGGACAGGTCGGCAACCGGGGTGTGGCCGCGTGTGGCGAACCCGAAGCGCTCCAGCAACTGGGTGGCCGACAGCTCCGCCCGGCCCACCCGGATCACCCGGCCGACCTCCTCGACCGCGTCGAGCACCCGCAGGTGGCCGGGGAGTTCGACCACCTGCTGGGACAGGTACCCGGCCCGCACCGTCCGGCCCACCCGCACCTGTCCGGCCTGCGGAACCAGCTCGGACACCAGCAGCCGCAGCAGGCTGGTCTTGCCCGACCCGTTCACCCCGACCAACGCGGTCCGGTCGCCCGGGCCGAGCCGCCAGGTGAGCCGGTCGAACAGCACCCGGTCGCCGAACCGCAGCGTCACCTCCTCCAGGTCGTACACCGACCGGCCCAGCCGGTGGGTGGCGAACGACTGGAGGCTCACCGTGTCCCGCGCCGGCGGCTCGTCGGCGATCAGCGCCTGCGCCGCGGCGATCCGGAACTTCGGCTTGCTGGTCCGGGCCGGCGGGCCGCGACGCAGCCAGGCCAGCTCCTTGCGCAGCAGGTTCTGCCGGCGAGCCTCGACGCCGGCCGCCTGCCGGGCACGCTCGGCCCGGGCCAGCACGTAGGCCGCGTAGCCGCCGTCGAACGCCCGGACCCGGCCGTCGCCGACCTCCCAGGTCGTCTGGCACACCTCGTCGAGGAACCACCGGTCGTGGGTCACCACCAGCAGCGCGCCCCGCCGGGTTCGCAGGTGCCCGGCCAGCCAGGCCACCCCCTCCACGTCCAGGTGGTTGGTGGGCTCGTCCAGCACCAGCAGGTCGGTATCGTGCACCAACTGGCCGGCCAGCCCGACCCGGCGCCGCTCGCCCCCGGACAGCCCGGCCAGCGGCGTGTCCAGGCCGAGGTCGCCACTGTCGACCAGCCCCAGCCCGGCCAGCACGGCACGTACCGCGGCGTCGCCGGCCCACTCGTGCTCGGCGGCGAACCCGGCCCGCAGCACGGCCTCGCGCACGGTGGATCCGGCCGGCAGGTCGCCGGCCTGGTCAAGCATCCCGATCCGCAGCCCAGAGGCGTGGGTGACCCGCCCGGAGTCCGCCGGCTGGCGGCGGGTCAGCACCTCCAGCAGGGTGGTCTTGCCGCTGCCGTTGCGACCGACCACGCCGATCCGCTCGCCGGCCGAGACTCCGGCCGACACCTGTCGAAGCAGCACGGTGCTGCCGTGCGCCCTGGTCACCGCCTCCAGGTTCACCAAGTTCACCGGATTGCCCGAGTTGCCGGAGCTGCCTGGGTTACCCGGATTCGGGCGGGCCGGGCTCACCGTGCCTCGACCACCCGTGCACCGGCCACCGGCCCGTGCGCCACCCGGACGGTACGGGCCACCCCGGCACCGGCCAGCGCGGCGGCCAGCCGGACCGCCTGCTCGTGCGACCCGGCCAAGAACGCGCAGGTCGGCCCAGAGCCGGACACCAGCCCGCCGATCGCGCCCAGTTCGGCGCCGGCTCGCAGGGTGTGCCGCAGCTCCGGCCGCAGGGCCAGCGCGGCGGGTTGCAGGTCGTTGTACAGCAGCCCGGCCAGCCGCCGCCGGTCATGTGAGCGAAGCGCCTCGATCAGCGGGTCCGCGGGGCCGGACCGGGCCATCTCCCGGGTGTCGCGCAGCCGGTCCAGTTCGCCGTACACCGCCGGGGTGGACAGCCCGCCGGCGGAGACCGCCAACACCCAGTGCCAGTACCCCGGAGCGAGTACCGGAGTCAGCCGCTCGCCCCTCCCGGTACCCAGTGCGGTGCCACCGGTGAGCGCGAACGCCACGTCGCTGCCCAGTTCGGCGGCCATGTCCAGCAGTTCCTCGCGCGACATCGCGGTGCCCCACAGCGAGTCGCAGGCGACCAGGGTGGCCGCGGCGTCGGCACTGCCCCCGGCCAACCCGCCGGCCACCGGGATGCCCTTGACCAGGTCCAGGTGCACGGCCGGGTCCACGCCGGCTCGCCGGGCCAGCAGCACGGCCGCCCGCCAGGCCAGGTTCGTCTCGCCGGCGGGCAGTTCGTCCTCGCCCTCGCCCTGCACGGACAGCGACAGGTCGCGAGCCGGCGTGGCGGTGACCTCGTCGCACAGTGACACCGCGTGGAACACGGTCACCAGGTCGTGGTACCCGTCGTCCCGCCGGTCGCCCACCGCGAGGTGGAGGTTCACCTTCGCCGGGACCCGCACGGTGACCGGTTCGGGTACTCCGACGAGGCGCGCGTTCAGGATCGGGCTCCTTCGGTACCGCTCCACGGGGTCCGCCCGTGCGGGATGTCGCCGACCGCGCCCGGCGGCGTGCGGCCGGCCCGATGTTATGGCATCGCCGGCACCGGCGGTCAGGTCAGGTCTCGCAGGGCGGACCAGCGGCCCGCGCCGCGATCCGGGTGAACGCGGTGACGTCCAGGGACTCCCCGCGGGCACCAGGGTCGATCCCGGCGGCGCGCAGCAGTTCCTCGGCCCGGGCCGGTGAACCGGCCCAGCCGGCCAGCGCGGCGCGCAGGGTCTTGCGCCGCTGCGCGAACGCCGCGTCCACCACGGCGAACACCCGCGCCCGGGGCGCGCCGCCGGGCGGGTCACGACGGGTGAAGGCGACCAACCCGGAGTCGACGTTGGGTACCGGCCAGAACACCATCCGTGGCACCGCGCCGGCCCGCCGGGCCGAGGCGTACCAGGCCAGCTTCACCGACGGCACCCCGTACACCCGCGAGCCAGGTGGGGCGGTGAGCCGTTCGGCGACCTCGGCCTGCACCATGACCAGGCCGCCGCGCAGGGTGGGCACCGATCCGAGCAGGTGCAGCAGAACCGGCACCGCCACGTTGTAGGGCAGGTTGGCCACCAGCATGGTGGGGGCCGGTCCGGGCACCCGGTCCAGTGCCAGGGCGTCGGCGGCGAGCACTCCGAGTCGGTCCGCCAGTCCGGAGTTTCTACTGTCCACTGTGGACCGTAGCGCGCCGGCCAGCACCGGATCCACCTCCACTGCCGTGACGTGCGCGCACGCGGGCAGCAGGCCGAGGGTCAACGACCCCAAACCGGGGCCGACCTCCAACACGACATCGTCGGGTCGCAGCTCGGCCGCCCGCACGATCCGGCGGACCGTGTTGGCGTCGTGCAGGAAGTTCTGCCCAAGCGCCTTGGTCGGGCGCAGGCCCAACCCGGCGGCCAGCGCCCGAACCTCGGCCGGTCCAAGCAGTTCCGTCACCAGTCGACAGTCCTGGCGGACCCAACTGTCCTCACCGGACTTATGATCGTCATGTGTAGAGGTACTTGCCGCAGACCGGCCACGGCGAGATGCCGCGCCCCTGCCAGACCTTCTCGGCGATGGCGATCTGCTGCTCCCGGGTGGCCAGGTCGGCACGCTGCGCGTAGGTGCCGCCGCCGTTGGACAACCACGTACTGTAGTCGAACTGCAACCCTCCGTAGAAGCCGTTGCCGGTGTTGATGTGCCAGTCCCCGCCGGACTCGCACTGAGCCACCGCGTCCCAGTCGTGCCCAGCCGCCCCGGCCGGGGCACCGGTGTCGACCGGCGGCGGCTCGGTGCCGACCAGGACCACGGCATCCACCGGCTTGCGAAGCACCCGGGTGGACAGCACGTTGCGCTGCGCCGGCGCGCCGTCGATGTAGGTGATGTCGAAGACCACCTCGCGCAGCCCGTCCACGCCGTCGGTCTGCGTCTCCTGGAGACCCTTGGTCAGGTTCGGGTCGTCCTTCTTCACGACGTTGTGCGGGATGGGGTCCTGTTCGCTGATCCGGTTGATCCGCACCCGCGAGATCTTGATCCGCATGTTGTCGGTCAGCGGCGCTTTGGTGAGTTGCGACACCAGGTCCTTGGTGGACAGCGCGACGTGCTGGTCTCGCAACAGGTCGCCGACGGTGGCGTCGGTGCTCACCAGCGACCTGGTCCTGTTGTCCACGACCAGTGCCACCCGTTTGGGGGTACGGATGGTCAGCGCGAATCCGTCCAGCGGCAGGCGTTTGTCCCGGCTGGCCGACAGGTACAGACCGGCCTTGCGGTACCCGATCTGCTGCAACGCCTCGTCCACCGAGGTCGCGGTCACCCAGACCTTGCGGCTGCTCCCGTCGACGGTGAGCCGCAGTATGCGACCGCGCCGGACCACCACTTCCGACCCGTTCCGGATCGGAGCCGACATCGCCGGGGCCACCGCGTCGTGGCTGCCGACCCGTATCCCGGCCTTGTCCAGGACACCTCGTACTGTGTCCGCATAGGTGTGTACGCGCTGTGACGCGCCGTCAATGCGAACTGTGACTGATTTGTCCATTGCGGCCCAACCGACCGCTCCACCGAGCATGCCGGCGATCACCAGACCGTAGAGACCCGCCTTGAGTGGACGATGCACAATGCTCCGAACCTCGCGGTGTCCGGGCAGAGCAGAGACGTGCGGTGACCCTCTCCGCATCGGCTCGGATCCTGGTACAGGTCCGTGTGCCGCGCGCCGCGCGCTCCTGGGTGGTGCCTCATCCCGGCCGTCGGTTTCGGGACTGTAACGAGGAATCCGGGAGGTGGCAACGTCCTGCCACCTGTTGTGACGAGAGTCGTACTCCATGTGGTCAGCTCACCAGGCTCCGAAGACGCGTTGTCCGGTCACTGATATCGCCGCGCAGAGGGTACCGAGTTCCACCCGCTTTTCCATGCAGATCGCCCGAACAATCAGCGGAATCATCTGTGGTCCGTTCGGCCTACCCCGATGTGGGTGGGGGGTCAGGAACGGTGCGTCAGTCTCCACGAGCAACTGGTCGATCGGCACCACCCGAACGGCTTCCCGCAGCATCGGGGCGTTGGTGAACGTGATCGGCCCGGCAAAACTGAGAACGTACCCGCGGTCAACGCAAATCCCTGCCATATCGGCGTTTCCCGAAAAGCAGTGGAACACCGTCCACTCCGGAGCCCCCTCCTCGGCCAGGATCCGCAGTACGTCCTCGTGGGCGTCCCGGTCGTGGATCACCAGCGCCCGGTGAGTCTGTTTGGCGATGGCGATGTGCCGCCGGAACGCCTCCTGTTGGGCCGCCGGGTCCACCCGGCCCCAGTAGTAGTCCAGACCGGTCTCGCCGATCGCCCGCACCCGCGGGTTCTCGGCCAGCAGGCGGATCCGCTGGTAGGCCGCCTCGCCGATCCCGCCGACCTCGTTCGGGTGGACCGCGACCGCGGCGTACACGTCCGGGTGACCTCCGGCGGCGCGCACGCACCATTCGGACGACTCGACCGTGTCGCCCACGGTCACCACCCGACGGACGCCGACCGCCCGGGCCAGGGCCACCGCCGCGGCCACCTCGGCCGGCTCCCGGCAGCCCATCGCGTCCAGGTGGCAGTGGCTGTCGAACACCTCGCCCGGAAGTGGCTCGGGCGAAGGTGGCGGGGCGGTCGGGCGGGTCCGGTGGGACGGCCCGGTCACTGCTCCGCGCCCAGCCGGGCCAGCTCGGTGTCCACCACCGAGGTGTCCAGCTTGCGGAAGATCGGCGTCGGGGGGGCCAACGGCGTACCCGGAGTCAACGGGACCGAGGCCCAGCGCGCCTCGGTCCGGTAGTCACCGGTGAGCACCGGGTAGGCGTTCACGCCGCCGTCGGGCGCCGGCTCGTCCACCTCCCGTAGCTCGGGCTGGCCGGACCAGGTACCCCGGTTGCCCAGCAGCTCGTGCACGGTCTGGGCCGAGTGCGGCAGGAACGGGGTGAGCAGGGCCTTGCAGTCGTCCACGGCCTGCAGGGCGGTGTGCAGGATGGTGCCGGCACGCTCCGGGTCGGACTCGCGCAACTTCCACGGGGCCTGGTCGGACAGGTACTTGTTCGCCTCGGCCACCACCCGCATCGCCTCGGTGAGCGCGGCCTTCTGGCGGGACCGGGCGATCAGGTCCCCGATCGGCCCGAACGCGGCGGCCGACCGTTCCAGCAGTGCCCGGTCGGCCTCGGTCGGCTCGACCGGACTGGGCACCGCGCCGAAGTTGCGGGCGGCCAGCGACACCGACCGGTTGACCAGGTTCCCCCACCCGGCGACCAGTTCGTCGTTGGTGCGGCGGACGAACTCGGCCCAGGTGAAGTCGGTGTCCTGGGTTTCCGGCCCGGCCGCGGCCAGGTAGTAGCGCAGCGCGTCGGGCTGGTAGCGGGACAGGAAGTCGCGCACCAGGATGCCCACCCCGCGGGACGCGGAGAACTTGCGCGCCTCCATGGTGAGGTACTCGCTGGACACCACCTCGTGCGGCAGGTTCAGCCGCCCCAGCGATCCGGGGCTGCCGTCCCGGCCACCCTCGCCGTTGTAGCCGAGGAGCTGGGCCGGCCAGATCTCGGCGTGGAAGACGATGTTGTCCTTGCCCATGAAGTAGTAGGACTCGGCGTCCTCGCGCTGCCACCAGGCCCGCCAGGCGTCCGGGTCACCCGAGCGGCGGGCCCACTCGACCGACGCCGACAGGTATCCGACCACCGCGTCGAACCACACGTAGATCCGCTTGTCCGGGCGGTCCCGCCACCCGTCCAGGGGTACCGGGACACCCCAGTCGATGTCGCGGGTGTAGGCCCGGGGACGCAGGTCGTCGAGCAGGTTCAGCGAGAACTTCAGCACGTTGGGCCGCCAGGTGGACCGGGTCCGCAGCCAGTCGCCCAGCGCGCCGGCCAGCGCGGGCAGGTCCAGGAAGAAGTGCTCGGTCTCGACAAACTTCGGCGTCTCGCCGTTGATCCGGCTGCGCGGGCCGATCAGGTCGGTCGGGTCGAGCTGGTTGCCGCAGTTGTCGCACTGGTCGCCGCGCGCCGACTCGTAACCGCAGATCGGACAGGTGCCTTCGATATACCGATCCGGCAGCGTCCGACCAGTCGAAGGGGATATGGCGCCCAGTGAGACTTTCGGGAAGATGTATCCGTTTTTGTGTAGCCCGAGGAAGATCTCCTGGGCCACCGCGTGGTGGTTGTGCGTGGAGGTTCGGGTGAACAGGTCGTAGGACAGGCCCAGAGAGTGCAGGTCCTCGGCGATCACCCGGTTGTAGTGGTCGGCGAGTTGGCGGGGCGTGGTGCCCTCGGCGTCGGCCCGGACCGTGATCGGGGTGCCATGCTCGTCCGTGCCGCTCACCATCAGCACCTGGTTGCCCGCCATCCGGTGGTACCGGCTGAACACGTCCGACGGGACGCCGAAACCGGCGACATGACCGATGTGGCGCGGGCCGCTGGCGTAGGGCCAGGCGACCGCGGTCAGGATGTGCTTGGTGCTCGACATGGCGCCCAGCGTAGTGACCCCGCCCGCCCCCGCCCCACCGGCTTTCCGCAGACCCCCGCATCACCGGATCCGCGGTCCGAGGTTCGCCCCGCCAGGCTTCGTAGCCGCGTCCGCTCGGTCCTGGATCAGGTGCGTGGCCGGTGCTAATGTCGACGCTATACCGTCGACTTGGAGGCTCAGCATGGCTGCGTGGGAGGAGAGGAAGCGGCGCCCTCACGGCGAGTTGACGAACGCGATGAAGGAGTTCCTCGCGAGCCGGCAGGGTGGACCGGCCTCGATCAGCGAGATCAAGGCGGGCGTGGAGCCCAAGATCGGGATCGCCCCGGACTCGTCGTACCGCAGCGCTCTGCAGAACGAGCGCTACTTCGAGCGGGTGTCGCGCGGCGTGTTCCGGCTCCGTGGCTGAGGCCCGGAGGGCTGAGACTCGTGAGACCCGCAGGGAAGTGTCCGGGCACGATGGCAGGCTGACACCTGTGGCAGAGCCTCGGACCCTCGACGAACTGATCGCACTCGCAGCCGCACTGGGAGCCGCCGACGTCGGGGATCTGGCTGTCCCGGAGCACGCGCTGTTGGCCCAGGCCGACCAGGTACGCATCGCGCCGAGTCGACTGCGTGAGGTCCGAGCGATGATCCGCGCCGGGGGTGACCCCCTGGGGGAGGCGTTCTGTGCCGCCCGCACACCCGAGCAGCGGCGTCCACTTGGGCAGACCTACACGCCCACGCAGATCATCCAGTCCATGATCGGCTGGGCCGCCGACCAGGGAACGCCGGTCCGCGTCGTTGACCCTGGCGCCGGCTCCGGCCGGTACCTCATGGCCGCGGCACAGCAGTTCCGGTCGGCGTCGTTGCTCGGTGCGGACGTGGACCCGCTGGCGACACTGATGCTCCGTGCCAACCTCGCGGCGGCCGACCTGTCCGGCAGAGCCACCGTGCACCTCGGCGACTACCGTGCGGTCACCGTGCCGGAGATCGCCGGGCCGACCCTGTACATCGGAAATCCGCCGTACGTTCGCCACCACCAGATCGAGCCTGGCTGGAAACGGTGGCTGATCCAGACCGCGGCACAGCGGGGTCTCGACGCCAGCGGCCTGGCCGGGCTACACGTCTATTTCTTTCTGGCCACCGCTGAGCACGGTCGTCCGGGCGACTTCGGCACGTTCATCACGAGCGCCGAATGGCTGGACGTGAACTATGGTCGCCTCGTGCGCCAGTTGCTACTCGACGGTCTGGGTGGACAGTCGTTGCACGTCCTCGAACCCACGGTGGCACCATTTGCCGACGCCACCACGACCGGTGCGATCACCTGCTTCAAGATCGGAGACAAGCCATCCACCGTGAAGCTGCGGCGCGTCGCGTCGGTCAGTGACATGGGGCGGTTGGCCAAGGGGCGCGCCATCTCGCGGCAACGGCTCGCGGAGGCGAACCGGTGGTCGGTTCTGACCCGCGTCACACCCAAGTTGCCCAGCGGGTACATCGAACTCGGTGAGTTGTGCCGGGTCCACCGGGGCACAGCGACCGGCGCGAACAAGGTATGGGTTCACCGTGGCGGTGCGATCGACCTGCCCGCCCAGGTGTTGTTCCCGGCGGTGACCCGCGCGCGAGAACTCTTCACCGCCGGTGAGCGGCTGTCGGCTCCAACGGCTCTCCGGCACGTGATCGACCTGCCTGTGGACCTTGACGAGTTCGATGAAGCCGAACGCCGTCAGGTCGATCGCTTCCTGAGCGGAGCCAAGCGGAAACGCGTCCACGAAGGGTATCTTGCCGCCAACCGCAGGGCGTGGTGGAGCGTCGGGCTCCGTTCGCCCGCGCCGGTATTGGCCACCTACATGGCACGCCGTCCACCCGCGTTCGTGCGCAATGACGCAGCGGCGAGGCATATCAACATCGCCCACGGCCTGTACCCACGACAGGAACTGGAAGGCGGCGTCCTGGATCGCCTCGCCAGCTACCTGAGGACCGCCGTGACACTGGCGCAGGGTCGAACGTACGCCGGTGGGTTGGTGAAGTTCGAACCGAAGGAGATGGAGCGGATCCCCGTACCAAGCCTGGAGAGCCTCGTGAAAGAATCGTTCACGTGACGCATGTGTCACCTCCGCGGTGGCGCCAGAGCGAACTCGAAGGGGATGCTGCCGAGGCGATCCGGCGGTTCCGCGAGATACGCATGCAGGAGCCGCTGGAGCAGTACCTCAGTGCCTTCGACGAGTATCGTACGACCGTCGAGAACCTCATCGAGGAGACAGTTGATCTCACCCGGCTGAGCGACCAGGCGGTCGAGCTTCTTACCCAGCCGAGACTGCTGACCGCGATCCGCTACCTTGCGTCTCCGGCAATCAGCGCCGATGACCTCACGGTGCTCGCGGAGGCGGTTCTCAGCCCGAAGCGGTTACGTGCGGACCGGGACATGGCGCGGCGCGTGATCGGCACCGTGCTCCTGGGTCTGGACCGTGAACGGTTCCCCTGGATCAGCGAAGAACGTGAGCCTACCGGGGCTGAGCGGGACGCCGCGATCGTGTCCACCGCAGCCCTCATCGCCACACAGAGAGTACAGACAACGCGCCGTACCACAGCTAAGGACGACCAGGAGGACCTGGTAGCCGAATTCTTGACGGCAAACTCGTTCACCGAGGTCCCTCGACGCCCTGTCAGCAACACGTCGCACCTGCCCGACTCGGGCGAGTTCTGCCGCGAGAGTTTGTTCGGAAGCCGGAAGGCTGACCTCATCGTTCGGCTCTGGGACGGGCGCACGATGCCCGTGGAGTGCAAGGTCAGCAACTCGTCCACGAACAGCGTGAAGCGACTCAACAACGACGCGGCGGTCAAGGCCAGGACCTGGATGCAGGAGTTCGGCACGTCGAACCTCGTCCCCACCGCCGTCCTGTCCGGCGTGTTCAAGGTGCACAACCTTCGCAGCGCACAGGCGGACGGGTTGACGCTCTTCTGGGCTCATGGCTTAGACGCCATGAGCGAGTTCATCGAGAAGACCCGCACTCACTAAAGACCTTCAACGGTGGGGGTTACGGTGGACAGTGGGTGTGGCGTGGGGGTATGCCGGTGTCATGAGGTATCCCGGTGATGGCATCAAAGGTCCTGTGAAGAACTCATGTTCGTGTTTCCTGTGTCTCTCTGTGTTGTGTGTTGGGTTCACTCTGTGGGGTGATTGAATGGTGGTGGGGTCGAGTTAGAATTGTGGGTATGGATGCCCTGCCCTGTTCGATTTCTCGCCACGCCGATTCTGGTGTTGGTGTGGAAT
>DASULA010000469.1:0-2018 GCA_036278435.1 Mycobacteriales bacterium | reverse complement strand
ACGCCCTTGCTGCGGCCGGTGGTGCCGCCGGTGTAGAGCAGCGCGGCCAGGTCGGTGTCGTCGCGGCCGACCACCTGGCCGGGCTCGGCGGCCTCCAGTTCGGCGTAGGGGATGGGCCGTTCCCCCTCGGCGACCACCGAGCGCACCGGCAGGCCCCCGGCCGGGGTCTGGGTCCGGCCGTTGCCGACCAGCACCACCCGCACCGGCAGTTCGTCAACCGCGGTCCGCACCTTGGCCAGGAACTCCGGGGTGGTCACCACCGCGACCGCGCCGGAGTCGGCGAGCACGTAGCGCAGCTCGGCCGCCGACACCAGGAAGATCACCGGCGTGGCCACCGCGCCGGCCCGCCAGATCGCGGTGTAGGTGATGCTCACCTCCGGACAGTTGGCCATCAGCACCACCACCCGGTCGCCCGGTGCCACGCCGAGTCCGACCAGCCCAGCCCCGACCCTGGCGGCCCGGGCGGCCAGGTCGGCCGAGTTGTGCCAGGTTCCCTCGAAGAACAGCGACGGCCGGTCGCCGAGCCGGTCCAGGGCCCGCTCGGCGAGCCTGGCCAGGTTGTGCGCTCCGGTCGCTGGAAGAGCCTCGGGCATTGCAGCGCCTCCTGTCGGTGCGGAACCGATCGGTCGGGGCGCCGGCACGCACGGTGACGGTGTCCCGGCGCGGGATGTCGGATGTGACGGGCGGGTCGGGAACGTCAGGGCCGGCCGGCCGGCCCGTCCGCGGCGGTGTGGCGCCCCAGTTCGTGCCGGGCCACCGAGCGGACGTGCACCTCGTCGGGTCCGTCCGCGATCCGCAGGGTGCGGGCGTGCGCGTACATGTTGGCCAGCGGCGTGTCGTCGCTGACGCCCGCTCCGCCGTGCACCTGGATGGCCCGGTCCAGCACCGCGCACACCACCCGGGGGGCCACCACCTTGATCGCGGCGATCTCGGCACGGGCCGCCCGCGCACCGGCGGTGTCGATCAGCCAGGCCGTCCTGAGTACCAGCAGGCGGGCCTGCTCGATCTCCATCCGGCTCTCCGCGATCTGCTGGCGGACCACGCCCTGGTCGGCCAGCGGCCGGCCGAAGGCCACCCGCGACAGCGCCCGCCGGCACATCAGGTCCATCGCCCGCTCGGCCATCCCGACCGCCCGCATGCAGTGGTGGATCCGGCCGGGACCGAGCCGCGCCTGGGCGATGGCGAACCCGCCGCCCTGCTCGCCGAGCAGGTTGGTCACCGGCACCCGCACGTTGTCGAAACGGATCTCGCAGTGGCCGTGCTGGTCGGAGTAGCCGAACACGGGCAGCGCCCGGATGATGCTCACTCCGGGGGTCTCGCGGGGGACGAGCACCATGGACTGCTGCCGGTGGGGGGCTCCGTCCGGGTCGGTCTTGCCCATCACGATGAACACCGCGCAGCGCGGGTCGGCCGCACCGGAGGTCCACCACTTGTGGCCGTTGATCACGTAGTCGTCGCCGTCCCGGGCGATCGAGGTGGCGATGTTGTTCGCGTCCGAGCTGGCCACCTCGGGTTCGGTCATGGCGAAGCTGGACCGGATGGCGCCGGCCAGCAGCGGTTCGAGCCACTCCTGTTTCTGTTCGGCGGTGCCGAACATGTGCAGGATCTCCATGTTCCCGGTGTCCGGCGCGGCGCAGTTGAGGGCTTCGGGGGCCAGTGTCGCGCTGCGGCCGGTCTCCTCGGCCAGCACGGCGTACTCGACGTTGGTCAGCCCGGACACGTCCGGCAGGAACAGGTTCCACAGGCCCCGGGAGCGGGCCTCGTGCTTCAGATCGTCGACCACCGGCGGCACGTCGTGTTCCATGCCCGCCCCGATCAGGTCCCGGCGCTGCGCGGCGTACACCGGCTCGGCCGGGTAGACGTGCGAGTCCATGAACGCCCGCATCCTGCCGAGCAGGTCCTCGGTCTTCGCGGACAGGGAGAAGTCCACCCGAACCTCCACGGCAGTCGGGATTATCGGTCACCGGAAACTTACCGCACTTGTAGTGCAGAAATGATGTTACTGTCCGGGGAACCCG
>DASULA010000468.1:0-18951 GCA_036278435.1 Mycobacteriales bacterium | reverse complement strand
GTCGATCAGCCCGGCCGGCAGCACGACGACAGCCTGGATGCCGCCGTAGATGTTGGTCTGGAGCTGGACCCTGATCCGGTGCCGGCGGGCCAGCGCGGACACCACGAAAAGGCCGATCCGCCCGTCGTAGAGCAGCTCGCTGATGTTGATCCGGCCGGGGTCGGCCAGCAGGCCGTTGATGCGGTGCTGGTCGGCCAGCGGCATGCCCAGGCCCCGGTCGTCGACCTCGATGGCCAGCCCGGCGGTGACGTGCTCGGCGCGGAGCACGACCTGGGTGTGCGGGGCCGAGAACTTGGTGGCGTTCTCGACGAGTTCGGCGATCAGGTGGATGACGTCGGCGACGGCGTTGCCCTGCAGGGTGCCCTCGATCGGTGGCGCCACCTTGACCCGCGAGTAGTGCTCGACCTCGGCGATCGCCGCGCGCAACACCTCCTGCATGCCCACCGACCTGGCCCACTGGCGTCGCGACACCGCGCCACCGAGCACCGCGAGGCTTTCGGACTGGCGGCGCATGCGGGTGGCGAGGTGGTCGACGGTGAACAATCCCTTGAGCAGGTCGGGATCCTCGACCTGGGCCTCCAGGTCATCGAGCAACCCGATCTCCCGATGGACCAGTGACTGCATCCGCCGAGCCAGGTTGACGAACACCTCGACCCGCAGGTCCGGCTCGCCGCTGGGCGTCAGGTTCATCACCTGTAGGACCGCGTTGTGGGCGGCGTTGTGGCCCTGTTGCAGGTCGCGGCCCAGCGAGGTGAACGAGTCGCTGTCATTGGCCGCTGGCGGCTCGGTGCCGCGTGGCGCTGGGCGCTCACCCCGCTGCACCCGGTCGACCAGCGACCGCAGGTCACCCAGACCGCGCGTGTTCAGCGCCCGCAGCGAGTCCAGCCGCTGGTGCACCCGGCGGGTGGCCGAGCCGGCAGCGCGGACCGAGCCGAACACGACGAGCACGGCCAGCCCGACGGCGACCGCCAACACCACCCGGATCGTGCTGGTGGACGGGTTCTGGGTGAGCAGGAACGCCACCGTGATCGAGCCGAGCAGCCCCATCGCGGTGGCGGGCAGCACGGAAGCCCAGCGGTGGAGCGTTCGTATGTCCTCGGCAGCGTGCCCACCCCAGGCGCCGTGCCGCCTGAACTCCGGGCGTTCGGCGTGCTCGGGGGGTGGGTGGAGTTCAGACATCGGCACCCTTCGTATCTGGCGACTCGTGGGCGACAAGACCGGCGTGTGTTAACGAGACGGACAGGGTCGAGGTTTCGGTATTCGACCATCATGTCGACTTTGTCGCGCAGTGAGGGCGCTGGCTGGTTGGGTCGGCCCCGGGGCTGGACACCCGGACCAGGGCAGCCCGGAACGGCCGACCGGGCCCGGGCCGGTGTGCCGCCACCCGACAGCCTGTCGCGTCCACTCACCGGTACCCTGTCACTTCGTCTGGTTCGACATTGGTGCCGGGCCCCGGCCATCGCGGCGTGGAGGGGAACGTGACGGGTACGGTCAGCGTGCGTTACATCGTCGACGACGTCGACGCCGCGATCGCCTTCTACACCGGCCCGCTCGGCTTCACCGTCGAGATGCATCCGGCCCCGACCTTCGCCATGCTCAGCCGCGGCGACCTGCGGCTGCTGCTGTCGGCTCCGGTCGGGCCCGGCGGCGGGGCACAGGCCACCGCGGCTGGCCGACGCCCGGAACCCGGCGGCTGGAACCGGTTCCAGATGGTTGTTGACGACTTGGACGCCGAGGTGGCGCGGTTGCGCGCGGCCGGTGCCCGGTTCCGAACTGAGATCGTCACCGGCATCGGCGGCCGGCAGGTCCTGGTCGAGGACCCGTCCGGCAATCCGGTCGAGCTGTTCCAGCCGTAGGTCATTTGCGGTTTACTTCCCGTTGCTGCCCGCCAAACCGAGTCAGAACGACCGAACGGTCACCGGAAATGCCGTCCGATCGTGGTATCAATTGACCGGGTGGGCGTGCCGGAGCCGTGTCAGATTTGTCCCGCGCCGAAATGATCAATTCCATCCAACGGAATCCAATGGCACGGTCCCCCTGGATTGCCGTTGTCTGTTGACGCCGTTTCGTCTTCGCGCCTAACATGAACCGGCCCAGTCACATACCCGCGGCAGGGGGTAGACCGGTGAACACGACTATCGCATTGATCGTCGACGGACTAATCGCGACGGGGTTCGGAATCCAGCACTCGGTACTCGCCACACTACGGGTCAAGGCGGTAATCCGGCGCCGCTTCGGACTGTTACCCATCGCGTGGAGATCGTTCGAATCCCTCTCGAATGTGCTCTATATTCTGGTCGCGGTGGCACTGTGGCAGCGCACCGACGTCGATATCTGGCATCTGTCCGGTAGTGCGGCGGCCATCGTGTACGTGCTCGGCGCGGCGAGCTGGCTGTGGTACTGGCAGCTTCACGTCTACGAGTACGACTGCGGGCTGGCATTCGGCTCCTCCAGCCTGGTCGCCGCGCTGGCGCACCGCGAGTCGCCCAGCCTCACCCCGTGGAAGGTCGGCTCCCGGCGCTGGATCAGGTTCCCGGTCCACACCGCGTTCTTCCCGATGTTCTTCGCGGTCCCGCACATGACCGCGGACCTGTTCGTCCTCGCGGTCGTGATCAATGTCTACAACGTCATTGGCAGCGTCCTCTACGACGTTCGGCTGGAGCGGCTCAGCGGCGAACCGTACTTCGCCTACCAGCGGGTGACCGGCCTCATCTGGCCACCGGTGTACCGCGCCCGGCAGGGGGCCGGGGACCTCGCCCTGCCGGCTCCGGCGCACTGGCGACACCCGGCCCGCCACGTCCCGGGTGTCCTGGCCGGACTCGGCCTGGGGGCGCTGTACTGGTGGCTGCTCGGCTCGGTCGACCTCACCGCGATGTCCATGCTGGGCACCGGACTTGTCGGGTTGCTCGGCGCGCTGCTGGTGGGGGTGGTGCTGGGCCGGTCGCTCTCGCCGGACCCGGCCGTCGACTGGGCGCAGCGGCAGACCGACGTCTCCACCACGGTGGCGGTGGCCGCCGCGACCGGTGTGGCGTCCTGGGCGGGAATCGGGTGGCTCACCCAGGGTGCCCCGCCGGCGTTCGCCGTCTACCTGCCGCTGTGGTTCACCGTGCAGTACCTCGGCCACGTCTTCGCGGTGTTGGTCCACCGGCGCCGGTGGCTGGACGAGGCAGCCGCCGGGGACGCCGGCCAGACCTCCCAGCCGGGCCGACCGGGCCAGTCGGTGTCACCGACCGTCGTCCCCGACGGTGTCGAGCAGCGCACCAACGTGTAGGGCACGAGGCCTGTGCACGGACCAGTGGGTGGTGGCCGGTCGGGGTTTCCCCGGTGTCGACCGGTCGGGCCGCCCGCCCGTCACCGTCGGTGTTCCCAAGCCGGGCGGCACAGAGGAAGGGCGACCGTGTCAGGCCAGATGACCTCCGAATTCAGGATCGACGCGCGATTCCGGGTGGACCCGACGACGCCGTTCTGGCACCGCGCGGAACCAGCGGTGAGAGTCCTGCCAGTGGACCCGGGGTTCGCCGAACTGCGCCGGGTTTTCCCGACCACCTGGCGGGCCCTGGTCGCGGTCAAGTCCCGACTGGACGGCCTGGCCATGCTGACCTCGTTCCCGTCGGCGGTGAACGGGGGCCGGGTGGCCGGTTCGGCCGGTTCGGCCGGTTCGGGTTGGCTGGACGGCGGACGGGATCACCTGGTCCGGCAGGTGGCCGGCGAGGCCGCCGCGATCCTGCGCGCTGCCACGTCCGGCGAGCGGTCGAGCGGGCGGGGCCGGCTGGCTGACAGCGTCGACCGGCAGGCGGAGAACCTGCGTGGCTATGCCGACACCGGCGAGTGGTCGCCGTACCTGGTCGACCCCCCGGCGCGTGACGAGCCCTGGATCTACTGCGGGCCGCTGTCCACCTGGGCGCCCCGGGAGACCGACATGCCGCTCGGCCTGCTCGTCGTCCGTCCCGAGCCGGATTGGCAGCGTTCGGTCGACCTGGTTGACGAGCACCTCGACGCGGTGCGCGACGCGGCGGCACAGGCGGTGGGTGCCCCGGTGTGCTCGACGTCGGCCACACCGGCCATGTTCGTCGGCACCCTGCTGCTCGCCGGCGGCGAGCCGTCGTTCGGCCACAAGAACTTCGCACACTTCTTCCCGCTGGAGGCGCCGGGCGGCGCGGTGGCCGGGGTCAGCTTCACCCTGGTGTTCGGTAACGTGCACCGAGCCCGACTCGCCGGGTGCTCGCTGCCGCTGCTCGACGCGTTCCTCGGCCGGTCCCCGGGCGGGTCCGGGTTCGGCGTGGATGACGTGCTCGCGGCGTCGTTGACCTGGTTCCGCTGCCACGATCTGGGTCATTTCTGGCGGAACGGCCGGATCCCCGCGCCGGACTCGGGATTGGCTTCAGGATCGACGTCCGGTTCGGACGCCGGGTCGGGTGCGCCGACGTTGAACGGCTTCGTCAGCATGGCCCTGGAGGAGACCTACGCCGACATGATGGGGGCGTTGTGCGCGCGGCGGGTGATCGACCCTGGACCGCTCAACGTGGCGTTCGGCGCTGAGTTGCTCCGGTACCTGTCCCGCAGCATGGTCGACTTCGCCGACAGCGTGGCCGCCGCGGTGGAGGTCGGCTGGTTCGCCCGGGCCGGGCTCGCGATGCCCAGCGAGTCACCGACGTGGCTGGACACCGAGACCGGCGCCACGCTCATCCGGACCGTCCACGCCGCCCTGTGGAGCCGTACCGACCCGGCCGCCGCGGTGGAACTGCGTGACTGCCTGCCGGCGGGGCGAAGGCTCGTCGAACGGCTCGGCCCGTTACACGCGAGCCACCCCACCGACCTCGTCTACACCTTCGGCTGAAAGGCGGGACGAGACCCGATGAGTGGTCGCGTCGTCATCATCACCGGCGGGTCCAGTGGCATCGGCCTGGCCACCCTCACCCGGTTCGCCCGCGGCGGCGACCAGGTAGTCAACCTCGATCTGCGTCCACCCGCCGATCCGACCACCGCGGCCGGCTGGCTGGAAGTGGACGTCACCGACTGGGCGGGGGTCGACCGGGCTGTCGACACGGTGGTCGAGCGCCACGGCGCGGTGGACGTCGCGGTGGCCAACGCGGGGATCAGCATCCGCCACCGGGTCGTGGACATCACCGAGGAGGAGTTCCGCAGGGTCCTTGACGTCAACCTGTCCGGGGTGTTCGCGTTGTGGCGGGCGTGCGCGCGGCACATGCTCGTCCAGCGTTCCGGAGTCCTGCTGGCCACGGCGTCCACCAACGGCACCGCCGGTTATCCCTATTATGCCGACTACAACGCGTCCAAGGCTGGAGTGCTCGCGTTGTGCCGTTCGTTCGCGTTGGAGCTGAGCCCACATGTGCGGACAGGTGCGGTCAGTCCTGGATATGTCATGACTCCAATGCAACGCTCCGAATATACCGATGAGATGCTCGCTGAAGTGAACTCACACATCCCACTTGGCAGGCACGCGGATCCGGCCGAGATCGCCAACATGTTCCACTTCCTCGCCTCCGCCGACGCCGCGTACCTCACCGGCCAGCAGATCATCGTCGACGGCGGCGAGCTAGCCGGTGGCATCGCCTCGACATTCGGTACACTTACCCGCCCCGACGCGCCCTCTGGGTGATCGAGATCGGCCAGGAACCGCCCGGGGCTGGTTGCCCTGTCCCGGTGCCCGGAGGAGAGTTCATGAGCGGAAGCAAGATTGGCTTCCGGGAGGCGACCTCGCTGGGCGTCGGGGGAATCATCGGGGCCGGTATTTTCGTGCTCAGCGGCACGGCCAGTGGGGAGGCCGGCCCCGCCGTTCTGCTCTCCTTCGGATTCGCCTTTGTCGCGTCGCTCATTCTCGGCCTGTGCTACGCCGAGCTGAGTTCGATGCACGAGGACTCCGGCGGGCCGTACGCGTACGCCAAGGCGCACCTGCCCGGTTGGGTGGCCACCGTCGTCGGCTGGGCGAACCTGGGCGCCTGGGTCTGTGCCAGCGCCTACGTCGGCATCGGATTCGGCGAGCACATGCACCTGCTGGTGCCGGCGCTCAACCCGCACGTTGCCGCCAGCACGCTGATCGTCATCTTCACGCTGCTCAACCTGCTCGGTCTGCGGGTGTCCGGGAGGGTGCAGTTCCTGGTCATGCTGTTGGAAATCGGGGTACTGCTGCTGTTCATCGGAATCGGCGCGGTGAAGATCGATCCGTCGTTGTACCACCCGTTTGTCGCGCACGGCATGTCGGGCATATTCGCCGCGGCGCTGATCGGATTCCTGTCGCTGACCGGATGGGACGCGATCGTGGTGGCGGCCGAGGAGATCGAACGCCCGCGACGCAATATCCCGCTGTCGATCCTGACGTCGCTGGCCATCGTGTTCGTGCTCTACGGTGGACTGCTGCTCGTGGTGAACGGACTGATCCGCTGGGACCAGCTCGGCCGCTCGACCACGCCCGTGGCCGACGCGGCCAACCTGGTGCTTGGTCACCTCGGCGAGCCGGTGATCGACCTGGTGATCGTGATCGCGCTCACCGCCACCACGAACGCGTTCGTCGTGGTGATATCCCGCACCGCCTACGTGCTCGCGCGGGACAACCGGGCGCCGGCCGTGGTGGCCCGGACCTGGTCGGAGAGCACGCCCTGGGTGGCGATCCTCCTCGCCGGGACGTCCCAGATCGGAATGGCGGTCTTCTCCAACCTGCGGTTCGCCGTCTCGGCCACCGGGTTCCTCTACACGATCACCTTCATCGCGTCGGTCGTCGCGTTGTTCGTCGCCAGGTCGCGCGGTCGCCAGGCCGATTTCCGGGTGCCGTGGTACCCGGTCGTCCCGGCCCTCGCGCTGGCCCTGTGCTTCGGCTTCATCAGCGGGTCGGGCCGGGTCGGCGTGGCGGTCGGCACGGCGTGGATCGGGCTGGGCCTGGGCTGCGCGGCGCTGACCCGCAGGAGCCGCCGGCCGGTACCGGCCGGGGTGCTCGGGCAGTCCTCGGGGATGCCGGCCGGGCCGGCCGACGAACCCGGATCCTAGTGCCGTGACCGGTGACGTTCGCCCGCTCACCCGCTCACCCGCTCGTGAGGTTTTCGCAAGAAAACCTCACCATGCAACCGGTTACACGTGAGGTTTTCGCGAGAAAACCTCACTACCTGCCGGGCGGCTGGCGCTGCGACCCGCGGCGGCTGTCGGCGGCCGGTGCCTACCGGTCCGGTGGGGGTGGGGGGACCGGGCCGCGGTTGGCGCCGGCGGTCGGGCAGGTCACCGCGCCGGCCGCCGACACCGACACCGACAGTGAGCCGATCCGCTCGATGGTCACCTCGACGGTGTCGCCGTGGGCGAGTGGGCCGACCCCCTGCGGAGTGCCGGTGGCGATGACGTCACCTGGTTCCAGCGTCATCGCACTGGACACGTAGGACACCAGCCGGGCCACTCCCCAGATCAGCTCGCGGGTGTTGGCCGCCTGCCGCACCGTGCCGTTGACCGAACAGGTCAGGTCCAGGCGCTCGGGGTCGCCCACCTCGTCGGCGGTGACCAGCCACGGGCCGAGCGGGGTGAACGTGTCGAACGACTTGCGCAGCGAACGGTCCTCGCCACCACGCATGGTGATGTCGAGCAGGCAGGTGTACCCGAACACCACCGACAGCGCCTCCTCCGGCGGCAGGTCGTGCGCGGTCTGGCCGATCACCACCGCCAGTTCGCCCTCCTGGTCCACCCGCCGGTCGGTGTAGGGCAGCCGAACCACCCCGCCTGGCCCGGTCACCGACGTGGGCGCCTTGAGGAACACCCCGAGACTGCGGATGTCGATGACCTCGCTCATCTCCACCATGTGGTTGACGTAGTTCACCGGGGCGGCCACGATCTTGCCCGGCCGCTCCAGCGGGGCCCGCAGCCGCACCCGGGTCAGCCCCACCCGCGACGAGCCGGGCCGCCCGACCGCCTCGGCCACGGCGGCCAGGGCCGGCTCCCCGCCGGCCAGTACGTCCGACAGCCGGAACGGCCGGCCGTCGGCTTCGGCCACCAGGACCACCTCGTCGCCGTCCACCACCGCCAGCCCGGCGCCGTCCACCTGCGCGAGTCTCACCCCTGACTCCCCTCGGTCGGCGCGCCCGGCCGGGCCCCGATGCCGTGTGCCCGCACCGGCGCCAGCATCGAGGCGCGCATCATCCATTCCCGCGCCCGCACCGGGTCGGCGGCGACCTCGGCCAGCTCCCGCCGGTTGCGCGCCCGCACCGCCTCGTCCCGCTCGGCGAGCATCACCGTGTTGCGGTGCGTGTCGGCGCGCACGAACTCCAGCGCCACCGCCCGGCGCCGGGCCGAGTACGCGTCCAGTTCGGCGTCCGGCCCGCCGCTGCCGTCGGTGTCGCCGTACCAGACCCGGGCCAGCCGGATGGCCAGGTCCACCGCGTCGTGCAGGCCGCTGTTGAGCCCCATCCCGCCGAGCGGGCTGTTGATGTGCCCGGCATCGCCGGCCAGCAACACCGGCCCCACCCGCAGCGTCTCGGCCACCCGCTGGTGCACCGGGTAGAGCTGCCGGTCGATCACCCGGTAGCCCGGCGGGTGGTCGGCCACCCCCTGCAACCGGCGGGCGATCACCGCGAGGTCGGTGGCGTGCTCGGCCGGCTCGTCGGCGGGCACTGGGAAGACCACCCGCCAGGACTCCGGGGTGCGCAGCAGGAACAGCCACTCGTCCGGGTCGGCCAGGTAGGCCACCGGGGCGATTCCGGGGACCAGCTCGTCGAGCTGTTCGGCCACGCTGACGATGCAGAACCGCTGCGGGTAGGTGATCCCGTCGAACCGGATGCCCAGCGACTTGCGGACCGCGCTGGCCGCACCGTCCGCCCCGACCAGGTACGACCCGCGCACCCGCCGCTGGCCGGTGCCGGCGCCGGTGCCCAGCACGGCCTCCACCCCGTCGCCGTCCGCCCGCACCGACTCCACCCGGGCACCGAACCGGACCGACACGTCCGACCGGCGGGCCAGCCGTTCGAGCAGGATGCCCACCAGCCGCTGCTGGTTGAGCTGGAGTCGGTAGGGGTAGCGGGTCACGTCGGCCAGCGCGGAGAAGTCGAACTCGGCCACCAGCCCGTGCCGCCGGTCCCGCAGTTGGTAGCGGGGCACCACCAGGCCCTCGGCGTGCATCTGCTCGACCACACCGGCGTGGTCGAGCAGTTCCAGGGTGGCCGCGTGGAAGGTGGACGCCCGCCAGTCGGTGCGCGGTTCCGGCTCGGCCTCCAGCACGGTGACCGGCAGGCCCCGGTTGGCCAGCAGGATCGCCGCGGTCAGGCCCACCGGCCCGGCCCCCACCACCAGCACCGGATCCCGGCGGTCCCGACGGTCCGGTCCGGCCCGGCCGTTTCCGGCGCCAGTCAACGGCTGGTCACCAGTTCCAGCAGCCGCCGGCGCAGCGCCAGGAACTCCGGCAGGGCCCGGGTGCCGCGCTGATCCCGGGCCGCCGGCAGCGGCACCGGTACCACCTCGCGCACCGTGCTGGGTGAGCCGGACAGCACCACCACCCGGTCGGCCAGGTACACCGCCTCGTCGATGTCGTGGGTGACGAACACCACGGTCACCGCGAACCGCTCCCGCACCCGCAGGATCAGGTCCTCCAGGTCGAACCGGGTCTGGGCGTCCACCGAGGCGAACGGCTCGTCCATGAACAGCAGCGCCGGCCGGTAGGCCAGGGTACGGGCGATGGCCACCCGCTGCTGCATGCCGCCAGAGAGCTGCCACGGGTAGCGCCGGCCCACGTCGTGCAGGCCCACCGAGGCCAGCACGTCGGCGATCCGCTCGGCCCGGTCGGCCCGGTCCATGCCGCGCACCTTCAACGGCAGGGCGACGTTGCGGTTCACCGTCAGCCACGGGTACAGCGAGCGGCCGTAGTCCTGGAACACCACGCCGACCTGCGCGGGCACCCGGCGCAGCGGCTGGCCCTCCACCAGGGCCTGCCCGGCGGTCGGCGTGAGCAGCCCGGACATGCAGCGCAGCAGGGTGGTCTTGCCCGCCCCGCTCGGCCCCACCACGCAGACGAACTCGCCGCGGGCCACCTCGAAGCTCACGTCGGCCACGGCGACCCGTTCGGTCCTGCCGCCCAGCGGGTAGACCTTGCGCAGCCCGCGGACGGACAGCACCGGCGCGCCCGCG
Organism: Mycobacteriales bacterium; assembly: GCA_036278435.1. Taxonomy (GTDB): domain Bacteria; phylum Actinomycetota; class Actinomycetes; order Mycobacteriales; family DASULA01; genus DASULA01. The sequence continues at coordinate 8,844 of DASULA010000468.1, read as the reverse complement.
GCCTCCGCGGTGCCGGGGTTGGCTGGGATATCTGGGGTGCCTGAGTTGCCTGGCGGGTCCGCCCGGCCCACCGACACCGTGCCCTCGGGTTGGACCGTCAACTGCGCTTCCCCTCCGCGGCGCGGGCACCGTAGTGCCAGGCCAGCACGAAACGTTCGGCCGCCACGAACACCAGGTTCAGCGCGCTGCCGAGCACGGCCAGCACGATGATCCCGGTCCACATGTCGGTGATGGCCAGGGACTGCTGCGCGGTGAGTATGAAGTACCCGATGCCCGACGTGGACGCGGTCATCTCGCTGACCACCATCAGGATGATGGCCACCTGGAGGCTGTTGCGCAGCCCGGCCACGATCTGCGGCAGAGCCGCGGGCAGTACCACCGATCCGGCGGTGCGCAGCGGGGACAGGCCCAGCGCCCGGGCGGTGTCCAGCTTGACCGGGTCCACCCCGCGCATCCCGTCCACGGTGTTGAGCAGGGTCGGCCAGACCGCGGCGAAGGAGATGATCGCCACCTTCATGGTGGTGTCGATGCCGAACAGGGTGATCACCGCCGGCAGCAGGGCCGGCGCCGGCAGCACGTAGCAGAAGTACAGCAGCGGCGAGGTGGACTCGCGCAGCGGCCGGACGCCCCACAGCAGTGCGCCCAGCGCGATCCCGCCCGCCCCGGCGATGCCGTAACCGGCGGCGAAGTGCTCCAGGCTGGGTGCCAGTTGCGACTTGGCGTCCCCGACGATCCACAGCTCGTACAGCCGGTGGACGATCGTCCGCAGCGGCGGGAAGTAGGCCGACGTGCTGTCGGCCGAGGCGAACCACCAGACCGCGACCAGCGCGATGGCGAACCACAACCAGCCCGCCGCGGCCACCACCCGCCGGCAGCCGGCCAGCACCGCCCGCCCCGCACCGGCTCGTCCGGACGGGCCGGGCGGGCCGGATGGTGCCGGTACCGCGGTTGCGGGGTGCCGGCCGCCGGCCAGCACCGCCGGCCCGGCGGCCGGCGTCGGGTCACCCACCGGACACCGCCCCGGGCCCGCGCGCGTGCTCCCGCTGGCTCTCGTGCCAGTGCAGCACCCGCCGCTCGGCCAGGCCGAACGCCCCGGTGAGCAGCACTCCGAGCAGTCCGGTGGCGACGATGAACGCGTACATGGTCGGGTACGCCGCCGGGCCGGCGTTCAGCGCGGTGAGGATGCCCAGGCCGAGCCCGTTGTCCCCGCCGCCGATCAACTCGGCGACGATGTCCAGGATCAGGCCGGTGGCCGCGGCCACCCGCAGCCCGGTGGCGATGAACGGCGCGGCGCTGGGCAGGGTGACCACGGCGAACCGGCGCAGCGCGCGCACCCCGAGCGCCTCGGCGGTGTCGCGCACCGTCGGGTCCACCGACCGCACCCCGTAGATGACCTGGATGGTCAGCGGCCAGAACACCCCGAAGGCGACCAGCACGTAGCGCATCCGCAGGGTCGGACCGAACTCCAGGATGGCCAGCGGCAGGATCGCCACCACCGGCACGGTCTTGAACAGTTCGATCACCGGGGAGGCACTGCGGTGGGCGAACCGGTTCAGGCCGAGCAGCGACCCGACCAGCACGGCACTGCCGGCACCGATGGCCACCCCGGCGGCCCACGCCCGGACGGTGGCCCACAGGTCCACCCAGAACCCGACCTGGCCGAACTCCCGGCCCAGCGCGGCGGCGGTCCGGGTCATCGACGGGAACTCGTCGGCGCGCAGGTAGCCGGTGACGCTGAGCACCTGCCAGAGCCCCAGCACGGCGGCCAGCACGGTCAGCCGCCCAGTCAGCCGCCCGGACCGGCGGGCCAGCCCGGCCGCGCGGGCCGCCCGAACCGAACGGGCCGGTGCGGCCGGCGGCGTCGGTTCGGGTCCGGTCATGGCCGGTCCGCCGGCGGGGGCGCCGTTACCGGGCACCCGACCAGAGCATGCCGGCGGGCGGGACGGTCTGGTCGATCGTCCCGAGCTGCTTCATGTAGTCCTCCATCTGCTGGATCGAGTCGGAGTCCAGGCTCGGGTCGAAGTTCGTGCTCAGGATCTGCTTCTGTGCCTCCGTCGGGGTGATGTTGAGGTACTTGGCCAGGGTGGCCTTGGCCGCCTCGGGGTGCGCCTTGGCCTGCCCGGTGGCCTCGTTGATGGCGTCGTGGAAGGCGCTGACCACCTTCGGGCTGGCCTTCAGGTACTTCGCGGTGGCCGCCAGGCAGAACAGGGTGCCGCCCGGGAAGAGTTCCACGTTGGGGTGGTTGACGACCGTCGCGCCGGCCTTCAGCGCGGTCTGGAGGAACGGTGAGACGATCACCGCCGCGGCCACCCGGCCCTGCGCCAGCGCGGCTGGCATCTGCGGGAACGGCAACTGGATCAGCGTGACCTTCTTCGGGTCGATACCGGCGCGCAGCGCCAGCGCCTGCATGTCCAGGGCGTTCAGCGAGGCGAGTTGCACCACCGCGACCCGCTTGCCGGCCAGGTCGGCCACGCCGGTGATCCCGCTGCCCTTGGCCGCGACCAGCGCGGTGCCGTCCCGGTCCGGGTCGGGGACCTGGCGTCCATCTACTGTGGACACACACTGTATCGGCGTGCCGCGGACGTTGGAGTTGATCAGCACCGGGGTGGTCACAAAGCCGAACTGCTCCTGGCCGCTGACCATGCTGGCCACGATCGCGGTCGGGGCAGCCGCCGGGGTGAGCTTGGCGTTCAGGCCGTGCTTGGCGAATATCCCGTTCTCCTTGGCCAGGAACAGGGCCGCGTCGTCGGCGAACGGCACGTAGCCCACGTTGATCGAGGTGTTCCCGCCGGACGAGCCGCTCCCGCCACCGTCCGATCCGGACGAACCGCAGCCGGCGGCGACCAGCGCCAGTGCCGCCGCCCCGGCGACCCATCTGATCCGCATGACGAAACCTCCCTGGTGCCGGGTGAGTCTCCGCCCGCCCCGGTCCGGGCGGGCCGGGGTTGTCGGGGTGGTCGGGGTGGGCCGGTTCATGCCGCCGGCCCCTCGCGCCAGTCCTGCCGCACGGCCTGGGGACCGGGCAGCGTCTCGGTGCGATCCAGCCGCAGCGCCTCCAGCACCGGGGTGTCGCTGACCACGAACACCTCGGCGGTCTCGGTGGCCCGGTGGTCCACCGGCGCCCAGCTCGGCACCGCGAGCACGTCGCCGCGTTCCCAGTCGAACCTGACACCGTCCACCACGGACTGCCCATGCCCGGACAGCACCACCAGCAGGCTGCTGCCGACCGTCCTGGTGGTCGTGGTGACCGTGCCGGCTCGCAGCCGCCGGAGGGCACAGCGCATGGTCGGCAGCGCGTCCCGTCCGGACGTGGGGTCGACGTAGCGGACCGTGACGTCATCCCGCCCGGTGGCCCCGGCCAGGTCGGTCAGGGCCCGGTCGGTGGCCGACCACCGGTACACCATCAGCGGTGAGTGCCGGTCGGTGGGCGCCAGCACGTCGGGCAGCAGGCCGGGGTGGCCGAACACCGCGGCGCTGTGCGAGCCGACCGGCCGGGTCGCCGACTCCTGAAGGTAGTCCGCCTCGCTGATCTCGAAGAAGTTGGCGTCCAGCCCGTTGACCAGCGGCAGGTCCAGGCCGTCGAACCAGACCATCGCGTCGTCCGAGCCGCTGTGGTGCTCGTGCCAGGCCATGCTGGGGGTGAGCACCAGGTCCCCGGGTGCCATCGGGCACGGCTCGCCGTTGACCGTGGTCCACACCCCCTCGCCCTGGATGACGAACCGGATCGCCGCCGCGGCGTGCCGGTGCGCCGGGGCGCTCTCGCCGGCGTTGAGGTACTGCATGGCACCCCACAGGGTGGGCGTGGCGAACGGCTGCCCGCCCAGCCCGGGGTTGGCCAGCGCCAGCGCCCGCCGCTCGCCGCCCCGCTCCACCGGCACCAGCTCGCCGGCCCGTTCGGCCAGTCCGAGCACGGTCCGCCACGGCCACATCCACGGCACCGCCCGCGGCCGGGGGGAGGGTGGCATGAGGTCGGGGGCCTGGTCCCACAGGCTCTGGATGTCGTTGCGGCCCATGTCGGCGTACAACTCGGCCAGCCGCCCCGCGCGCTCACCGGCCGACGGCGTCGCGGGGGTGGAACCGGGTGCGACCGTGACCATGCTGTCCTCCTCGGGTCGGGTACGGGTCCGCCCGCGGGCTCAGCCGGCCGGGCTGGTCCGCCGGTCGCCGGTCACCCGGCGGTAGTCGTGCGCGAGCCGGCGCAGCTCGTCCAGGCTGACCACGTCGGTCACGGCGCGGAACGGCCGGTCGCCGGTCCTCCGGTACACCTCCCCCAGGATGGCGTCGGGCGGGGACACCCGGTTGGCGCGGACCACCGCGGAGGTGGCCTCCCGGCGCAGGTCCTCGTAGCGGGCCAGTGCGGCCGGGCCCTCGCCGGCCCGGCAGGCGGCCAGGCTGCTGGCCAGCGCGCGGGCGTCCAGGATCGCCTGGCCGGCCCCGTTGGAGCCGCGTGGCAGCATCGGGTGGGCGGCGTCACCGAGCAGCGTGACCCGGCCGGTGCCCCATCGGTCCAGCGGGTCCTGGTCGACCATCGGGTACTCCAGCACCTCCGGCGCGGCCCGCAGCAACCCGGGCACGTCCAGCCAGTCCCACGACCAGCCGGTGAAGCAGTCGATGACGTCGGCCAAATGACCGCGCCGGTCCCACCGACGGTCCGCGCTGGCCGGGGCATCCTTCTCGGCGATCCAGTTGACCAGGTCGTTGCCGCGCCCGTCCACGTCGTGCCGGATCGGGTAGGCGACCAGCTTGCCGGTCGGGAACCAGCCGGCCCGCAGCATGCTGGCACCGCTGAGGAACCGCGGCCACACGCTCACCCCGCGCCACATGGTGATCCCCGAGTAGCGGGGCGGCCCCTCGTGCGGATGGAACTGCGCGCGCACCACCGAGTGGATGCCGTCGGCGCCGATCACCGCGTCGGCCCCGGCCGGGTCCGCGTGGTCGGCGAAGTGCACGGTGGCGCGCCGGTCGTCCTGGCTCACCCGCACCGCCGGCCGACCGAGCCGTACCGCGTCCGGGCCGAGCCGCTCGCGCACCGCGCGCAGCAGCACGTCCTGCAGGTCGGCGCGGTGGATGGAGTACTGCGGGTCGGCGTGTCCGGCGAACCGGCCGGCCGGTTCGGCGTAGACGAGCTGGCCGAACCGGTTGTAGAACACCGACTCGCGGGTGAGGACCGAGACCGCGGCCAGCTCGTCGGCCAGGCCCAGGTCACCCAGGATCCGGGCCGCGTGTGGCAGCACGTTGACGCCCACCCCGACCGGGCTGATCTGGTCGACCGCCTCGTAGAGCTGGCAGTCGATGCCGACCCGGTGCAGTTCCAGCGCGGTGGTCAGTCCACCGATGCCCGCACCGACGATCACCACCCGCATGGCGTGCCCTCCGTATCGACCACCGGCCATCACGTATCGGGCAAAACGGTTCTTTAGGAGAGTAGTGATCAGATTCTCTGGAAAGAACGGCACGGCCATAGAATTCTGCTATGTCGAACACGCTGGACCCGGCCGGCGGGCCGGAGCCGGCCTACCCGGTCAGCTCGGCGGACAACGTGCTGCGGCTGCTCCGGCTGCTGCACGAGGACGGCCGGCTGCGGGTGGCCGACGCGGCCGACCGGCTGGGGGTGGCCCGGTCCACCGCGCACCGGCTGCTGGTCACGCTGCGGCACCACGGCTTCGCCTCCCAGGACGGTCGGCGGGTCTACCGCCCCGGACCCGCACTGGCCGGGCTCGGCGCCGGGCGGGCCAACCCCGACCTGCGCACCGTGGCGCACCGGCACCTACAGGCGCTGGCCCGCCGGACCGGCGAGACGGTGCACCTGATGGCGCTGGAGGGTAACGGGGTTCGCTTCCTCGACGGCGTGGACGGGACGTACGCGTTGCGGGTGGGCACCCGGATCGGCCTGCTGATGGCCGCGCACACCACGTCGGGGGGAAAGGCGCTGCTGGCCGAACTGCCCGGCGAGGATCTGCGCCGGCTCTACCCGCGCGGCCTACCCCGGGCAGACCCGCCGGCGATCGGCGATTTGACCCAACTGCGGCGCGCCCTGGTGGCGGTACGCCGGCGGGGCTACGCCACCAACGTGGAGGAGAGCGAGCCGGGCATCAGCGCGGTGGGCGTGTGCGTCCGGGACGGCACCGGGCAGGCGGTGGCCGCGGTGGCGATGGCCGCACCCACCACCCGCTGCCCGCGTCGGCGCTGGCCGGACCTGGCCCCCGAACTGCAACTGGCCGCCGTCGCCATCGGCGCCGAACTGTAGTCAGCGCCCCGCCCCGGCGGCCCCGCGCTGGTGCGCTGACCAGTGACGTTCACCGGCTGAGCGGGCCCGAGGTTTTCGCGAGAAAACCTCACGATGTAACCGGTTAACCGTGAGGTTTTCGCGAGAAAACCTCAACGCGGGGTGGGTCTAGCCCGAGGCGGGGGACAGTCGGGCGGGCGTCTCGCCGTTGATCCGGTAGTTCAGGGTGAGCACGGCGGCGATCGCCAGCGGCGCCAGACAGAGCAGGTTCACCATCGACCAGCCCAACAGGGTGAGCAGGGCGCCGGCGGCCAGCGAGCCGAGCGTGGCCGTGGTCCGGGTGATCATCTCGGCGGTGGCCTGGGTGCGGGCCCGTTCGGACGGGCGGTAGGAGTGCACCAGCAGGGTGCTTCCGGCCAGGTACATGAAGTTCCACCCCACCCCGACCAGGGCCAGCGCGGCGATGAAGTACCCCTCGCCGGTGCCCATGATGGCCACCACCGAACCGAGCGCGCCCAGCGCCGACCCGGCGTAGAGAGTCATCGTCGGGCTGAACCGGCTGACGATGCGGCCGGAGAAGAACGACGGCACGTACATGCCCACCAGGTGCCACTGCACCACGGCGGCACCCTGCACGATCGTGTGGTGGTGCGACACCGCCGCGACCGGCGCCGCGGTCATCAGCGTCATCATGGTCAGGAAGCTCAGCGCGCATCCGGCCACCCCGGCCATAAAGATGGGCTGGGAGACAATGGCCAGGGTCCGGCGGGGTGCCCGGTTGTCGGCGTCGGCCGGGTCGTCGGCCGGGTCGCTCCCACCCAGCGGGCGGCGGAGCCGCAGCAGGCACAGCACCCCGGCCGAGGCCAGCGCGAGCAGCGTCACGATCAGATACGAGCCGGCGTAGGGCACGCTGAGCAGATGGATTCCGGCGGTGGCGATGAACGGGCCGGCCACCGCGGCGGCCACGCCCCCGCCCATCACGGTGGCGATCGCCCGGCCGCGCTGCGCCGGGAGCACCTCCTCGGCGGCGGCGTACCGGTAGAAGCCGCAGAACGACTGGTAGACACCGATGCACGCGGTGCCGATGCAGAACAGCAGGAAGTCGTGCCGGCTGACCGCGCGCACCGACACCAGACCGCCCGCGACGGCCGCGAACGAGCCGATGATGAACCCGTTCCGGTGCCCGATGCGCTCCATGACGAACGAGGCCGACGGCGTGCCGACCGTGGTGAACACCGAGATCAGGGCGAACGGGAGGGTGGCCAGCGCGGGCGTCGGGGTCAGCCGGAAGCCGACCAGCGCGGTCAGGGTGAGGTCGATGGTCGTCCCGCACAGGAACAGCGCCTGGGCGACCGTGAGCACGGTCACGTTACGGCGCCCGCGGGTCCTGGCCGGGCGGCCCGATCCGGTGGCCGCTGTGGCCGCTGTGCCCGCTGAGCCCTCCGGAGTGGCCAGTTCGACGTCAGGGCCGCCCGTCACCGGCTCACCAGGATCACTCACAAGGCCTCCAGATCGACGGCTCAATCACCACATCTCAGGCGGCCATAATGGCATCTTCGAGGTTTTTAGTCATGGATCATCCCGGTCGGGGCCCCACCGCCGGTCGACGCCCGGATCCGGCTCGCCGTGGCGCAGTTCGTGCTGCTGCCCGGTGCCGAACCGGGGGGACACGCCCATCGCCACCCCGGTCAACTGTTGCACCGTCGGCAGCGTGTCGCGCGGGTCCGGTGGCGGGACCACCCAACCCAACCCGCCGGCGGCGCCACCGGTTGAGGGCGGCGCGAGCAGGAATCCGCCCGGACCCAGGTGTCGCACCCCCAGGCTGGCCAGCCGGTCCAGCCACGGCTGGTCGGTGTCCAGTGCCGGCCCCACGAAGAACCACCAGTCCCCGCTGACCGACCGGGACACCGGACCGACCGGAACCGGCAGGTGGGGGTCCCGCAGCCGGCCGAACACGCGGGTACCCAGGCCCGAGGGCACGTGCAGCGCGTCGAAGGACCAGCCGGTGGCCAACACCACGTTGGGCACGTCCCGACCCGACCACCACCACGCCACCGCCTCGGGATCGCAGGTGGCCTGCACCTGCCAGTCCGGCGCGGCCGGGTGCTCGCCCGGTACCGGGCAGAGCGGCAGCTTGCAGGAACACCGCAGCGGCCGGGCGTCCTGCCGGGACCGGGCGTGCCTGCCCCGGGATCGCCCGTCGTGCACGATGTGGGTGCCCGGCACCACGAACCAGCCTCGGCCGGCGTAATCGACCGCGGCCCTGCGCAGCGCTTTTCGCCGTTCTCGCCGGGGAAACAATGCCATCGCCGTTCACCCTCACAAGTCAGCGAACGAGGCCGTCCGGTAAGGGAACGGCGGGTGGTCGTACCCGGGCGCGGGGCCGGTCGCTGTTGTCGGTGGCGTGCCGGGCGGGGACCACCCGGCGGTGGGATGAGTGGGTCGTCATGAACCGGCCCTGAAATGGCGCCGCCGCGGTGCGCGGTGGCCGGGGTGCACTTGTTCCCGGGTGGAGCGGAGTTCCCCCCACGAGGGTCAGCACCGGGCACGCCCCCTCTCGCGGTCGCCCCGGGTCGGGCCTGGCCCCGACCCGGGAATGAACACACTCCTCTAGTCTC
>DASULA010000467.1:0-4285 GCA_036278435.1 Mycobacteriales bacterium | reverse complement strand
CCCGCGCGCCCTCGCCGCGCGGGGCGGCACCGCTGTTCTGGCTGGCAAAAAGTGAATGAGGTTTGCGTTACCTCAGTTAGGTATGCCATGCCTCTTTACCGGAGGAAATTTTGCCATGATATTGGAATGCGCGCCGGACGGCAACGAGTAGTCAGCGTAGTCCAAAATTTTGATAAACAACGACGAAACCACGCGGAAACCGAATCCCAAGATTTTCCCAAGGTGCGTGCCCGACTGTTTCGGTGACCGACCGGCCTGACCAACCGGTGCCCATTTCGTCGAACGGAATCTCCTGATGATCACGTTACCGCCACGTCCACACAGGACACTACGAAGACTGGCCAGGCGGGCCGGATCGACCCGCCTGTCGACCAGATCGCTGGCGCTGCTCGGTGCGGCGCTGCTGACCGTCGGTTTGCTGCCGGCGACCAGCCAGGCAGAGACGACCAGCACGCAGACCCAGTTCCTGGCCAAGATCGGGCCGCTCGACCCGCAGACCGGCTACCCGACCTACTTCGAGGACAGCAACGGGTTGCGGCTGTCGCACTGCTTCGACGGCAGCGCGCTGTGCGGCGGCGCCGAGTCCCCGCTGCCCGATCCCAGCAAGCCGCCCTCGTTCCCGGACAACTTCCCGGCCGAGTCGCCCTACTTCCTGGCCCAGTCGGTCATCAACCTGCCCGACGGCAGCCGGGCGGTGCTGGTCGCGACGGTCGAGGCATCCTTCGGCAGCGAGGTGGGAGCCGGGGAACGGGCCATCATCAATCGGGTCCGGATGCGGATCACCACCCCCGACCTCGGGCACTACACGGTCACGTCTCCCTATGGCGTGGACGAGTTCGATGTCACGGCGATCGAAGACCGCAACATCAACTTCACCAACGACATCGGTATCGCCGCGAACAACTTCGATGGGGTGGTCAACGGCCGGGTCGACCCGTTCCTGACCTGGGACACCGGTCTGATCAGCGCGCCGGACGGCCACGAGTACGTCGGCGATCCGGGCACCCCACACGCGGTGACCGGTAGCCCGTTCGGTACGAACGTCTTCCGTATCGACGGTCCGGATATTGGTGGGGTGGGTGTCAACACCATCCAGACCAACCTGTTCGCCCTGGTCGGCCGTGTCGACACCAACTCCGGTGTGGACCCGGGTCACCCGACCTACAGCCGGTCCACCACCGACGGCGGGTTCGTCGACGTGCAGGCGTCCACCGACCCGGGCAAGTCGATCAAGGCCGCGCTGCCCGGTGACTCGGTCACCACGCTGCGCGGTGGCACCGACGGGAGCTACGTGGCCCGGCTGCCGTTCACCGGTTCGGTGCCACCGACAAGTGTCATGGTGGAGAACCTCAGCGACAACCCGGTGGCGGTGTTCCACTCGAATGTCACGGACATGGTCACGATCACCGATGCCACCTATGACAGTGACGCGCAGACCCTGAGCGTCACGGCGGCGTCCAGTGACCAGGCCATACCACCGCCCTTGACGGTGACCGGATTCGGTGCGCTGGAACCGGGCACCCAGACGTTGGCACCGGCGATACCTGACAGTGCGGTCGGGGCCGGGTCCACCGGCAGTGCGGCCGGTGGGGCCGGAACGGTGGCACGCGTGGCGACACCGGCGCTGACCGGCACGGTGACCGTGGGCACCCAGACATTCACCGGCGTGGCCGCACCGCCGGAGAACATCACGGTGACCTCGGCGGTCGGTGGCAGCTCGACCTCGCGGGTGCTCGACATCGGCACGGCGTTCCTGTCCGACCCGGTGACCGCCGATGCAGGTCCGGACCAGACCGTGCAGCAGGGCCAGGGGGTCACCCTGGACGGCAGCGCGTCGATCAACGCGATCGCGCTGGCGTGGGTGCAGACCTCCGGGACCCCGGTCACCCTGACCGGTGCCGACACCGCGGTGGCGACGTTCGTCGCGCCCGCCGTGACGGGCACGCTGGGCTTCCAGCTCATCGCCCGCAGTTCGACCGGATCCTCGACCGACGACATCGTGATCACGGTGCAGGCGGTCACCACCCCGACCGCCGATGCCGGTCCGGACCAGGTCGGCGTGCTGGTGGGCAACTCGGTGCTGCTGGACGCCTCGGGATCCATCGGCGCGTCCACCTTCGCCTGGACCCAGGTATCCGGAGCGCCGGCCACCCTGACCGGTGCCGACACCGCCCGGGCGTCGTTCCTCGTGCCAGTCACCAGCACCCCGTTGGTGTTCCAGGTGACGGTGTCCGGCCCAGGTGGTAGCGCCACCGACCAGGTCAGCGTGTCGGTGACGCTGGACGTGCTGCCGGCGCCGCTGAGCCGGGCGGAGTTCCGGTCCGATCAGGCGCAGTGGCGGATCGCCGGCACCGCGTCGATCCTGAACAACAACATCGTCACCGTGTTCCTCGGCAACAGCACGAGCGGCACCGTGATCGGCTCGGGGCAGGTCAACCCGCTCGACGGAACGTGGGAGGTGCGAGTTCGGGACAGCAACGTGAGCCCCGCTGGGTTTAGCACGGTGACCGTCCAGTCCAGCAAGGGCGGGCTGTTGGTAGGCCAGCCGTTCACCTTGAAGAACTGACCTTTCCCTCGGTGGGGTGGCTGGTCACCACCCCACCCGGCCTGGTGCCGTCCCGCGCGTAGTCGAGGGCAGCGCGCGGGGCGGCACCGCCTCTGCCCGCCCCGCGTCCGTTCCACGGCACGCGCGGGCGGCATTGCCACACCCCGCATCTTCGGGGGTTGGCGATCCCCCAACGTGGGCTGCCGGGGTCGCATCGGAGCGACGGACAGTGGCAGACGACCAGCTCTGTGAGCCACTGTGAGCCTGCGGCTCCGCGACCTGGGGGGCCGGAGGATGCTGCATGTCCGCTTGTTCGGGACCACCCGCGTTCTGGACGGCACCCGGGTGCTCGGCCCGGGTGACTTCGGCGGGCTGAAACCGCGTCGCATCCTCGAAGCGCTGGCCCTGCACCGCGGGCACCAGGTCAGCAAGGACCGGCTGGTGGACGTGCTGTGGGCGGACCGTCCTCCGCCGGACCACATGGCCACGCTGGAGAGCTACGTGTCGCTGCTGCGACGCCGGCTGCAACCGGGCACGCCGACCCGGCGCTCGGTGATCCGCACCGTGCCGCGCGGCTACCTGCTGGACCCGGCCACCGCCCGCACCGACCTGGACCTGTTCGACGAACTGGTCGCCCGTGCCGACGACTGCGCCGACGCGGGTGCGCGGCGGCTGCTGGACCGGGCCAGCGCGCTGGCGTCCACCGACCTGCTCGCCTCGCCGGACGAGACGCCGTGGGCCGAACCGGTCCGCACCGACTACCGGCAGCGGGCGGTCCGCGCGGCCCTGCGCGCCGCCGAGTTGGCCCTGCGTGAGGACGCCGCCGACTGCGCGGCCCGGCTGGCCGGGCGGGCGCTCGGGCTGGACCTGCTGTGCGAGGCCGGCTGGCGGCTGGTGATGCAGGCGCACGTGGCCACCGGGCGCCGGGACGCCGCGCTGCGCGCGTACCGGTCCTGCCGCCGGCTGCTGGCCCGCGACCTGGGCATCGAGCCGGCCCCGGAGACCCGGGCCGTGCTGGTCGACCTGGTGCGCGGGCAGCGCACCGCGCGCGGCGGTCGCGACACCCGCGGCCCGCACAGCGCCCGCCCCGGCGGGCACAATGTCGACCTCGGCGCGGTCCTGGACGCCGCGCTGGCGCTGTTCGAAAACGAGCGGACCGGGGAGCAGCCCGGCCGGGTCGATGACGCGGTGCAGATCATGACCGGCCTGCTGGACCGGGCCGGTGCCCGCGCCGCACTGGCCGGCCGCTCCGGCTGACCGTGACTGGCCGGCCCGTCCGATCCGACCGGGATCGTGCGGGCCGGCCTGCTGTCGTCGGATCGTCAGCGCCTGATCCGGATGGTCGGCGAACACCGCCAGCGCCGCGCGCAGGCCGTGTACCCGGTCCGGCGAGGCCGCGGTCGCCCGGGTGCTGCGATCTCGGCCGTGGCTCGGGCGAGCGAGCCTGACAGCAGCGAGCCGACCGACACGGACACCCCGACACAGCCCAGCGGCACGGCTGCCCACCAGGACGGCAGTCGCCCGGCCCATGTGCCCACAGCCAGTCCGGCCAGCAGGCCGGTGGTGGCCAGCCCGAGCCACGGCGAGCCGCCTCGCCTGGTCCGCATCGCCAGGGCGAGCAGACAGACCGGTACCAGCACGGCCGCCGTGGCATTCGGATAGGTCACTGTGGACGATGCCCGCCACAGGCCCCGCGCATCCAGTCCCCACGGGACGGTCCGAAATGCCACCCCGGCCCAA
>DASULA010000466.1:0-6320 GCA_036278435.1 Mycobacteriales bacterium | reverse complement strand
GGCTGCCCGGTGTGCCCGGCGGTCAGTTCGGCGATCTCCCGCTTCATCGCACCGAACACCTCGGCCTGGATGCGGATGTCGGTGGACGTCCCGCCCACCCCGGCCGAGGGCTGGTGCATCACGATCCGCGCGTGCGGCAGGGCGTGCCGCCTGCCCGGCGTGCCGGCCGAGAGCAGGAACTGGCCCATGGACGCGGCCAGCCCCATCGCCCAGGTGGATATCTCAGGCTGGATGTGCCGCATCGTGTCGTAGATCGCCATGCCGGCGGTGACAGAACCGCCGGGGGAGTTGATGTAGAGCCGGATCTCCTTGGCCGGATCCTCGGCGGCCAGCAGCAGCATCTGGGCCGAGATCCGGTTCGCCGCGGCATCATCCACTGTGGATCCCAAAAGGACGATGCGCTGCCAGAGCAGCCGCTCGTACACCGAGTCGTCCAGGTTCGTGCTGCCGTTGCCTGCGATCCGCATCCGGGGTGGCGGTGACCACATCGCCTGGTCCTCCTCGCTTGGGAACTCCGTTGAACCTGTCCGGCCCGACGCTAACCGGAACCGCCGCCGAACCGGCACCGCGTTCGCTCAGGGCGTGACAACAGCCCCGCCCGCGCCGCCCGCGAGCCGATACCCCGATACCGGACACCGGTCACTCATCCTGGCCGGGATCGGACCCGTGGTCAGGGTTGGCGGGCTCTGGCGCCGCGTGGATCCAGACCAGTCGAAGGTCTCCGATCCTGGAGAACGTCCGCATCACCCGGGCGGCGGAGCTGAACAGTCCAAACGGTCAGCCATCGGGACCGAACAATGCACAGGATCTGCGGGGTGTTCCTGGCGCAGCCCGAACAGGTGGAGTTCTGGAGGTGACGGCTTGCGCCGGGCGGGTGGTGGTCGCCGCGGGCGTCACCCGGCCGGGCCGGCCGGGCCGTCCGCGGCCGTCGCCGAGGCGGGGCCAGGAACAGGGGCAGCAACCGGGGCCGGGGCCGGTCGGCGGAACCAGCCGGTACGCGCCTGTATCGGGGTCAGGCTGAACGCCATGTCGATCCGGTCGCTCTCCGTCATGCGGGCAGGGTAGCGCCAGCGTGCCCGACAGGTTCGTTGTTCCAGAGGCCGCCCGGCCCGGCCCCACCCGGACGGTTGGAGCGGGGGTCCGACCGGGAAAACCCCGGGCGTGGACAGGCGGAGGTCTTGACCGGCGAGCCGGTGTGGGCGTGGCCGGTGACGATCGGCCTGGTCGCCACGCTGCTGGCGATCGACTTCGTGGTCGCGGCCCGCCGTCCGCACGAGGTCGGCATCCGGGAGGCGGCGTTCTGGTCGGCGTTCTACATCGGGATCGCCCTGCTGTTCGGGCTGGCCCTGTGGTCGCTGGTCGGGTCCACCGCCGGCACCCAGTACCTCACCGGTTGGCTGATCGAGAAGAGCCTGTCGGTGGACAACCTGTTCGTGTTCGTCATCATCCTGCGACGGTTCCTGACCCCGGCCCGGCACCAGCAGAAGGTGCTGCTGTTCGGGATCGTCGGCGCGCTGGCCACCCGGGCGATCTTCATCGTGATCGGCGCGGCGGCGATCAGGCTGTTCTCGCCCACGTTCCTGGTGTTCGGGCTGCTGCTGGTCTGGACCGCGGTGCAACTCATCCGGCACCGCAACACCGAACCGGACATCGAGGACAATCCGCTGCTGCGACTCAGCCGCCGGGTCCTGCCCACCACCGAGGAGTTCCACCACGGCCGCCTGATCGCCACCGAACACGGCCGGCGGGTGGTGACCCCGCTGTTGCTGGCCTGCGTGGCGATCGGCGGCACCGATCTGCTGTTCGCGCTGGACTCCATCCCGGCGGTGTTCGGGGTCACCCAGGATGCGTTCATCGTGTTCGCGGCCAACGCGTTCGCGCTGCTCGGGCTGCGCGCCCTGTATTTCCTGATCGAGGGGTTGCTGTCCAGGTTGGTGTACCTGGCATTCGGGCTGGCGGTGATCCTCGGGTTCATCGGGGCCAAACTCATTCTGGAGTTCGCCCACCAGAACGTGTCCCGCTCCGTGCCGGAGATCGGCACGGAGCTCTCGCTCGGCGTCATCCTGGTCGTTTTGGCCGCCACCGCGGTGGCCAGCCTGCGCCGGATCCGCACCCACCCGGGGCAGCGAGCCCACCCGGGCTCGCTGCGGGCGCCCCGCCGGCCGCCCGGGTCCGGTCCCGACCCACGTTCCGACCCGGACCCTTCGGCTCGGCGCGGGCCGGACCGGCCGGCGGAATGATCCGGGTCACCACCTTCCGCCGTGTTGACCCGGGCCCGGGGCAGGGCAGGTGTCCCGCCGGGCGCGATCCGGCGGGACCCTCAGTCAGTGCGCGAGTTGGGCCACGGCCCAGCGCCGGCATTCCTCCACGGCACGCAGGTGCGTGCCCGCTCGGGACAGGTCCAGCCGGGGTGCGATCCGATCCGCCTTGGCGCACAACCGCAGCACCTCGGTCGGTTCGCGCCGGCGCCAGGCACCGATGGCCTGGGTTTTGATCCGGCAGTACAGGGCGAGGTCCGGGCTTGCCTTGGCACCGGGCCCGCGTCGTTGCCGCGGAACCTCCGACGCGGTCTCACCGGTGACCGATTCGGTGCGCGGCCGGAGAGTCCCCTGGTCGGTGTCGAGGGTTGGAGAACCGGGCAGTAGGTCCGTTCGCCATTCGCCGTCACTGGTGCCGCGGGCGTGCTGGCTTCGGGCTCGCAGTCGTGTCATGTTTCACCTCCCCGCTGCCCGGGCCGGACAAGCCGTCCCGTGGCGCGGTGTCGATGATCTGGGGGCGAGTCGCTCGTGGACCGTCCACCTGGGCGCCGGCGGCGAACCTCGGGCTCTCGTTCGTCACGAAGAGTGCCATCACAGATGCTGCCTGTCACTACTCCGGACGGTGTTATCTGCGGTCCGGACCAGGGAGACGAAATCACCCACCGTGACGGCCGACGGCGACCGGACGGTGCCCCACCATGCCGGCCCAAGCCGGAACCGGGCCACCCGCGGCCGGCACCGACGGGTGCCCTGCCGGGGTGTGCCGGGCAGATTCGGGCGCTGGCAGGAGGGTAGGAGCGCCCGCGGGCAGAGCATTGGCTCCAACCCCGGAGACCCCGGGATGAGGAGTGTCGAGCGGAGGGCGGGCATCGGATGCCGAAGATCGCCATCAACGGGTTGGGCCGTATCGGGCGAGCGGCGCTGAAGATCCTGCTCGACACCGACGGGGTGGAGGTCATCGCCGTCAACGACCTCGCGCCGCTGGACAACCTGGCCTACCTGCTGGAACACGACTCGGTGTACGGGCGGTACACCAGGCCGGTCACCGCGGCCGGCGGCACGCTGCTCGTCGACGGGCGCGCTGTCCGGGGGTACGACCGGAGCGATCCCGCCGACCTGCCGTGGGGCGAACTCGGCGTCGACCTGGTGTTCGAGTGCACGGGTGCGTTCCGCCGCGAGGAGGACCTGGTCCGGCACCTGAACGCCGGTGCCCGGTTCGCGATCCTGTCGGCGCCGGCCCGCACCGAGTCGGTGGCCACCGTGGTACACGGGGTCAACGGCGCCCCGAGGGCACACCAGATCGTCTCGTGCGCGAGTTGCACGACCAACTGCGTGGCCCCGGTGGCCGAAGTGATGAGCCGGCGGATCGGGGTGGAGCGCGCCGTCCTGACCACGGTGCACGCCTACACCGCCAGCCAGGCGCTCGTGGACGGACCCAGCCGGAGTTTCCGCCGCGGCCGGGCCGGTGCGGTCAACATGCTCCCGGACAGCACCGGAGCCGCGGTCTCGACCGGGAAGGCGGTACCGGAACTGGCCGGCCGCTTCGACGGGGTGGCGATCCGCGTCCCGATCCCGGTTGGGTCGATCGCCGACATCGTGCTCGTCACCACCGGCCCGACCTCGGTCGAGGCGGTGAACGGCGCACTGCGCGAGGAGGCGGACACCGAGCGCTACCGGGGGATCCTCGGGGTCTCGGACACCCCGCTGGTCTCCACCGACATCGTCGGTGACCCACGGGCCTCGGTCGTTGACGCCGCGATGACCCGGGTCGTGGACGGCACCCTGGTCAAGATCATGAGCTGGTATGACAACGAGTGGGGATTCGCCCACCAGATGGTGCGACAGGGCCTGGCCACCCTCGGCGTGGCCCGACCCGTATCGGACCGGTAGCGCCCGGCACCCGACGTACACCCCCGACCACTGACCGGAGCCGGCCGTCGACCCCGGCGCCACTGTCGCCGCCCGTGGCGACACCCGGAGCGCCGGATCTGCGACGATCAGCGGGTGGACACCACGTTGCAGGTGGCGCTGCTGCGCGGAGTCAATGTCGGCCGGCACCAGCGGATCGAGATGGCAGGGCTGCGCGAGTTGCTGACCGACCTCGGGTACGGCCACGTGCGGACCCACCTGAACAGCGGCAACGCCGTCTTCACGAACACGGCCACCGCACCGGAGCGGGCCGGCCGCGACATCCAGGACGCCATCGCCGTCCACCTCGGGCTGACCGTGCCGGTCCTGGTCCGCACCGCCGCGGAACTGGCCGCTGTGGTGGCCGCCGACCCGCTGGCCGGCATCGCCGACAACCCGTCCCGGTACCTGGTCGCGTTCCTGTCCGCCGCGCCCGAACCCGGCCTGACGACCGGCCTCGACCCGGCCGCCTACGCCCCGGAGGTGTTCCACTTCGGCGACCGGGAGATCTACCTGTGGCTGCCTGACGGTGTCATCGCCAGCCGGATCGGCCACACCTTCTGGGAGAAGCGACTGAACGTCACGGCCACCGCCCGCAACTGGAACACCGTCACCCGGCTGGCTACCCTGGCCGCCGGCTGACCACTACCAGATGACGGTCCGCCGGAACGTAGACGGGCGGATGTATTGGGCGGAGACGGTTCACGGCAAAGTCCAGATCCTGAACGAGGAAGGCTTCATCGTCGATCGAGGCAAGATCACTTGGAACTGGTCGGGCCAACGCAGGCTGCTGGTGGTGCGCTGCTCGACTGACGGCAGCGAGGACCGCTACTCCGTACCGAAAGTGTTGGCTCTCCTCAATCGTCTTCACGCCCGGGGAGAGCCCGTCGTGTTATGACTGACGAAGCGCATGTTCGATGAGGCATACCGCGTGATCTGACGGCCATCTGCTGCGCTTCCCGCAGCCTGATCCGAACGCGCACGGGCATGCTGCGCGGGCAGTGCCGGCTCGACGCCATCTATGGGATGGATACGGCCCGCAGGTGAATTTTGCCCGCGAGGAGTGGGCCAATGGCGTCCCGCAAGACCTTGACCGCAGTAGTTGCTACCGTGTCCCCGACAGTTGGCGGTGCCGGCGTTGCAGCAGCGAGTCTGGATGCGAGCAGCGCGACCGGCATCGTGGTAAAGCTCACGGTCCTATCGGTGGTGATCGTTTCAGTGGCCAGGGCAATCCGGATCCTCATGACGCGACAGATGGTCGAGCGCTACGCATTTCTCATTAGTGTCGCTTCTGGTCGAACGACCGTGGCTCGTCTGTGCCAGAGCAAGGATCCTTCGACTGAGATCTGTCACGTCAGTGATGTCAATTTCGCAGGCAGTCAAGGAGGCTTGTGCAGAGGTCGGTTCGTGGTGTTTCAGCGGGTCGCTGGTCTGTGGTGATGTTGAGTGGCCCGGGGGTGGCGTGTTGTTGTCTGGTTGTGGTGTGATCGGGGTGACGGTGGTTGGCTTTGGTATGGCGGATCTACCCCGCCACCGCGGGTCAGGGGTTGTGTGACGTGTCTTGGTGTGGGGTTGTGGTTGTTATGGTGGGTCGTATTTTTGTGGTGTGGTGGTGTAGTGCCGGCCGGTGGGGCTGGTCCAGTGGAATTGTCCGTTGGTTTGGGCCAGTTGCCACGGGGTTTGGTGTTTGAGGCGGTGGTGGTGGCGGCATACCGCTCCGAGGTTGCCGACGGTGGTGGGTCCTTTGGGCCATGCGATCGTGTGATCCAGGTCGGCGTGTTGTGCGGAGTGTTGGCAGCCAGGAAACCGGCATCGTCGGTCGCGTGCGCGGACGAAGTCGTCGAGGGCGGTTGGTGGCCGGTAGGTGTTGCGGGAGTGTTCGATCAGTGATCCGTCTACCGGGTCGGTGATCAGTCGTTTCCATGTTCCGGTGGGGTCTGAGGCGATGGCCCGGGCGTAGGCCGCGGAGATCGGTCCGTAGCCGTCCAAGACTGCGGGGTTGTTGTTGGCGCCGGTGAGGGTGGAGGCGGCCACGGTGACGTGTACCAACGGCCGTACCCCGGGTTCACCGGTCACACCGGGGTCGCGGTGTCCCAGGAGCAGGTTGACGAACACGTCGGCCCGCCGCGCGTCCGCGCCCCGCTGATCCCCGGG
>DASULA010000465.1:0-14544 GCA_036278435.1 Mycobacteriales bacterium | reverse complement strand
GAACCTTCTGCTCACCTTGCGTGCCGCCGCGGACGAACTGAGCGCCTCCCCGGTCGGCGACGCCGGCCAGGCGCTGCGGGCGATGGCCCGCGGGGCGGTGCTGGGTGCCCGGGGCAACTCCGGGGTGATCGTGAGCCAGTTCCTCCGCGGCCTGGCCGCGGAGTTGGACGGGTCGTCCGGGTTCGGCGGCCGGGCGGTGGCGGCGGCACTCGGGCAGGGCGAGGCGCTGGCCCGGGCCGCGGTCCGAGATCCGGTCGAGGGGACTGCGCTGTCGGTGATCCGGGCCGCCACCACGGCCGCCCGGGTACGGCTGGAGGAAGCCCGCCCGGGGCTGGTGCGGGAGCCGGACGAACTCGCCGAGGTGGCCTGCGCGGCTGCCGGTGCCGCCGTCGACGCGCTGCGCCGCACCCCCGAGCAGCTCGACGCGCTGGCCCGTGCCGGCGTGGTGGACGCGGCCGGGTGGGGGGTGGTGCTGCTGCTCGGCGCGCTGACCGAGGTGGTCACCGGCGAGACGGCGCCGGGCCGGTCGACCGGTGCCGTCCCGCTGTCCGCCCCGCCGAGCGGTCCGGCGGTCCCGGCCGACCCGACCGAGCTGGCCGGGCTGGTCGGCGGGCCGGACCACCGGGAGTACGGGTACGAGGTGCAGTACCTCCTCGACGCGACCGGCGACCAAGCCGGGGCGTTGCGTGACCGGCTCGGCCGGCTGGGTGACTGCGTGGCCGTGGTGGCCGCCGGGGACTCGACGTGGAACGTGCACGTCCACGTCGACGACGTGGGCGCGGCGATCGAGGCGGGCATCGACGCCGGGCGGCCCAGCCGGATCACGGTGGAGCCGGTGGACGGCCCGTCCGGCCGGGCCGCCCCGGCCGGGCCGCCGCCCGGGGCCGGGGTGGCCGTGCTCGCGGTCGCGCCCGGGGAGGGGGTCGCCGACCTGTTCGGAGCCGAGGGCGTGGTGGTGGTGGGCACCGGCCCGGCCCGGATCCCGACCGTCGACGAGGTGGTGAGTGCCATCGTCGGTGCTGGGGCGGCCTCGGTGATCGTGCTGCCCGACCACGGCGCGGCGACCGCGGTCGCCGACCGGGCCGCGCGCGCGACCCGGGTGCGCGGGCTGCGGGTCGCCGTGGTGCCGACCCGGTCGCCGGTGCAGGGGCTGGCCGCGGTGGCCGTGCACGACCAGGCCCGCCGGTTCGACGACGACGTGATCGCGATGGCCGAGGCCGCCGCGGCGACCCGGTGGGCGGAGGTCGCGGTGGCCGAACGGGAGGCGCTGACCATGGCCGGCCGGTGTGTCGCCGGTGACCTGCTGGGACTCGCCGAGGGGGACGTGGTACTGATCGGCCGGTCGGTGCGCGACGCCGCGGTCGAACTGGCCGACCGGCTGCTGCTGGCCGGTGGGGAACTGGTTACCGTGATCACCGGCGCGGACGCCGGCACCGGGTTGGGTCGGCACCTGGAACGGCACGTGACGTCGCGGTACCCCGGCGTCGAGGTGCGGGTCTACCACGGCGGGCAGCCGCACCACCCGGTGATTCTGGGGGTGGAGTAGTCGTGTCCGGCGAGTCGCCCGAGTTGCCCGAGTTGCCCGAACCATCGCCGGACGCCGGCCATCGCGGGTCGCGCCCGCGAAGCCGGGCCCCGGTCGGGGTGAGCTGATGGCCACTCTGGACACCCCGCTCACCCAGGTCCTCGGCGGCAAAGCGGCCAAGGCGCTGGGCACCGCGCTGGAACTGCACACCGTGGGCGACCTGGTGCGGCACTACCCGCGCCGGTACGCCGAGCGCGGCGAGTTGACCGACCTGGGCGACCTGACGGTCGGCGAGCAGGTCACCGTGCTCGGCGAGGTCCGCAAGCTGCGGATGCGCCCGATGCGGCACCGGCGCGGCAAGCTGCTGGAGGTGGTGGTCGGCGGGGTCGGTTCCGGCCGGGGTGACCTGACCCTCACCTTCTTCAACCAACCCTGGCGGGAGCGCGACCTCGCGGTGGGCCGACGCGGGTTGTTCGCTGGCAAGGTCACCGAGTTCCGCGGGACCCGGCAGCTCAACAGCCCGGACTACCTGCTGCTCGGCGAGGAAGGCGACACCAGTGACGGCGGGGACGGCACCCGCGCCGGCGCGGCCGACGGTGCGCAGGCCGCCGAGGACTTCGCCGGGGCGCTCATCCCGGTGTACCCGGCCGCGGCCGGACTGCCGTCCTGGACGATCGCGCGCTGCATCCGGCTGGCCCTGGAGGTGCTGGATGAACCGCCCGATCCGCTGCCCGATCCGCTGCGGACCCGCCGCCGGCTGATCGGCCTGGGCGCCGCCCTGCGCGGCGTGCACCGGCCGGGGGGTGCTCCGGCGCTGGGTGCGGCCCGTACCCGGCTGAAGTGGGACGAGGCCCTCACCCTCCAGGTCACCCTGGCCCAGCGTCGGTTGGCCGCGGCGACCCACCCGGCGGTGCCCCGGGCGGCCCGGCCGGACGGCCTGCTGGCCGCGTTCGACGCCCGGCTCCCGTTCACCCTGACCGGCGGGCAGCGCGAGGTCGGCGAGGTGCTCGCGGCCGAACTCGACCGGCCGCACCCGATGCACCGGTTGTTGCAGGGCGAGGTGGGCTCGGGCAAGACGGTGTGCGCGCTGCGGGCGATGGTGCAGGTGATCGACGCGGGCGGCCAGGCCGCCCTGCTCGCCCCCACCGAGGTGCTCGCCGCCCAGCACGCCAGGTCACTGCGCGAACTGCTCGGCCCGCTGGCCCGAGCCGGGGAGTTGGACTCCGAGGCCGGTGCCACCAGCGTGGCCCTGCTCACCGGTTCCCTGGGGGCCCGGGAGCGGAGGGACGCGCTGGCCCGGGCCGCCTCCGGGCAGGCCGGCATCGTGGTCGGCACGCACGCGCTGATCCAGCAGGGCGTCGACTTCGCCGATCTGGGACTGGTGGTGGTCGACGAGCAGCACCGGTTCGGGGTGGAACAGCGTGACGCCCTGCGCGGCAAGGCCGCTCAGCCGCCGCACGTGCTGGTGATGACCGCGACGCCGATTCCCCGCACCGTGGCGATGACGGTGTACGGCGACCTGGAGACGTTCGCCTTGCGCGAACTGCCGCACGGCCGCTCACCCATCGCGACCTCGGTGGTGCCCGCCGCGGACAAGCCGCACTGGCTGGAACGGGCCTGGCAGCGGGTCCGGGAGGAGGTGGCCGCCGGTCACCAGGCCTACGTGGTCTGCCCGCGGATCGGTGCGGCGGCCGGCCCGGGGGAGGACGTCGACGGCGGTGCCGGGCCGGCCGGGCATCGTCCGCCGCTGGCCGTGGCCGACCTGGGACCAGATCTGGCCGAGGGCCCGATGGCCGGACTGCGGGTGGAGATGTTGCACGGGCGACTGCCGGCCGAGGACAAGGAAGGCGTGATGCGCCGGTTCGCTGCCGGTGAGTGTGACGTGCTGGTGGCCACCACCGTGGTGGAGGTCGGCGTGGACGTGCCCAACGCCACGGTGATGGTGGTGATGGACGCCGACCGGTTCGGCGTCTCCCAACTCCACCAACTGCGCGGTCGGATCGGTCGGGGCAGCGCGCCCGGGCTCTGCCTGCTGGTCACCGAGCAGCCTGAGGGCGCGCCGGCCCGGGTCCGGCTGGAGGCGGTGGCGGCCACCACGGACGGCTTCGATCTGGCCCGCCTGGATCTGGAGCAGCGCCGTGAGGGCGACGTGCTCGGCGCGGCCCAGTCCGGCCGCCGTTCGCAGTTGAGGATGCTCTCGCTGCTGCGCGACGAGCAGATCATCGCCGACGCCCGGGAGGAGGCCGCGGCGCTGGTCCGGGCCGACCCGGAACTGGCCGGCCACCCGGCGCTGGCCGCCGAGGTGGCCGCCCTGGTATCCGACGAACGGGCCGAGTACCTGGAGAAGGCCTGATCGTCCGGACCATTCTGGCCGCGCTGCCGGGGCCGGCCGCGGCAGGGGCGGGAACCCGGCGATTCACGCCGATTCTGGTGAGCCGGAACACGTCGCCACGGCCGGGGCCGGTGCCCGCCGGCTGGAATGATGTTCCGTTGACCTCTTCCTCGCCGGTGAAGGATGAGGATTCCAGTCTCGACCTCGCGGTCGAGACTGGTGGTTCGCGGTTCACCGACTCGGGCAACCCCTGGAAGTCTCCCCGCGCCGCCACCCCAGGCCCCGGGGCGGTAGTGCACGCCAAGCTTGGTTATCACTCGACGACGGAGGGCTGACTGATGCTCCTGCCGAACACTATTCCTCCCCGCCGTGAACGACGGGGCATCCTGGCGCAACCCTGGTGACCCGCATCGTCGCAGGCTCGGTCGGCGGTCGGCGGATCGCGGTGCCGCCGGGCCGCGACACCCGGCCCACCACCGACCGTGCCCGGGAGGCGCTGTTCGCCACCCTGGGCACCCTGGTCGACCTGGCTGGCGCGCGCGTGCTGGACCTGTTTGCCGGGTCGGGCGCGGTCGGGCTGGAGGCGCTGTCCCGGGGAGCCGGCCACGCCCTTCTGGTGGAGTCCGACCCGCACGCGGCGCGGCTGGTCGCCGACAACGCCCGTGCCCTCGGACTGACCGGCGCCCGGGTCGCCTGCGGTCCGGTGGCCCGGGTGTTGGCCGCCGGACCGTCCGGCGGCTACCGGGTGGTGTTCGCCGACCCGCCGTACTCACTGCCCGACGCCGAGGTGGACGCCGTGCTGGTGGCTCTGGTCGGCCACGGCTGGCTGGATGCCGGCGGGGTGGTGGCGGTGGAACGGCCCAGTCGGGGTGCCGGGCCGAGTTGGCCCGAAGGCATGGAGCCGGTCCGGAGTCGCCGGTACGGGGAGGGGACGCTTTGGTACGGTCGCCGGCTGTGAGGCGAGCGATGTGCCCTGGTTCGTTCGACCCGGTGACCAACGGTCACCTGGACATCATCAGCCGGGCCTCCCGTCTCTACGACGAGGTCGTGGTCGCGGTGCTGATCAACAAGCACAAGTCCGGCCTGTTCACTGTCGAAGAGCGCATGGACATGCTCACCGAGGTCACCGCGGACTGCCCCAATGTGCGGGTCGACTCGTTCGGGGGCCTGCTGGTGCACTACTGCCGCAGGCATGACATCCCGGTGGTGGTGAAGGGGCTGCGCGCGGTCAGCGACTTCGACTACGAGCTCCAGATGGCGCAGATGAACTTCGGTCTGGCCGGCGTGGAGACGATGTTCATGGCCACCAATCCGCTCTACAGCTTCCTGTCGTCGAGTCTGGTCAAGGAGGTGGCGACCTACGGTGGGAACGTGGACAACCTGGTGCCGCCGCAGGTCCGGGACCGGCTGGCCTCCCGGTTGGCCGAACGCACATGAGCGGGCCTTGGCGAGCGAATCGGGCAGCACAGTGTGCTTGTGCCTCGTGCCCGCCCGGAGCGAAGCGAGGACGGGGATGAGCGAGTGCGGTGCGCGGATCAGGCCGCGGGCATGAGCGCCGACCGGTCCGTGGGGGTGTTCCGGGTCTTCGAGGCTCTGGATGAACTCGCCGATTTGGTGGAGAACGCCCGTGCGGTGCCGCTGTCGGCGTCCTGCGTGCTGCCCAGGGACCACGTGTTGGACCTGTTGGAGGACCTCCGCGAGGCGCTGCCCGGCGAGCTGGACGACGCCCAGGCGGTGATCTCGGCCCAGGACGAGTTGCTGGCCCGCGCCCGGGAGCGGTTCGAGCGGGCCGGGGAGAAGGCCGAGTCGGCTCGGGAGCGGGCCCTGGCGCAGGCACGCGCCGAGGTGCACGGCATGCTCACCGCCGCCCAGCAGGAGGCCGACCGGATTCGTACCGACGCGCGGGCCGAGCACGAACGGTTGGTCACCGACACCGAGGTGTACCGGGCCGCCGAGGCGCAGGCGCAGCGGCTGGCCGCCGAGGCGCAGGAACGGGCCCGGCACCTGGTCGCCGAGGCCGGAGAGGAGGCGGACACCGTCCTCACCGAGTCCCGGGAGGATGCCGACCAGTTGCGCGCGGAGGCCGACGAGTATGCCCGGGCCCGGCTGGCCGCGCTGGCCGAGACCCTGGCGCGTACGCTGCGCACGGTGGAGAAGGGGCGGCAGTCGTTGCGGGACCGGGCCGGTCCGGGCGACGGTCCCGGCATACATGCACATCCGGACAATCCCGAACACCGGCAGCCGGCGGCCCGCCCGCCCGGCGGAACACGGGAGCGTCCACCACGGTTGTCGCGATAAGTCACCGGCCCGGGTGACCGGGCCCGGCTCGGGGTCGAATCGACTTCGCCGGCCCCACTCAGCTAACCTTGACCGCTGGTCTCGACTCTGGACCGATTCTGTATGCCTGAGCACATGACACCGCGCCCACGCCTGGATCCACGCGCCCCGCTCGTACTGGACACCCGCGAGCTGGGTCGGCGTCCTGGGTCGATGCGGCCGGTGCGCTTCACGGCTCCGGCACCTGCGGGACTCGGTCTGGAGATGATCGGAGTGCCCGAGGGGGCGCCGCTCGACCTCGACCTCCGGTTGGAGGCGGTGACGGAGGGTGTGTTGGTCTCCGGCACCGTCACCGCACCGGTCGCCGGGGATTGTGGGCGCTGCCTCGAACCGGTCACCGACGAGGTTGTCGTCACCGTGCAGGAGCTCTACGCCTACCCGGACAGCACCACCGACGGCACCGCCTCGGCCGGCGAGGTGAGCCGGCTGGTGGCCGACCTGGTCGACCTCGAGCCGGTGGTGCGTGACGCGACGGTCCTCGGGCTGCCGCTCACTCCGGTGTGCCGGGAGGACTGTCGCGGCCTGTGCGCCATGTGTGGTGAGCGGCTGGACGAGCTTCCGGGCGACCACTCGCACCAACGGATCGACCCACGCTGGGCCGCTCTCGCCGAGCGGTTCGGTGAGCCCGATGTCGGTGACGCCGCCGTGGCCACCGACACGACCGAGAGTCAGGAGAGGTAGACGTGGCCGTCGTTCCCAAGCGGAGAAAGTCGCGGAGCAACACGCGTTCGCGCCGTTCCCAGTGGAAGACCACCCCGCCGACGCTCGAACCGTGTGGTAACCGGGCCTGCCGCGAGCTGAAGCCTCCGCACATGGCCTGCCCGGCCTGCGGGCAGTACGACGGCGCGCAGGTCCTGTCCCCCTGAGCCCGGTCCGGCTCCGTCCGGCCCGGCGTGCCGCCGCCCGCGACGGCACGGCACGCCGGAAGACCCCTGCCCGCACGCCCTTCGGTGAGGTCGTACGTCACACTTGTCCCGCTGGCACTCGGGGGGTGTGATGGCCGGAAGGAGCAACTACGTGGCGGGACCGCTGTCGAGCACCGCGCCGCTCATGGTGGCACTCGGCGTGTCGTTGGAGTCTGGCCTGCTCGAACGGGCCCTCACCCACCGGTCCTATGCCTACGAGCACGGCGGGTTGCCGACCAACGAGCGGCTGGAGTTCCTGGGTGACGCCGTGCTCGGCCTGGTGATCACCGATGCCCTGTTCACCCAGCACCCGGACCTCCCCGAGGGCCAGTTGGCCAAGCTCCGCGCGTCCGTGGTCAACATGCGGGCACTGGCCGACGTGGCGCGCACGCTGGGCCCCGGTGGCCTGGGCGCGCACCTGCGCCTCGGGCGGGGCGAGGAGGTCACCCGCGGTCGGGACAAGGCGAGCATCCTCGCCGACACCCTGGAGGCGGTCTTGGGAGCGATCTACCTGGACCACGGGCTGGAGACCGCGGGCAAGGTGGTGCACCGGCTGTTCGACCCGGTGATGGCCGACGCGGCCCAGCGGGGTGCCGGGCTGGACTGGAAGACCAGCCTGCAGGAACTGACCGCGGCGGGCGCCCTGGGCGTGCCGGAGTACGCGGTGAGTGAGGAGGGCCCCGACCACGAGAAGCACTTCACCGCGATCGTCCGGGTCGCCGGGGAGGTGCTGGGCAGCGGGGTCGGGCGGAGCAAGAAGCAGGCCGAACAGATGGCCGCGGAAACAGCCTGGAAGATCCTCAAGGAGCGCACCACACACGACTGAGGTCGGTGCCGGGCCGACTCAAAGCCGATTCGCCGGATTCGTGCATGATCCCGATCCGGTGTGATCCGGGTCTGATCTGGTGACGCCCCCCCGTCGCGGTGGGGGTGTGGTCAATACTGTGACACCGGCTCGGCCGAGTCGGGCCGTCGGGGGCGGACCGGATTCCGACAGCGGCCCCCGGACGGTGCCACCGAACCGCGATCGAACACCACCAGGAGCGGCGATGGACCCGGAGTCGGGCACGCGGCCACCCTCCGGTGCCGCGGACCCGCCTGACCATGCTCACGAGTACGCGTCGGCCCACGGCGCAGTGCCCGGCCCAGTGCCCGGCCGTAACCCCGATCCGGCCAGCACCGTGATCATCGAGGCGGTCGCGACCCATCCGGCCGGGCCCCGACCCCGCACCGTGGTGTTGCTGCCCGGCGTCAGCGGGATGGACACCCCGACGGCGGCGGCCGGCCTGGCGCTGGCGCTGGCCTCGGTGCAGCCCGCCGACGTGCTGCTGGCCGACATCGACCCGGCGCCGCGGCCGACCGGCCTGGCCACGCGCTTCGGCCTGTGCGCGCCGGAACCGGGTGCGCTGCTGCCGGTCGCTCCCCGATTGACCTACCGGTCCACCCGCCCGGACGAGCTCGCTGGTCCGTGGCCGGAGCGGACCGGCCTGCTGCTTGTGCACACCGGCCCGATGCCGGGCCGGGAGGCGCTGGACGCGGCCCTGACCGCGGCGCGGGACGCGGCTGCCGGCACGGTGCTGCTGTTGACCCCCGACACCGATGCCGGGGCGCGGGCGGCGTCAGCCGCGCTGGACTGGCTGGACGGCGCCGGGTGCGGTGAGCTGGCCCGCGGGGCCGTGGTGGTGCTGGCCGGCGACGGTGCCGATGCCGGGTCGCTGACCGACGGCTCCTCGACGTTCCGGTGCCGGTCGGTGCACCGACTGCCGGCGGCTGCCCACCTGGTGGCACCGGGCGTGCTGGATCCGGACCTGATTCCGGACAAGGCTCTGGACACGCTGCTCGACCTGGCCCGCGAGGCCCTCGACGATGCCTGAACTACCCGAGGTGGAGGTGGTGCGGCGCGGACTTCAGCGGTGGGTGGTGGGTCGCACCGTCGCCCGGGTCGAGGTGCGTCACCCCCGTGCGGTGCGCCGGCACCTGCCCGGTCCCGCCGACTTCGCCGCCAGCCTGACCGGACGGACCGTCACCGCGGCGCGCCGCCGCGGGAAGTACCTGTGGCTGCCGCTGGACAACGGTGACGCGGTGCTGGGCCACCTGGGCATGAGCGGCCAGTTGCTGGTGCGCCCGGCCCGGGCGCCCGAGGAGACCCACCTGCGGGTCCGGATCGGTTTCACCGACGGTGCCGGCGAGCTGCGGTTCGTCGACCAACGCACGTTCGGCGGGCTGTCGGTGGACCCCGGCGGCGCGCTGCTGCCCGCGTCGGTCGGGCACATCGCCCGCGACCCGATCGACCCGAAGTTCGACGACGGCGCCTTCGCCGAGGCGTTGCGGCGACGGCACACCGGGGTCAAGCGGGCGCTGCTTGACCAGACGCTGATCTCCGGGGTCGGCAACATCTACGCCGACGAGGCGCTGTGGCGGGTCAGGCTGCACTGGGCCCGCCCTACCGAGACGCTCACCAGGCCGACGGTTACCGGCCTGCTGGCGGCAGTGCGTCAGGTGCTCGCCGAGGCGTTGGACAGCGGCGGCACGTCGTTCGACAGCCTGTATGTGAACGTCAACGGCCAGAGCGGGTACTTCGACCGTTCGCTGGCCGTGTACGGCCGCGCCGGCCAGCCGTGCCCCCGGTGCGCCACACCGATCCGGCGGGAGGCGTTCATGAACCGTTCCAGCCACTCCTGCCCGCGCTGCCAGCCGCGCCCCCGCCGGGCACGGTACTGAGCTGGTACCGGGCCGGTGCCGAGCCGGTGAGCCCGTCCTGGATGACCCGGTATTTCGGGTGGGGCTGTCCGGACGGTCCCGATTGCGGCATCATGTCGCGGTGCCTGACGCGGAGAAGTTCGAACTGGGACAGGGCGGGCGCGATCGCGGCACGGGCGGTGGGTCGGGCAGCCGGTCGGCGGCTCACCCGGCCGACGAGGAGCTGTCCGGCGCCGTGCGCGCGGCGCAGGACGGCGACGCCGACGCCTTCCGGATCCTCTACCGCGAGGTACAGCCCGGGCTGCTGCGGTACCTGCGGGTGCTGGTGGGCAGCGACGCCGAGGACGTGGCGTCCGAGGCGTGGTTGCAGATCGTGCGCGACCTGGGGTCGTTCCGCGGCGACGCGGACGGTTTCCGTGGCTGGGCGGCCACCATCGGTCGGCACCGGGCGGTGGATTTGTTACGCCGCCGGCAACGCCGGCCGGTCACCGGACCGGCCGACCAACTCGCCGAACTGCCGGCCGACTCCGACACCGCGGGATCGGCCCTGGAGTCGCTGTCCACCGACGCGGCGCTGGCCATGATCGCGACCCTGCCGCAGGACCAGGCCGAGGCGGTGCTGTTGCGGGTGGTCATGGGGTTGGACGCGAAGGCGGCTGCCCGGGTGCTGGGCAAGCGTCCCGGCGCCGTGCGAACCGCGGCCCACCGCGGGCTGCGCAGGTTGGCCGCCAACCTCGCGCCTCCGGTCGCGGCCGCGCCGGCCGAGGAGCCGGCCGAGGAACCGCCCGACGGCCGGACGGCCCGGCCCGGAGTCGGGGCGCCGTCGGAGGGAGTGACGGGGACGACGACCCCGGCGCTGAGGAGGTTGGGATGAGCGCAAACCGGCGTCATGGGGTCGACCGGGGCACCGCGGAGCGGCTGCTCCGGGGCGCCCCGGCGGGTCGGCGTTCCGGTGCGGACCCGCTCGTCGCACTGCTCGCCGCTGCGGCCGGACCGGTCCGGCCGGGTGAGCTGTCCGGTGAGCGGGTCGCGCTGGCGGCGTTCCGGGAGGCCCGTCCCGCTCCCGTCCACCAGCCTCGGAGAGGTTCGATGATCAAGTCGGTAATGGCCAAGGCACTCACCGCGAAGGTCGTTCTGGCCACCGCGACCACGGGTGCACTGGGAGGTGGAGTGGTGCTCGCCGCGGCGTCGGGGAACCTGCCCGCGCTTCCCGGCAGCGCAGGCGGTGGCAACGGCGGCAGCAGTGCCAGCTCGCACCCGAGCCAGCCCGTGGGGTCGCACCGTCCCTCGGACCGGCCGGCGCCGGCCTCCAGCGGGCATGCGGGTGGCGACGCCAGCCCGTCGCCGTCGGTGTTCGGGTTGTGCCACGCCTACACCGCCGGCGTGGCGGCCAGCCACGGCAAGGCACTGGACAACCCCGCCTTCTCCGTGCTCATCCGCAACGCCGGCGGCCGGGACAACGTCGCGGCCTACTGCGCCACCGTCCTGGCCGCGCATCCCGGGAACGCCCCCAGCGCCCACCCGACCGGCGCACCGGACGGGCACGGAAGTCCGACCTCCCACCCGACCGGCGCGCCGGACGAGCACGGAAGTCCGACCTCCCACCCGACCGGCGCGCCGGACGAGCACGGAAGTCCGACCATGCACCCGACCCGTTCCACCCACTCCGGCTGAGTACCAGGCGACCCGGTCGGCCCGGGCCGACCGGCCGGTCCTAACCGAAGCCGAAGAGCTGGGTCCAGATCGCGCCGCGGTTCGGATCCACCACGTAGCCCACTCCCAGGTCGTGCGAGTCGCAGCTCAGGATGTTCGCCCGATGACCGGGACTGTTCATCCACGCGTCCATCACCTCGGCCGGCGTCGGATAACCCAGGGCGATGTTCTCCGCCGAGGGGTCCGGGTAACCCGCGGCCTTGGCCCGGTCCCACGGGGTGGTGCCGTCGGGGTCGTTGTGAGCGAAGTAGTCCTTGTCCGCCATGTCCTGGCTGTGTCCCTGGGCGGCCGCCTGCAACCGGAAGTCCATCCGCAGCGGCGGGCAGTTCACGGTGGCGCGCTGCCGGTTGGTCAGGTCGAGCACCTGCTGCTGGTAGCTGGCGTTCGGACTGCTGGCCGGCGACGACCCCGGCGGTGGCGTGTTCGGCTGGGTCGGCCTGTTCGCCCCGGCCGTGCCGGTCGGGTGGGCCGCGGTGGGTGCGGCGCTGGCGGTCCTGCTGGCTGGGCGAGCCGACGCCCCCCGAGCACTGGACCTGCTGACCGAATCGTCGCGGCCCGGGTCGGCCCGGTCGTCTGGTTCGGGCGCGGCGAGCATGGCCGGATCGGACACTGTCGGTGACAGTCGCGGCCGGGCCGGGTCGGCGAACTGGGCGGCTGCGGCCACCGCGCCGACCACACCGAGGAGTGTCACCGCGAGCATGGCCACCGCGCGCGTGCCCGCCGACACCCGCCGGCCGCGGCCGGCACTGTGTCGGGGACTCATGCCGGCGGCGTTCCCTTCCTCGGGTGGGGCTTCGTGCTGCGGGAGTGTACTGGCGCCCGGGTATCGTCGAGCCGTGTCGGACGAACCGGTGATGCGGCTCACCGCCTGGGTACACGGCCGGGTACAGGGCGTTGGTTTCCGGTGGTGGACGCGGTCGCGGGCGATGGAACTGGGCCTCGTGGGCAGTGCGACCAACCTAGACGACGGTCGGGTCGAAGTGGTGGCGGAAGGCTCCGAGTCGCGGTGCCGGTCGCTACTGGCGGACTTGCGCGGACCGTCCGCTCCAGGGCGAGTACGATGTGTCGTCGAAAGCTGGTCACCGGCTCGGGGTGCACTTTCCGGCTTCGCCGAGAGGTAGCATCGATCCGCGGGTCGGGGCCAGGCTCTGCCGTTGACCGCCCCTGATCTTCGTGCGACGCTATGAGCTGGCTACACAATTCGCCGCGACACGCGTGCATGCTCTGCGTTGCCACACCTGTCCTGCCTGTGTGGAGGCCCTTCAAGATGGCCAAGGCTCTTCTCGGTCACGTAGCTACGAATGTCGATCGTCGTCTCCTGGATGAGGTCACGCGCCTGCGAAGCCGGGTGCGTGACCTGGAGGCCGAGGTGGCTCGGCTGCGCGCCGAGTCCGAGGCCGACGAGGTGGACCTTGATCACGGTCTGCGTCGGCTGTCCACCGAGCTCACCGAGCCGGCGCTGACCTGACCCTGCCGGCGAGCCGCCGGCCAGCACCTCCACGCGAGCGCGCGCCCGGTGCGCCGGGCGCGTCTTTGTGGTGCCGCGAATCGGGAGCGGTACCCTCGCGGGGCGTTCTCTGGCGCCCATGGGGGCGCCCCCACCCGCGCGAGCGTCACCCGGTGGGGCCGCGGTGGTCGCGTAGCGTACCGATCCGACCCCCATCCGACCCTGTCCGGAGAGTCGTGCACCTGAAGAGCCTGACGTTGAAGGGCTTCAAGTCCTTCGCCTCGTCGACGACGCTGCGCTTCGAGCCCGGCATCACCTGCGTGGTGGGTCCGAACGGTTCGGGCAAATCCAACGTCGTGGACGCCATCGCCTGGGTGTTGGGTGAGCAGGGCGCCAAGGCGCTGCGCGGCGGAAAGATGGAGGACGTGATCTTCGCCGGCACGGCCGGTCGCCCGCCGTTGGGCCGGGCCGAGGTCACCCTGACCATTGACAATGTCGACCAAGCGTTGCCTATTGACTACACAGAGGTATCGATCACGCGGCGGATGTTCCGGTCCGGCGAGAGCGAGTACGAGATCAACGGCAACCACTGCCGCCTTCTCGATATCCAGGAGCTCCTGTCTGATTCCGGCATAGGCCGGGAAATGCACGTCATTGTCGGGCAAGGTCAGCTTGATTCTGTCCTTCAGGCGCGCCCGGAGGACCGTCGGGGTTTCATCGAAGAGGCCGCGGGTGTGCTCAAGCACCGCAAGCGCAAAGAGAAGGCCCTGCGCAAGCTGGACGCCATGCAGGCCAACCTCACCCGCCTGACCGACCTGACCGCCGAGCTCCGCCGCCAGCTCAAACCGCTGGGCAGGCAGGCCGAGGTGGCCCGCCGGGCCGCCTCGGTGCAGGCCGAGCTGCGGGACGCCCGGCTGCGACTGCTCGCCGACGACCTGGTCGGGTTGCGAACCACCCTGGAGCGCGAGGTCGCCGACGAGACCGAGCTGCGCCGCCGCCGGACCGAGGTGGAGAGCGAACTCGGCGGGGTGCGGACCCGCCAGGCCGAACTGGAGCAGGCGCTGGCCGCCGACGCGCCCCGACTGACCCGGGCGCAGGAGACCTGGTACCGGCTGTCCGCTCTGGAGGAACGGTTCCGCGGCACCGCCAAACTGGCCGCCGAGCGGGCCCGGCACCTGTCCGCCGAACCGCCGGGCACCCGTCCGGGCCGAGATCCCGACGAGATGGAGGCCGAGGCGGCCCGGGTGGACGCCGAGCAGACCGAACTACAGGGCGCCCTGGACGCCGACCGGGCCCGGCTGTCGGCGGCGGTGGCCGAGCGCGCGTCCTGTGAGGCGGCGCTGACCGAGGCCGAGCGGGCGCACGTGGCCGCGGTCCGGGCCGTCGCCGACCGCCGCGAGGGCCTGGCCCGGCTCACCGGCCGGGTGGACGCGCTGCGCAGCCGCGCCTCGGCCGGCGCGGAGGAGATCGCCCGGCTGTCCGCCGCGGTGACCGACGCCCGCGACCGGGCCGAGCAGGCGCACGCCGAGCTGGAGTCGCTGCGCGGCGAGGTCGGATCGCTCGACGAGGACAGGCAGGACCTCGA
>DASULA010000464.1:0-7789 GCA_036278435.1 Mycobacteriales bacterium | reverse complement strand
ACTGCGGGATCGAACAGGTGCTGGCGGTGTCCCGGCCGGGCAACGCCCGGTCCCGGGCGGTGGCCGAACGGATCGGCATGGAGTACGTGGGCCACACCACCAAGTACTTCGGGGTGGAACTGGACCTGTTCCGGCTACGCCTGGGCGACCTGATCGAAGCCGAGTCCCGCTGAACAGATCGCCCGAAACCAGTCCCGCCGAACCCTGGCGGGCCAGATGACGCACACCTGCCTGGATATAGGCCGCTTGCCCTCTTAGTCTCGTAGGGTGCGTGATCCTCTCGCCCGACCCAGGTTGCGGTTACCGGCGATGCTTCGGGCGCTGGCTGATCACCAGGTGGAGTGGGTGCTGAGCGGGTCGGCGGTGTTGGCCGTGTACGGGGCGCCGCTGTCTCCTAACGACTTGGACGTGGTGCCCGCGCTGGACCCGGTGAACCTGCGCCGGGTTGCTGCCCTGCTCACCAGCCTGGACGCCGTGCCCGCGCACGTGCCCGAGTGGGAACAGAGTCTGAGCGTGTCGCAATGCCGGCAGTGGCGGCCCGACCCACCGACCGAGCAGCAGCTCGACCACCTGTTCGTCACGCGGCTGGGCATGCTCGACATCCCGCCGCGGCTCACCGGAACCCACGATCAGTTGCTTCCGACGGCGACCCGGCTGGACCTGGCCGGAGTGCCGGTATGGGTCTGTGACCCCGACGAGGTACTGCGCCGGCTGCCCCAGCCTCCTCGTGCCAAGGACCGCGACCGCGCCACGGCGTACGCCATGCTGCGAGCACGGCTGCGCACCGACCGCCGCCCAGTTGGCCTGACCCGCTTCATCCCGACCACCGACCAAAGCGGAACAGGCCGGCACTGAGCACCAAGCCGGCAAAGACGCGGGACTATGGTGACCGTCGCTGGCCGGTCAGGAAACGACAGTGGCGTGGTCCAGCATGACCGTGCTGGCCAGCATGTGGGAGTCGGGGGTCGACTCGGTGTGGTCGAGTCGCCGCACGTTCGACGCGCGGGCCTCCACGTCGAAGTTCAGCGATGGGGTCGCCGACCAGGAGTATGCCCGTGACGCCGCCTCACAGGGTGAACGATCCGCGCGGAGCCGTACCCTGACTTTCGTGTATGGCGAGCGGGCTGGCATCGGCGAGCGGATCAGGCAACTGCGGATGGATCGGGCGCCGAGGCTGACCCAGCAGGAACTCGCCGACCGGGCTGGGGTCAGCGTCGAGGTGATCCGCAAACTGGAGCAGGGTCGGCGCCAGACGGTGTTGATCGGCACGTTGCAGGCCATCGCCAGGTCATTGGATACCGACGCGGCGACGCTGGTGTCCGCACCAGCCGCGCTGAGCACTCCCGAGGATCCCGCTGCTGCCGGGGTGCGGGCGATCCGCCGGGTGGTTACCGCGGTGGAGGATCTCGCCGGGTTGGCCGGACCGGAGGACACGGCGCCGTCCCTCGCCGAACTGCGCCGGTCGGTGTCCTACGCATGGGGCTGCTACTGGGCGAGTGACTATGACGCGCTGGGTGTGTCGCTGCCAACCCTGGTCACCGGTGCCCGCGCAGCGGTGCGGGACAGTGACAGCCGGCACGCGCCGGCGGCCCACGACGTGCTGGCTGAAGCGTTCCAGGTAACGGCGTGCCTGCTGGTCCACCTCGGCCACCATGACTTGGCGCACCTGGCGCTGGAGCGAGCGCTGGACGCCTCCGCGCGCGGCGACGATGCGCTGCGGCACGCCTCGCTGCTCGGCTCGGTGGCGTGGTTGCTGACCAGCCAGGGCAGGTTTGCCGAGTCGGTGCGGGTGTCGCTGGGCGCGGCGGACCGCTGCGAGCCGCGGATCAGCCAGACGTCACCGGCTGAACTGTCGGTGTGGGGGAACCTGGTACTCACCGGCGCGACTGCTGCGGCCCGCGACGACAACGTCGATCAGGCCAACGACCTGCTCAGCGTGGCGACCACCGCGGCCACCCGCATCGGCTCGGATCGCAACGACTACCAGACCTCATTCGGGCCGTCGCAGGTGGTCATGCAGTCGGTGGACGCGGCGGTGACCACCTGCCGCTTCACCCATGCTTTGGAGACGGCGGTGCGGATGCCGGCGGAGTCGGCGCTGCCACTGGCCGCGCGAGCCCGGCATCTGACCGATGTCGCACAGGCTCAGATCCACCTGGGTCGTGACGCGCTCGCCGTGGACACGCTGCTGTACATCGAGCGGGTGTCCCCGCGCTGGATGCGGTTCCACGCCCTGCCACAGGCGATCACCCGCGAACTGTTGGAGCGTGAACGCCGGGCACGCACGCCCCGACTTCGCGGCCTGGCCCGCCGGCTCGGCCTGCCCGCGTAGTCGGACACCCCACGTACCAGTTTCCCGAACTGGTGACGACGAGTAGGACACAGCGCACATTCCGTCGCGGCCTTGACGAGGTGAGGCTGGGCTCACCGCAACGAGGCGCTGACGGAGGGTGCAATGTTCGACGAGGTACATCTGGGTTGGCTGGCCGGGGATGACTACCGGCGGGCGGGGGCGGTCGAGGACCGAGGCTCGGCCCGGTTCAGTCCGGACAAGTCTGCCGGGAGTGTGCTGGACGAACTGCTCACCGGACGGTGGGTGGACGATGACCCGCCGACCGTGCCGACGGGTGCGGGCCGGTGAGCGGCGAGCTGGACCTGGAGGTGTTGCTGGCCGGGGCCGACCACACCGAGTTGGCGCGTACCGTGCTGGCGGTCGCGGCCATGCACGAGCCTGGCACGCACGGCCGGTGCCGGTACTGCCAGTCCCGCCGGTGGCCGTGGTCGCGCCGCCCGCGCGGGCACTGTCCGACCCGGCGGGTGATCGTCGCGGAGCTGCGGACCGGGCGCCCTCCGAAGTGGATGCCGGCATGACCCGGCCCAGCCCCTGGCCACGGCCCGCGTCCGTCCAACCCGGCGTGGAGCAGTTGGCCGAGTTCGGCCGGTGGGTGCTGGCCATGCACCAGCCCAGGCCGGCCGACTACGGCTACCGACCGCACTGGTGCTCATGCGGCTCCGCCCTGGTGCTCTGCCCGTACCGGTCGGCGGCCACCCGCTACCTGGGCCCGCCGAGTACGTGAGACGAGTCGGTCCCACCTCGACGTCGGCCGCCGCCCTACCGGGTTCAGGGCGGCGGCCGGCCCGGCCTCCCGCTGGTTCGCCGTGGTTGCTGCGGGCGGGTGGAGTGGGCGGGTGGTGCGGTCAGGTGGGGAGGCGGATGCGGAGGCGGCGGAAGCCCTTGCCCTTGTTCTCCACCTTGACCACCTCGATGCCGCCGATGAACTTCGTGGACGCCACATGGGTGCCGCCGTCGGCCTGGGTGTCCAGCCCGACGATGTCCACGATCCGCACCTCGCGCAGTTCCGGCGGCAGCAGGTTGGTGGCGGTGCGGATGATGTCGGGGATCGCGAACGCCTCGTCGCGGGGCAGCACGGCCACGTCGATCCGGCGGTCCGCGCCCACCTCTGCCGCACAGGCGGCGGCGATCCGGTCCCTGAAGTCCGCCGGTATCTCGGGCAGGTTGAAGTCCATCCGGGCGGTCAGCGGTTCCATGTTGCCGCCGGTGACCAGCGCCCCGAAGTCGCGGTAGACCACCCCGGAGAGCAGGTGCAGCGCCGAGTGGGTGCGCATCAGCGCGGTACGACGCTCGTCCTCCACCGCGCCGCGCACCGCCGTGCCAACCGGCGGCAACGGGTCGGTCGGGTCGGGCAGCAGATAGAGGTCGTCGCCCTTGCGCACGCCGACCACCCGGGTGCGCACACCACCCCAGAGCAGCACCCCGTGGTCGGGCGGTTGGCCGCCCCCGCCCGGGTAGAACGCCGACCGGTCCAGCACCACACCGGACTCGGGGTCGGATGCCAGCACGGTGGCGTCCCACTCGCGCAGCGTCTGGTCGGCCAGTTCGAGCCGGAGGGTCCGGCCGTGGGCGTCCGAGGTCATCGGGCGAGGGTAGCCGCCGGGGTCACCAGCGGTCCCCGCCGCCCTGGACCTCCTTGATCGCCGGCCTGACGTCGACCAGGTACACCACCGCGGCGATGATGCCGGCCAGGCCGAACAGATTGAAGATGCTGAGGTGCAGGAGGCTCGTCGCCAGGGCCAGCACTGTGATCGCCAGCCAGGCGGGCTTGGTGAGCTTGCCGGCGGCCACGTAACTCGCGGTGGGCCGCCGCACGCAGTCCACCACCGCCCACGCCTCGACGATCAGCACGCCGACGTAGACCGCGCGCAACAACAGTTCGGTCAGGGAGTCCACCCCCTCAGGGTACGGGGCTCCCGGCGGTGCTCCGGTGGATCCGGGTACCGGGCCGCCCCGCGTGCGGGTGCGGTCAGTCGTCGGGTGTCCGGTCGGCCGCCGGGTCCGGCGGGCCGTCGGGAGCCGGGTCGGATGCGGTGTCGGGGTCGCTGTCCCGCGGCGGCCCGGCGAGCTGGGCCGGCTCGGGCTCGGCCCGGGGCGCGCGCCTGGCGATCACCTGCCCGCCCCGTTCGGCCAGCGACTCGTACACGGTCCGCGCCTGGGCCAGGTAGACCCCCACGTTCGCCCGCACGCTGGCCGGGTCCAGCTCCCGCACCCGTTCGGCCAGTTCCCCGGCCCGGTCGGACAGTCGCCGAACCTGCGCCTGGGTGCCGGCCGGGAGGTCGCGGAACTGGGCGCGCAGCCCGGTGACCGCGAGATCTCCGGCACCGACCACCGCGAGCAGCGGCTTGCGCGCGTCGCCCACCGCCGCCCGACCCTGCTCCAGCAGGGCCTCACCGGCCGAGCGGACGTCCTCGTTCATGGGCATGTCCCCGTTCCCTCCGTGAGTGTTGTCGCGGCGTTGGGAGTGCTGCCGACAACATCGGTGGCATCGGCGTTCACGGCAGTGTCCGCGGTGGTGTTCTCGGTGTTCTCGGCGTTCTCGGCCAGGAACGACCGGTAGATGTCCAGCAGCACCCGCTTCTGGCGCTCGCCCAGCACCTGGTCGGCCTCGATCGCGGTGACCACGTCCCCGCCGGCGCGCTCGTCGAGGATGCCGGCCTGCACGTACAGCGTCTCGGCGGAGATACGCAGCGCCCGGGCGATCTGCTGGAGGATCTCGGCGCTGGGCTTGCGCAGTCCTCGCTCGATCTGGGACAGGTACGGGTTGCTCACCCCGGCCAGCCGGGCGAGCTGACGCAGCGACACCTGCGCTGTCCGGCGTTGCTCCCTGATGTAGTCACCCAGTTCGCGAACCGACAGTCCCGCCACCTCGGCCACCTCCGGGTCGACGGTAACCCCCGACCGCTAGCTGTTGCAAGCAGGCCGGCGGCGGCCGGCTCACACCCCGGCGACCAGCCGGGCCGAACCGACCATCCGCCCGCCGCCCAGCACCGGAGTCTCGGCCAACTCGTCCAGCACGCCGGCCCGCACCCCCAGCCGGCGCAGCCCGCCCACCAGCACCGGCGTGCGCGGCCGGGCCGCGCCATCGTCGATCTTCACCGCCACGGCCGCCCCGGACGGCAGGGCGGCGGCGTGCACGCCCTCCGCGCCGCCCTTGGTCAACAGCCCGCCGATCCCGGTCATCAGCAGCGTGTCGTCCCGGTCGGTGCCGGCCACCAGATGCGGGTGGGCCCGCATGGCATCGGCCACCCGGCGTTCGAACGTGCCCGGCGCCGCGGTCACCAGCCGGGCGAACGCCCGGGCCAGCCCGCGCAGGGACAGCGCGAACAGCGGCGCGCCGCAGCCGTCCACCCCGACCGCGGTCACCGGCTCGCCGGTCAGGTCGGCCACCGCGGCGGCCAACGTGAGCTGGAGCGGATGCCCGGGATCCAGATACCCCTCCACCGGCCAGCCGGCCGCCACGCAGGTGGCCACCATGCCGGCGTGCTTGCCCGAGCAGTTCATGTACACCGGGGCACCCTTACCGCCGGCCGCCAGCAGATCGCCGGCCGCACCGGGGTGCAGCGGCAGCGCGGCCGGGCAGGCCAGGTCGGCCTCGGACCGGCCGACGCCGGCCAGTAACGCCCGCACCCGTTCCACGTGCGCCGGTTCCCCGGAGTGGGACGCCGCCGCGATGGCCAGCTCCGCCCCGGCCAGGTCGGCGCCGGACCGCAGCATGCCCACCGCCTGCATCGGCTTGTTCGACGACCGCGGGAACACCGGCGAGTCCACGTCGCCGAGCGCCAGCACGTCGGCGCCGTCCGGACCGACTACCAGCACCGACCCGCGGTGCACGCTCTCGGTGAACCCCGAACGCACCACCTCGACCAGTTCCACCCCGGCGTTCACCGGTCCTCCTCCAGCAGTCGGGCCACGTCGGCCTCACCGTCCTGGTACCGCCGAGTCACCTCCGCGCCGAGCGCGTCCACCACCGCCTGCACCCGCCGGCGCAGGTCCGACACCGATCGCTCCTCGGCCAGGTAGGCCGCCAGCGCTTCGGTGAGCTGCCCGTCGCTGGCGTTGACCACGTCGGACAGGTCCACGTCGGCGACCAGGGCCTCCACGTACCGGCGGTGCCGGTCCGGGTCGGTCGGTTCGCGGGTGTCCAACCGGCCCAGCCCGCGGGCCGGGCGGCGCTCGTCGCCACCCAGGATCTGCGGCAGTTGCGCCATGATCGAGTCGCTGTCACCGGCGGCCCGGCGCCGTTGCTCGGCCCGCACGATGTCGATCCGGCCGTGCAGCATCCGGCGCAGGTAGGACAGGTCAACCTCCTCCTGCTCGGCCTCGTCCCGCAGCGTACGGACCTCGGGCAACGGGCGCGTGGCCAGCCCGGTCAGGTAGTCCGCGGCCAGCACCCGGTCGATGCGCCGGGAACCGCCGGGGCGCACGTCGGTCATCCCGGTCGCCGCGATCCGGGCCCGCCGGTGGCGCCCGGCCGGGTGGGGGCGGCGTCGGTGTCCGGTCTGTCCCGGTGGCGCGGCGGCCGACGGTCGGTGATCCCGAGCATCGTGCGGGCCTCGGCCACCGGCATCGGCGGGCGTTGCGCGATCCGGGCCAGCCCGGCGGCGCGAGCCACCAACTGGGAGTTGTCCCGGACTGGTTCGTCCGGCGCGTAGTGCAGGGTGTCCTCCATCCCGACCCGCAGGTGTCCCCCCGCCGACAGCGCGGCGAGCATCACCGGCAGGCTCCGCCGGCCCACCCCGGTGGCCGAGAACGTCGCGCCGGACGGCAGCGCCTGCACCGCGGCGACCAGCGCCGCGGTGGTGGCCGGCATGCCGCCCGGCACGCCCATCACCAGGTCACAGTGCACGTGCCCGCCGTGCGGCGGGCCGTGTCGGTCGAGCAGCCGGGACAGCGTGGCCAGGTGACCGAGGTCGAAGATCTCGTACTCGGGCACGACCTGCCGGTCCCGCATCCGGGTGTGCAGTTCCACGATGAACTCCCACCGATTGCTGAAGACGTCGGAGCCGAAGTTGACCGTGCCCATGGTGCAACTCGCGGCGTCCGGCTCGGCGTCGACCACCCGCAGCCGGTCGGCCTCCGGGTCGGTCACCGCGCCGCCGGTGGACAGTTGCACGACCAGGTCGGTGGACTCCCGCAGCGCCGCCACGGTGTCGGCCAGCCGGCCCGGGTCCAGCGTCGGCCGCGCGGCGGCATCCCGGATGTGCACGTGCACCACCGCCGCGCCGAGCGCCTCACACTCCCGGGCGGTGCCGACCAGCTCGTCGAGCGTCACCGGCAGCGCGGGCACGTCGGTCTTGGCCGACTCGGCACCCGTCGGCGCGACGGTGAGCAGGGTCGAGGTCATAGGCAGATCGTGTCACTCCTGGCCGGTGTCGGGGGACGCGGGCACGCCGCCCGCGGACAGCACCGCCTCGTCCGGGGTGGCGCGTTTGA
>DASULA010000463.1:0-15598 GCA_036278435.1 Mycobacteriales bacterium | reverse complement strand
GCGGTCTGCCCGGCCAGCACGGACAGGTCGAAGTCGGCCATCACCCCCAGCGCGCGGTCCCGGTACTGCACCCGGCCGGCCGGACGCCCGGCCGCCACCAGGTCGGCGGCCACACCGAGGCGGTCCAGCAGGTCAAGCGTGGGCGGGTGGAAGGTGGACGCCCGCGACAACCTGCCCGGGCCGTCCTCGGCCTCACACAGCAGCACCGGCACCCCGGCCAGCGCCAGGGTCCGCGCGGCGGTCAGCCCGGACGGCCCCGCGCCGACCACGATCACCCGGCCCGCCCCGGTCGCAGGGTCGGTCGCAGCGTCGGCGCGATTCCCCGGGCGGGTCATGACCGGCCGGCCAGCGGGTGCGCGCCGGTCACGTGCGCGGGCAGCCACACGTCCACCACGGCCGGCCGGCGGTCCACCTCGACCGCCCGCCGCGCCCCGGCCAGGGTGCCGGCCAGTTCGCCCAGGTCGTGCACCCGGGCACCGAACCCGCCGGCCGCCCGCGCCTCGGCGGCGAAGTCCGGCGGTGGGTCGAAGAACCCGCCGGAGAAGTCCCCGGATGCCACCGCGTAGCCGTCCGGGTACCGCTCGGCCACGGTCTGCGTGCCGGTCCGGTAGCCCCGGTTGTTGCAGATCACGGTGAGCACCGGGGCGTCCAGGTGCTGCTGCATCCACAGCAGCACCGGCGAGACGCCGAACATGTACGAACCGTCGCCGGTCAGGCACACCGCCGGCCGGGCCCGGTCTGAGTACCGGGCTCCGGTGGCCGCGGCCACCGCCCAGCCCAGGCTGGAGCCGCCCTTGTCGAACAGGGTGCCCGCCCGGGTGCGGGTCACCCCGTCGGTGTCGGCCAGTTCCCAGGTGAACACGTCCTCCGGCTCGACCACCTCACCCACCGCCGCGGCCACCGCGGCCGGGGTGGGGATGCCGGCGGCCCGATCCCGCCGGAGCAGCCCGGCCCGTGCGGCGTCCAGTTCGGACCGGCGGGTCAGCATGGACGCCCAGCGGTCCGCGTGCCGGTGCCGCTGGGCGTCGGTGCGCAGCGCGTCCATCCGCTCGCCCAGCGCGGCCAGGAACGCCGCGGCGTCGGCGGTGACCCGCAGGTCGGCGGCGAACTCGTACAGCGGGATGCCGGTGGCGGCCGGATCCTCCCCGACGACCGCGACGAACGCGGCCGGGTCGGGGCGTTCGGCGGCCGGGATCCAGGGCACCGGGTGTTCCAGCACCAGCACCGCGTCGGCCCCGGTCAGCGCGGTGCCGGCCGGTGTCGCCCCGGCCGACGCGGGGTGCCCGTCGGGCAGGTTCATCCGGTGCCTGGTCGCCCGCACCGCCAGGGCGAACCGTTCGGCCAGCTCGGCCAGCAGCGCCACCGCCCGCGGATCGCGGCCGACCCGGTCGGTGAGCACCAGCGGGGCCTCGGCGGCCAGCAACCGCCGGGCGATGTCGGTGACCGCGTCGGGCGGGCCGGCACCCAGCACCGGCACGCCCAGGTCACCGGCACCCAGCACGGTGACCTCGCCGCCCACCGGGTGGCCGACCACCTCGGCCGGCAACGCCAGGTACACCGGGCCGCGCGGCGGGCTCAGCGCGACCTGCACGGCCCGGGCGGTGACCACCGACAGGTCGTCGTACACCGCCGGGCGGAAGTCCCATTTGACGTACTGGCGGACGATCCCGGCCGGGTCGCGCCGCTGCTGCTTCCAGAACACCGGCGCGGTCCGCTCGGCCGGCGTGGTCGGCGGGTAGCCGCTGATCATCAACACCGGGTAGCCGCCCAGCGCGGCGTTGTGGATCGCGCCGCCGAAGTTCAGCAGGCCCAGGTCGGCGTGCGCCGCGGCGCAGGACGGCCCGCCGGTGACGAGGGTCTCGCCCATCGCCAGGCACAGGCCGACGTGCTCGTGCGGCACGGTGACGATCCGCGGGGCGGGTCGGCGCAGCGCGGCGGCCTTGGCCGCGGCCTCCTGGAGCGGCGCCAGCTCCGAGCCGGAGGTGAACCAGATCGTGCGCACTCCCGACCGGTCCGCCGAGGCCAGCAGTGCCTCGGCCGCCTCGGCCGCGACGATCACCGGAAGGTCACGATCCCGGTCTGACACCCCGTTCGCCTCCGCTCGCCCGCTCCGTGGCGTGACCGCCCGACTACACCAGCGTTGGTGCGCCCGACGTATACATCGCGGAGACGAAGTATACGGCCGGACGAGCGATCAAGATCCCGCAAGGTCTCACCAGGACGGTTCATGACGCTCAATCGAGCC
Organism: Mycobacteriales bacterium; assembly: GCA_036278435.1. Classification (GTDB taxonomy): domain Bacteria; phylum Actinomycetota; class Actinomycetes; order Mycobacteriales; family DASULA01; genus DASULA01. The sequence goes on along the minus strand of DASULA010000463.1, from coordinate 13,353 downwards.
CACAAACAGCCCTGCTCCCGGAAAAGACCACCACAGCCCGTTGACCGAGCACGGTACTCTCCCTACTCTGTTGTATACAACGGCGGCCGGTGAGGTCGCCGCACTCCGGGGCGGGAAGAGGTGCCGATCAGATGGGCACACACGGCGACGGCGGGGTAGCCCGCCGCCAGTTCCTCCGCGGGCTCGGTGCGACAGGAGCCGTGCTGGCACTCCCGTCGTTGGCCGCGGCCTGTGGCAACAGCGCCGCCAAGTCGGGCGGCCGCAGTACCGGAGCGACGTCCACCCTCAAGGTCGGCGTGCTCACACCGCTCGGTGGCGTCTTCGAGACGGTCGGCAAGGAGATGCGCAACGGCTTCAAGCTCTACCTCGACACCCACGGCAACAAGCTGGGCGGGCGCAAGGTCGAGGTGGTCACCGCCGACGAGGGCAAGGCCCCGGCCGATGCCACCCAGGCCGGGCAGCGGCTGATCTTCTCCGACAAGGTCGACTTCGTGGTCGGCGTGGTCACCTCCGCCGACGCGGTGGCGCTGCGGGATTTGTTCGACCAGGCCAAGGTCCCGCTGATCATCTCCAACGCCAACGTGACCGCGCTGTCCACCACGGCCAAGTCGCCGTGGGTGTACCGCACGTCGGCGTCATTCCAACAGCAGGGCGCCTCGGCCGCCAAGTGGTTCTACGACAACGTGGCCAAGTCCGACGTGTGGGTGATGGCCGATGACTTCGTCGGCGGCCACGACATCGCCGGGGCGTTCACCAAGGCGTTCGCCGACGCCGGCGGCAAGGTCGCCGACTCGGTGTTCACCCCGTTCCAGAAGACCACCGACTTCCAGCCCTACCTGACCCGGGTGCGTAACGGCGGGGCCAAGGGCGTGTTCGCGTTCTTCGGCGGCAGCGAGGCCATCGCGTTCGTCAAGCAGTACCGCAGCTTCGGGCTGTTCGACACCATCCCGATCGCCGGACAGGGTTCGCTGGCCGACTCGGCGGTGCTGCCGGCCGAGCAGGACGACGCCATCGGCTGGCGCGGCACCGGCAACTACTACGTGCCCACACTGGACAACCCGACGAACGCGCGGTTCCGCGAGCAGTACACCGGCGCGTTCGACGAGGAGCCGAGCTACTACGCCTGCTCGTCCTACGACGCCGGGCAGCTCATCGACCTGGCGTTGAAGAAGACCGGCGGGAAGACCTCCGACGCCGACGCGCTGGTTGACGCGCTGGAGCACCCCGGCGAGTTCGACAGCCCGCGCGGCCAGATGACCATGGACGCGGCCACCCACAACCCGGCCGAACACTTTTACGTCTACCAGGACGCCAAGGAGAACGGGAAGATCGTCTCCAAGGTCATCGCCGACACCGGTGTGTTCACCCAGCCGACCGGCTGACGTCCGGCGGGCTGGGACCGGAGAAGAAGGAGTGCCCGACGGTGGGCTGGCTCGACGCGAACGCGGTGACCCTGGTCAACGGCGTCGCCGAAGGCATGCTGCTGTACATGATGGCCGCCGGGCTCACCCTGATCTTCGGCCTGATGGACGTGCTGAACCTGGCGCACGGCGCCTTCTTCCTGTTCGGCTCCTACCTGGCGTTCCAGTTCGGTCGGCACGGGAACAACTGGCTGGTCGCGTTCGGCGCCGCGGTGCTGGTCGGCGCGGTGCTCGGCGCGATCCTGGCCGTGGCGACCAGGCCGCTGGCCGGCCGGGGGCACCTGGACCAGGCGCTGCTCACTTTCGGGGCGGCGTTCGTGCTCACCGGGCTGGCCTCGGCCGTCTGGGGCTACGGCTTCCAGTCGGTCTCGGTGCCCTCGGCGCTGGCCGGTTCGGTGTCCGTGGCCGGGCACCAGTACCCGACCTACCGGCTGGCCGTGATCGTCGCCGGTCTGCTGGTGGCCGTGGCGCTGTTCGTGGTGATCGAACGCACGTCGGCCGGCGCCATCGTGCGGGCCGCCGTGGCCGACCGGGACATCCTGGCCGCGATGGGGGTCAACGTCCACCTGGTGATGGGCCTGATCTTCGTGGTGGGCGCGGTGGTCGCCTCGGTCGGCGGGATGATCGGCAGCCCGATCCTGGGCGTGAACACCGGAGTCGGTGACCAGGTGCTGCTGCTGGCGCTGGTGGTGGTCACCATCGGCGGCCTGGGTTCGTTGAAGGGCGCGCTGATCGGCGCGCTGCTCATCGGCGAGGTGCAGGCCATCGGCACCGCGCTGTTCCCCAGCTTCGCGGCCTTCCTTCTGTTCGGCGCGATGGCCGCGATCCTGGTGGTACGGCCGCAGGGCCTGTTCGGGCTGGTCCACGGGACCCGGACATGACCGCCGGACGCCGGCGGTGAGCGGGACGGTGAGGATGGGCGCGCGGGTCCGGCGGCGGGCGCCGGTCGCGGTGCTGTGCCTGGTACTGCTGGTGGTGCTGGCCGCTGCGCCCTACACGCTGGCGGTGTACCCGCTCAAGGTGCTCACCGAAGTCCTGATCTACGTGATCTTCGCGATGAGTCTCGACCTGCTGTTCGGTTACACCGGGCTGGCCTCGCTCGGGCACGCCCTGTACTTCGGCGTCGGCGGCTACACCGCCGGCCTGCTGGCCGTGCACTACACCCCCAGCGCCCTGGTCGGGCTGGGCGCCGGCCTGGGTGCCGGCGCGGTGTCGGCGGTGGCCACCGGGTGGCTGGCGATCCGGTCGAGGTCGGTGTACTTCATCATGCTCACCCTGGCCTTCTCCGAACTGGCGTTCAGCGTGGCCACGTCGTGGCGGTCGCTGACCGGCGGCGACCAGGGGTTGATCGGCATCCAGCCGGCGTCGCTGCCCGGTGGCACCCGGTTCAACGGGGTGCTGAACCTGCCGACGTTCTACTACTACGTGGCGATCGTGGCGGTGGCCTGCTACCTGCTGATGCGGCTGGTGGTCCGCTCGCCGTTCGGGCTGTCGCTGCTGGGGATCCGGGAGAACGAGGCGCGGATGCGGTCGCTGGGCTACCCGGTGTTCCGCTACAAGCTGGCCGCCTACGTGGTGGCCGGGGCGTTCGCCGGGCTGGCCGGGTCGCTGTACGTGCAGTACAGCGACTTCGTCTCGCCGGACTACATCGGCTTCGAGCTGTCCGCGCTGGTGCTGGTCATGGTGATGGTCGGCGGGGCGGGCACGCTGTACGGGGCGGTGCTCGGGTCGGCCTTCGTGGTGGTGCTGCGCGATGAGCTGTCCGCGGCGTTCCAGCAGTGGGAGGCCGTGCTGGGCGCGGTGTTCATCGCGTTCGTCTACTTCCTGCCCAGCGGTCTGGCCGGGCTGGTCCGGCTGGCGGGCGGGCTGGGCCGGGGTCGGGCCGGTCGCGGGGGAGGCGGTTCGACCGGATCCGGTCCGGGCCCGGCGGCGTCTGATGTGGACCTGACCGCGACGGCGGAGGCGAACCGGTGAGTGGGCCGGTGAGTGGGCCGGTGACGCTGCGGCTGGACTCGCTGACCAAGCGGTACGGCAGCGTGGAGGTGGTGGCCGACGTCTGCCTGACCATCGAACCGGGCGAGCGGCGGGCGCTGATCGGCCCGAACGGGGCCGGCAAGACCACCCTGTTCTCGATGATCACCGGTCGGGTGCCGGCCTCGGCCGGCCGGGTGGAGTTCAACGGCACGAACATCACCTCGGCCAGCGAGGACCGGCGGACCCGACTGGGCATGGCCCAGACGTTCCAGCGCAGTTCGCTGTTCGACGGACTGTCCGTACTGGACAACGTGCTGCTGTCCGCGCAGCGGCGCGCCTCGCTGGCGCACCGGATGGTGCGGCCGGCCCGGCGCTACGCCGGCGTGCGCGACCGGGCCGCCGAGGTGCTGGCCACGGTCGGGTTGGAACACCGCGGCGCCGACCTGGTGCGCGGCCTGTCGCACGGCGAGCGCCGCCAGATGGAGGTGGCTCTGGCGCTGGCCTGCGACCCGGCGCTGATCCTGTTCGACGAGCCGGTGGCCGGGCTGTCGCCGGCCGAGACGCAGGACTTCGTGGCGATGGCCAGGCGGCTGCCGGCCGGGATCACCCTGCTGTTCATCGAACACGACATCGACGTGGTGCGGGCGCTGGCCTCCCGGGTCACCGTGCTGGATGCCGGCCGGCTGCTGGTGGAGGGCAGCCCGGCCGAGATCGCCGAGGACGCCCGGGTGGCCGAGGCGTACCTGGGCCGGGCCCGGTCCGACGACGACTTCTGGGACGGGTGAGATGCTGCGGGTGAGCGGGCTTGCGGCCGGGTACGGCACCGGGCGGGTCCTGCACGGGGTGGATCTGGAGGTCCCCGACCGGCAGGTGCTGACCATCCTGGGGCGCAACGGGGTGGGCAAGACCACCCTGATGCACAGCATCATGGGTCTGGTCCGGCCGACCGCCGGGTCGGTCACCCTCGACGGGGTGGAACTGGTCGGGCGGCCGACGCACCGGATCGCCCGGGTCGGGGTGGCTCTGGTGCCGCAGGGACGCCGGGTGTTCGCGCCGCTCTCCGTGGAGGAGAACCTGCGCATCGCCGCCCGGCACGGCCAGGGGGACTGGACCACCGCGCGGATCTTCGACATGTTCCCGCGGCTGGCCCAGCGGCGCAGGCTGGCCGCCGGGCTGCTCTCCGGCGGCGAGCAGCAGATGCTGGCGATCGCCCGGGCGCTGGTGATGTCCCCGCGGATCCTGCTGCTCGACGAACCGTCCGAGGGCCTGGCGCCGGTGGTGGTGGAGCAGGTCGGCGAGGTGATCGCCGGGCTGCGGACCAGCGGGTTGTCGGTGTTGCTGGTGGAGCAGAACATCGGGCTGGCCCTGCCGCTGGCCGACACCGTGCTGATCATGGTGAAGGGGCAGATCGCCTACCGGGGCTCCCAGCAGGACTTCCGCGGCGACCGGGACACCGCCCGCGAACTGCTGGGCATCACGTGACCGCCGCCGGGTGGGACCGACCCGACGACCCGGCCGGCCCGGGCGGCTTGGAGGGGCCAGCCGGGCCGGCCGGGTTGGCTGAGCCGGCTGAGTTGGCTGAGTTGGCTGGGGAGGTCCGGGCCGGCCGGGCGGCCGTGCTGGTGGTGGACATGCAGAACGACTTCTGCCACCCGGGCGGCGCGCTGGGTGCCCGGGGCGCCGACGTGTCGGTGAACGCGGCCCTGGTCGGCCCGGTGGACGCGTTCGTGCGGCGCGTCCGGGACGTCGGCGCGCGCATCGTGATCGTCACGCTGAGCCGAGAGCCGGGCGACGCCTCGCCGCTGCCCGGGTTCGTCGACGGGGTGTGCCTGGCCGGGTCGTGGGGTGCGGCGGTGCACGACGGCCTGCACGTCGACCGGGCCGACCTGGTGGTGCGCAAGCCCCGGTACAGCGCCTTCCTGCACACCGACCTGGAGACGACCCTGCGCGACTGGGGGGTGCGCACGTTGCTGGTGGTGGGCACGACCGCGAACGTGTGCGTGGACTCCACCGTGCGCGACGCCGCGCAACTGGACTACCGGGTGGTCGTGCTGTCCGACTTGGTCGGCCACCTGCGCGCCGACCTGGCCGAAGCGGCACTGCGCAACCTCTCCCACTACTTCGCCACCGTCCACCCGTCGGCCGCACTGCTCGGCGCCCTGTCCCCGAACCCGGGACCGTGATCGCCGCAGCGGGCACGTGAGCTACCGCGATGCCGAACCGGGGTGAGGCCGTAAGCTCCGCGTGTGTCGGACTTCGAGGCTGCCGCACGGCGGCACTACCACGATGCGTCTCTCAGTCCGGTGGAGTACCGGGGCCTCATCGTGGCCTCGCTGCCCGACGGCAGTGAGGCCGACACCATCGATCCGGATCTGCGGTCACTGTTCACTCCGGACGGGCATCGGCCCGCGCTCGAACCGGATGCCACCGTCGTGCAGGGAGCCCGCGGGGTCGGCAAGACCGTGTGGTTCAAGGTGCTCCAGAAGCCGCTGCTCAGGACGGTGGCGTCCGAGGCGTACCAGCTTCCTCGGTTGAGCCGGGTCGCGCCGCACACCTGCTTCGGCACCCGGCTGGACCCGCACCATTATCCCGGGCCGGCCGTGCTGGAGTCGCTGCTCGACGGGGGATCGGATCCGGTCCACATCTGGCGGGCCGTCTTGGCGGTGGCGCTCGACGTCGAGGACGTGTGCACTCTGCTCACGTGGCGCGACCGGGTGGCCTGGATCCGGGCCAACCCCGAGGCGCTTGACCGCGAACTAGCGGCGGCCGAGCGGAAGGCGTCCGTCGAGGGCGTCACACACCTGTTCCTGTTCGACGCGCTGGACCGGTTGCACCCGGATCGGCCAAGGCCGACCGGCTGGTCGGTGGGATCCTCCGGCTGGCCCTCGACCTGCGTACCGGAACCCGGCAGCTTCGGGCCAAGGTCTTCATCCGGCCCGACATGTTCACCGGCGACCAGCTCAACTTTCCCGACTCATCGAAGCTGCTCGCGAACGCGACCAGCCTCACCTGGACCACGCCGAACCTGTACGGGTTCCTGTTCCACTACCGGGGCAACGGCGAGGGCGAGGTGGCCAGCCGGTTCCGCGAGTCCAGCGGCCGGTGGCGCCAGGCGGCACCACAGGTCGGTCAGCACGGTCTCGGTGACCGGTACGTCGCACCGGTCGAGCTCAGTGGTGACCGGGAGGCGCAGGCAGCGCTGTTCGTCAGGATCGCCGGGTCCTACATGGACGCCAACCATCGCAAGAGACACATGTACACCTGGCTGCCCAACCACCTGATGGACGGGCGCGAACAGGTCAGCCCGCGCAGCTTCCTGCGGGCGCTGTCCATGGCCGTGGAGGTGACTCGGGAGGGCTATGCGAGTTACCAGTACGCGCTGCACTATGAGGGAATCAGGCAGGGCGTGCAGGAGGCGTCCAGGATCCGGGTGAAGGAGGTCGCCGAGGATGTTCCATGGGTGACTACCGCCGTGGGGGATCTGAGCGGAACGCAGGTTCCCACCGAACCTGAGTCGATCGTGGCGCGGTGGACCGAAAGGTCGCTCGGGGACCGACTGGCCGCGGAACTCGCCGCGATGGACCCCGATACGAACGAGGGCGGGGTGCGGACGGGCCCGAAGGACCCGCACGACTACCTCACGCTGATCGACGAGCTGTGCGAACTCGGAGTGATGACCAGGCGGGTGAACGGGCGGGTGGACCTTCCGGACGTGTACCGGATCGCGTTCGGCATCGGCCGCCGCGGTGGGGTCCCGCGCATCAGGCAGTGACCGGACAGCCCACAGTGCTGGTCAGGCTGTCGGCGCGCGGGGGTCGTTACCTGGGAAAGTGGTTGAGGGCGGCCCTGGCCGCGTCGGGGGTGTAGCCCCCGGCCCGCAGGTACCAGCGCGCCATACTGCGGGCCGCGCACCAACCCGCGGCCACCATGATGATCACGGTCGGGGGTGCCACCAGTGCCAAGAAAGCGGTGAGGCCGGGGTCGAGTGCCCAGTACACGACGGTGCCCGCACCGAGGGTGAGCAGGGTGACCAGGGGGAAAGTGTGGGCGAGGGCCACCCTGTCCCGGTGCAGGCATCCCCGACCGATGCCGGTGTACCCGGCGAGCACGACACCGCAGGCCAGACCGAACGCCGCCCCAATGATCATTCCCACCACCGCACCGATCAGCGTGCCCAGCCCGGGAAACACCAGGGTGCCGACGACGGCGCCGGTGGCCGCGCCGTAGACGACGCCCCAGCACACACCCCGGAGCACCAGGCCGCCCGACTGGACGAGGAGCCTGCGCCGGATGCCGTCACCACTCATGCGTTAACAGATACTCTCACACTAAATACTCGTCAAGACGGTAGGTTCGCCGCATGAGTGGGCCCGACGCCGGGGAGCGGACCATCGACGACCATGCCCGGGAGGCCGGAACCACGGTGTCCACGGTGCGGCCGTACCAGCAGCGCGGCCTGCTGCCGCCGCCCCGGCTCGTCGGTCGCACCGTGGGCCAGCCGGGCCAGCCGGCTGACGTGGCGGTCAGGTGTGGGCGTCGGCGTTGGCCGTTATGGCGTCGTGGACGTACTGGGCCAGGCCAGGAGCCACGTTCTCGAAGGTCTGGGTGAAGCGTTCGTCGGCCAGGTACATCTGTGCCAGGCCGCGATGCATGTCGTACCCGCAGTCGTAGAACCACCGGCCAATGTACTGCCGGTGCCGCTCGGCCAGCGCCATGCCCGCCTCGCTGTCGGCCGGCACGCGACCTGCCAGCGCGTCGCCGAACGCCCGCAGGCCCTCGTCGGCCTCGGCCTTGAGCCTGACCCAGTCGGCCTTGGTGTACTGGCCGGCCCGGCGCTGGGACTCCTTGAAAGCATCGGTGGCGCCCCAGCGCTGCTCGGCCTCCTCGGCCCACTCGCCGCCGACCTTGTCGGTGCCGAACACCTCGAACTGTTCCTCGGGGGTCAGCTTCATGCCCATGGTGTGTGCCTCCAGTTGCCGGTCGATCGCGGCGACCATCGCCCCGATCCGCTCGCGCCGTTCGCACAGCAGTTCCCGCTGCCGGCGCAGGTGACCGACCGCGTCCACGTCCTCGTCGAGCAGTTCGGCGACCTGGCCCAGGCCGAACCCCAGCCGGCGGTAGAGCAGCACCTGCCCCAACCGCTCGATGTCGTCCTCGGCGTACACCCGGTAGCCGGCCGGGGTGCGCCCGGAGGGACGTACCAGCCCGATCCGGTCGTAGTGATGCAGGGTCCGGACGGTCACCCCGGCCAGCGCCGCCACCCGCCCCACCGTGTACTCCCGGGCCTGCTCGTCGGTGTGCTCGGTCACGCCTCCGACTATCCGCCCTGACGCCACGTCAGCGTCAAGCCCGCCAAGCCCGACGTCGTGTGGGTTGTTGCCTCGGGTCGGATGACATCGTTGTGTAGGCGTATACGCTTAACAGGTATGCGGGTAGAACGGCTGCTCCACTGTGCGCGGACCGAGGCGGGGCTGTCGGTTCGGGGCTTGGCCGAGGCGGCCGGGGTGGCGGCCAGCACGGTGCACCGCATCGAGAAGGGGGAACTCAACCCAACGGTGGAGACCCTCGCGCGCCTGCTCGAAGCGGCCGGGACACGGTTGCGGATCGACCCGTACGTGGACTACGCGGCAAGCATCGTCGGGCTGGCGCGGTCGATCCGCGAGGACATCGCGGGTGGGGACTACGTGTGGCCGATCCGCAAGACGGCCGAACTCGCTCACCGATTCGGTAACGCCGATCCGGACGTCCGCCATCGGATGGTCACCGCCGAACCTCCGACGACCGGCGATCGGCGGTGGGATGTGTTCCTCGGCGGGCTCGCCGAATGGTTGACTGTGCGGGCGGCGGTTCCGGTGCCCGCGTGGGCGCGGGCGGAGGACCGGTACCTGGACCACGGCTGGTGGATCACGCCGATGGAGTCGATGCACGCATGGGAGTACGCCGGGACCCCGGCCTCCTTCCAGATCCGCGGTGTCTACATCCACCGCGACTCCCTCACCAATGTCTAGGCGCCGGTCGGCATGTTGACCCGGGAACGCATCCTCGACCTGTTCGCCGAACTCGACGAGGAGCTTCGTGGCTCCGGAGTACACGGCAACGTGTTCATCGTTGGCGGCGCCGCGATGATCCTTGCCTACGACGCCCGGCCGGCGACCCGGGACATCGATGGGATCTGGCATCCTTCGTCGGAGATCCGCACTGCGGTCGCCCGGATCACCGCACGCCACGACGACCTCGAACCGGACTGGCTGAACGACGGGGTCAAGGGCTTCCTTCCCGGCGCTCCTGGCGACCACAGGGTGGTCTACGAGGGGGACTCGTTGACGGTGTCAGCCCCGTCGGCCGAATACCTGCTGGCTACCAAGCTGCTGGCCAGTCGGACCGGACGCGACGAGGCCGACATCCTCACGCTCTACAACCTGTGCGGCCTGCACACGGTCGAGGAAGGACTCGACCTGGTGGAACGCTATTACCCTGGCAGACCGATCGAGGCAAAGGTCCGGTTCTTCCTCGAAGAGCTTCTCACCGGCAACCAGCCTCCTACCGAGTGAGTGAACGTCCTCCACTGGGGACTATCATTGGCCGTCTGAAGCTGGTGCCGTAGGGAGGTCACTACCCCGATGAGCGAGGCGACAGCACGACCGTTCACTCCGGACTACGCCACGCCGCCCGGTGACACCCTGGCGGAATGGCTGGACGAGCAGTCGATGAGCCAGGTCGAACTGGCCACCCGGCTCGGCATGAGCCCGGGGGCGGTCGGTCAGCTCGTCCATGGCATCGCGCCGCTGGGTACCGACACCGCCGTGAAACTCGAACGGGTCACCGGCATCCCCGCCAGGATCTGGACTTCTCTGGAGGCGTACTACCAGGACCACGCGGCCAGCATCGCGGGTTCGGCCCTCTCCACCCAGGGTGACACCGCCCAGGGCGTCTAGGAGCCGGTCGGAGGGTGGCCTGGCACGCCCCTCGACTTGGTTGCCGAACCCGATGAGGGGCTTCGCGGTCATTCGAGGTGGGTGAGGTGGCCGGCGGCCAGGTCTTGCCACATGCGTTCGCCGGCGGCGATGTCGTCGGGACCGAAGTCGGGTATCAGGTGTTCGCGGATGTAGGCGGTGGCTGCCGCGTGCCGGGTGGCCAGTTCCTCGGGTGTCAGGGCCGGCTCGTTGTTGGCCTCGCTCTTGGCCGGGTCGGGGTCAGTCATCTGAGGGGAGTTGGTGGGGTGGGGTGGTGGTGGTGAAGTCGGTGATGTCGTTGGTGAGTTGGCGGGCTTCGCGGGAGTCGCGGTAGATGTCGGCGGCGAGTAGTTGGCGGACTTGGTCGAGTCGGCCGAGTACTCCGGCGACGCGTTGGGCTGGGGCGAGGGCGAATACGGTGAGTAGGGCGTGTCGGGCGCCGGACAGGTCCCCGCGTAGTACTCGGGCGGCGGCGAGGTCGACTCGGGCGCCGTATTCGGCGTAGTAAGCGCGGTCGGCCACTGGCAGCGACTCGTACATCTCCACCGCCCGCTGGGCGTGCTCCTCGGCGGCGGGGCCGTTCCCGAGCCTGACGTACCCGGTGGCCGCGCTGACGTGGAGGCGGGCCGGCTCGTAGCCGAGTTCGCCACCGATGCCATCGTGCAGTTCGTCCCGGCTGTCGACCGCTCGTGCCTCCTCGGCGGCCCGCACTGCCCGGTCCACACCGTCCGGGTCGGACAGTTGTCCTCGGGTGCGCGCCGCGATGGAGTGCAGCCGAACGGTGGCGGTGCCGGCGGGTGCGAGTTCAAGGGCCTCGCCGAGCTTGCGCAGCGCGTCGTTCGGGCGGCCCTGCCAGTGCGCGACGAATCCCTGCATGCCCAGCGCCCAAGCGCGCAACGAGTCGTGCCCGGCCAGTTCGCCGTAGCCGAAGGCCGAGTCCGCGAACCGGGCCGCGGCGTCCCAGTAACCCATGTCGAACGTCGCGTTGGCGAGCACACCGCACGCCCCACCGGCGACCGCGTGCAGGTCGGCCAGTTGACTCGGCCGGTGGGTACGGCCGACCAGCCTCGCCGCGTGGTTGCGGGCCTGCCGGGCGTCGGTGAACACGTCGGTCAGCGGGCGCAGGTTGTACCCGCGGGCCAGCCTGCGCACCTCGTCCCAGAGTTGCTCCACGGCGCGCTCGCTGAGGCCGGTGTCGGAGTCGGTGACGTGTTCGGCCGCCTCGTCAGTTGCCATCCTGACCTCACGGTCCAACTCAGCATGAGAGTCGTATTTGTCGTCAACCACGCTATGCGGACGTATCCGCCAGTTCGAGCCGCCAAAGTGGCCAGCGAAGCCAGAGGAGCCAGATGAGCCAGCGCCTACGGCCGCGGGGACCGTGTCCTCCGCCGCGGGTTCGGCCGATCCGGCGGCCTCACCGGTGAACAGGCCGGGGGCGTCGAGCAGGTGCTCGATGAGTTCGCGGTAGGTGCGGTTCGGGCGCACCTTGCCGGTCTCCCAGCGCTGGGACCAGTAGCGGTGCAACTGCCGGAGGCTGGGCAGTCGTGGGTCCAGCGCGCCGAGTGCCTTGGCCGCCTGCCAGGTGGTGCGGAACCGCTTCATCCGCGCGTCGCGCAACCGCTCGGCCCACCCGTCGTCGGCCACGTACTCGCCGTCCCCGGTGTCTGTGGTGTCGGCCATGTCGGTTCCCCTCTCCGCTGCCCGTTGGCAGGGCTGTACTTCACTGCTGGCCCCGGTGTCAGCCAGCCGGTCACGTGAGGGGTGCGTGACGACTGGTTCACCACACGTAACCACCTGGTGCCGACAGAACGCAACACGCCTGCCGCCGGGCGCCTGGCCGGGCCGGTCGACGGGGTCCGGGGACCGGGCTCGGGGAACCGCGCCGAGGTTCTACGCTGGGCGCCGGATGGCCAGGACCGGGCGGGCGGTGGGCAAGGGGAGTGGAGACAGGGTGGGTGTTGGGGTGGGGGCGGCGTGATCACTGGTGAGCTGAAGGGCAGGATCGATCGGATCTGGGATGCGTTCTGGTCCGGGGGGATCGCCAACCCGCTGGAGGTGATGGAACAGATCACCTACCTGCTGTTCCTGCGCCGGCTGGACGACCTGCACACCCTGGCCGAACGCCGGCAGCGGCAGGTCGGCGGGCCGATGGACGGGCGGATCTTCCCCGAGGGCGCCGACCGCGACGGCCGAGACTACGCCGACCTGCGCTGGTCGCGGTTCAAGGAATTCGCGCCGGCGGACATGTTCACCGTGGTCGGCCGGCACGCCTTCCCGTTCCTGCGCACCCTGGGCGGGGATGACTCCACCTACGCCCACCACATGCGCGACGCCCGGTTCACCATTCCCACGCCGGCGCTGCTGGCCAAGGTGGTGGACCTGCTCGACACGGTGCCGATGGACGACCGGGACACCAAGGGCGACGTCTACGAGTACATGCTCGGCAAGATCGCCAGCGCCGGGCAGAACGGGCAGTTCCGCACCCCGCGCCACATCATCCGGCTGATGGTCGAGATGACCGCGCCGCAGCCCACCGACGTCATCTGCGACCCGGCCTGTGGCACAGCGGGCTTCCTGGTGGCCGCGGGCGAGTACCTGCGCGAGCGGCACCCCAAGCTGCTGCACGACGCGAAGCTGCGCGAGCACTTCCACGCGCGGATGTTCCACGGCTTCGACTTCGACAACACCATGCTGCGCATCGGCAGCATGAACATGCTGCTGCACGGCGTGGAGAACCCGGACATCCGCTACCGCGACTCGCTGGCGCAGGATCACGCGGGCGAGGAGGAGAAGTACACGCTGGTGCTCGCCAATCCGCCCTTTGCCGGCAGCCTTGACTACGAGAACACCGCCAAGGACTTGCTCCAGATCGTGAAGACGAAGAAGACGGAGCTCCTCTTCCTCGCCCTCTTCCTCCGGCTGCTGAAGCGGGGCGGGCGCGCGGCGGTCATCGTGCCGGACGGGGTGCTCTTCGGCTCCTCCAGGGCACACAGGGAGCTGCGGCG
>DASULA010000462.1:0-10316 GCA_036278435.1 Mycobacteriales bacterium | reverse complement strand
GACCGCAGCGTGTGCGGTCCGACGTCGGACCGGTCCGCGACGTCGACGGCGGCCCCCGGTCCCGGCGCGACGGCCCGGGCCCCGCTCGTCCACGGGGTGGGTCCGTCCAGTGCCGCCCGGGTCGGTTCCCAGTCGTCCAGGTCGATCGGCTCGGTGCCGGGGAACGCGGCCTGGCCGAACACGTCGAGCAGCCAGTGCTGGTCGCCGGCCACGACCGCCGAAACCACGGTCCCGGCCGCGAGGCGCTCGCGCAGCAGGGTCAGCAGGGCGACCGCGTCACCGACCGGGATCCGTTCCAGGTAGTCCCCCAGGTACACCTCGTCGGCCTGGTCCGCGCTGTGCCGGACGAAGTCCACCGGATCCATGTGCACGTCGGCGCGGACGTCCACGTCGGCGTCCACGTTCAACCAGCCGTCCAGGTAGTACGAGCCGCACCCGAGGTTGACCCTCACGAACCGTCCTCTCGCTCCTCCGGGCCGCCAAAGCCGCCCTCCCCGCCGGCACCCTGGCCGTCCCCTTCGGGCGTGCGACGACGCATCCGGGCCACCGGTCTGACCACCGTACTGCCCAGCCGCCAGGTGAGCGTGTCCCGCATCCGGGCCTCCACCTCGGCGGTCACCCGACCGGCGGTCGCGGCCGCCTCGCACCGCAGGCGCCCGATCTCGGCGGACAGTTCCCTTATCTGTCCCCGGAACTCCTCCGCGTCGGTCTTCGACGCCTTCTTGTCCAGCCCGATGACGGCGGAGCGCAGTTGCCGGTTCTCCTCCCGCAGCCGGCTGTACACCCGGTCGTACTCCAGCACCGCCTGGAAGGTCGTCCAGTTCTGCCGGACGTACATCACCGCCCAAGGCGCGACGAAGCTCACGTCGGCGCCGAGGTCGCGGAAGAACCCGTGCCGGGCGAACACCGCGGACCACTCCTCGGGCGGCCGACAGGCGAAGTGGGTGGGTTCGGCATAGCCGTCCGGAGTAGAGGAGAACAGGATCCGGTCGGTCACCGAGCACAGTGTCGCGATGGCACGGTCGGCGTCGGCCCGCTCCATGTGTTCGAGCACCTCGATGCAGCTCGCCAGGTCGTACCGAGCCGGCAGGTCGGCTGGCAGACTCTCGGCCAGCGATCCCTGGCGCAGGTGCGGCCGCACGTCCTCGGCGGCCGAGGCGATCGCGAACTCGGACACGTCCACACCCCATGCCTGCACCCCGCGGGCACGCAACTCCGCCACGAAGATGCCCAGGGCGCAACCGGCGTCGAGGGTGGTGCGGGGGTTCCACCGGGCCACCACCTCGTCGGAGATAGCACCGAAGAAGCGGGTCCAGTGGCCGCCCCGCTGGTAGCTCCCGCCCTCGTAGTCCTGGTAGTAGCTCTCGTCGTAGAGCAGCGGGCCCCGGGAGTGGGTGGGTGCGGAACCCTCAGGTTCGGTCACGGCTACCTCCGGTGAGGGCGACGCGACGCCGGCACGGCGGCGGCATCGACATGGGGGGCATCATTGTGCCGTGTGCGCCGGAGCGGGAACCGCCCAACTCCCACCGAGCTGAGCCAGGCCGTGGTACTCCGGCGCCGAGCCCGGGCGCACGTGCAGCGTGAACGCCCGTTCCCAGTAGTCGTAGCGGTGTGCCAGGGACCAGTCGGTCACCGCGACGGTCAGCAGGTACGCACCGGGATTGAGCGGCAGTTCGTTGAACACGTAGTCCACATACCCTTTGCCCCGCACGGTACCAAGGTCGAGACCGGCCATGCGCATGTGCACGCCAGCCAGGTAGGTGTCGTTCTCGGTGTAGACGCCCAGGCCGAAGACCGGACTGCTGATCGGTTCCCGGGCGTCGTAGTGCAGCCGCAGCCGCAGCGGCTCCCCGGCCACGCCGCGGGTGCTGGACCGGCCCTGGGTGTCGATGAACTCCAGGTCGGTGACGACCATCTCGTGGCTGCCCTGCCGGGCCGACTCCGCGGTGTCGCCGGCCGCGTGCGGACCGTCGCTGTCGATCTCGTTCTGGTTGACCTCGCGCAGATAGGCCTGGGTGACCTCGGCCGCCGGGCCGATCTCTCGGAGCACCCCGTGGTCCAGCCAGGCGGCATGGGTGCACAGCGTCTGCACCAGGGCGAGGCTGTGCGAGACCAGCACGATGGTCACCCCGCGCCGGCGCAACTCGTAGAGGTGGTCGAAGCAGCGGCGCTGGAACTCCTCGTCGCCGACGGCCACGATCTCGTCGACGATCAGGATCTCCGGGTCGAGGTTGACCGCGATGGAGAACCCCAGCCGGACGTACATGCCACTGGAGTAGACCTTCACCGGGGTGTCAATGAACTCCTCGATGCCACTGAACTCGATGATTCGGTCCATCGCCGAGTCGATCTGCCGGCGGCTCATCCCGAGGATCGCGCCGTTGAGGTAGATATTATCCCGCCCGGACAGTTCCGGATGGAACCCGGCGCCCAGTTCGAGCAGCGCGGAGATCCGGCCGTGCGACTCGACCGTCCCGCTGGTGGGCCGGTGGATCCCGGCGATCAGCTTGAGCAGCGTGGACTTGCCCGAGCCGTTGTGCCCGATCAGGCCGAAGGTGGAGCCGCGCGGGACCTCCAGCGACACCCCCTTGAGAGCGGGGAACATGTCATAGCGGTTGCCCCGGCGGCGCTGGGTGAAGACCTCCTTGAGGTTGGTGCGGCGGTCCCGGAACAGCTTGAACTGCTTGGCCACGTCCCGGACCACGATCGCCGGGGGCTGTGGTGTGGCCGGGGGTGACGGTGCTGACGGGACAGCGGGGTCGGCCGGGTGCGCCGAAGCCACCGGGGGTGCCGCGGGTGCCGGGTTCGCCGGATCGCTGGTTCCGGTCACAGTTCCTCGCTCACGTCGGCCGCCCCGCGCTGGAAGTACCACCAGCCGGCGACCAGCACCCCGAGGCTGATGGCGCCCAGGTACAGCAACCAGCCGGCATCGGGGGCACGCAGGCTGTACAGCGCATCCCGGAACGCCTCGATAAACCGGGTGAGCGGATTCCACTCGTAGATCCGCGCCCACGGCACGGTGCGGTAGCGCTGCTGCACCAGGCTGATCGGGTAGACGATCGGGGCGGAGTAGAAGAGCAGGTTGAGCACCACCTGCACGATGTAGGCCATGTCCCGGAACCGCGCGTTGAGCAGCGCGAGCACCAGGCCGATCCCGAACGCGAACCCGGCCAGCAGCGCCAACAGCAGCGGCACGAACACGATCGTCCAGCCGATGTTCCCCCACAGCAGGTAGACCACCAGCAGCAGGCCGAACTCGATGCCGGTCTGCACCAGGGTGCCCGCGGCGTTGCCGGCGACCGGCACGAACGGCGGGAAGTAGATCTTGCGGAGCAGCGGTCCGGCACCGACCAGCGCGGACATGCTGCCGGTGGCCACCGCGAAGAAGAAGTTCCACACCACCAGCGCGGTGAACAGCGAGATGGCGAAGTTGGACTTGCCGTTACCGGCGGTGGTCGGGGTGAACCGCAGGAAGAACCCGAAGATCACCGCGTAGACGGTGAGGGTAGCCAGCGGGTTGAGCAGTGACCAGGCCCAGCCCAGCACACTGCCCTTGTACTTGGCCTTCAGCTCCCGGCGGGCGAAGTTGCCGACGAGCCCGCGGTAGCG
This sequence comes from Mycobacteriales bacterium, assembly GCA_036278435.1. Taxonomy (GTDB): domain Bacteria; phylum Actinomycetota; class Actinomycetes; order Mycobacteriales; family DASULA01; genus DASULA01. The sequence continues at coordinate 6,707 of DASULA010000462.1, read as the reverse complement.
CCACAGGTCGGTCGTAGCGTGGGACATCGTCGTGCCGTGACCTGCCTTCGCTCGCACACCGAACGTGACATTGTTGGTTTCTGCCGCGCGGGAACGTCACCGCGCCACGAACCGGACGAGCGTACCCCACCACACCCAGCTCAATGGCGCAGCGGGTGGGCACGGACGGCCTTCTCGACCGCCCGCACGGTCCGCTCGTCCAGGAACGACCCGGTACCGCCGGCCACGGTCCGCTCCACGATCTCGAAGGCCGCCACACTGCTGTGCACGATGGCGTCGGCCACCCTCGCCGGGCTCACGCTGGAGGTCTGGTTGTGCAACAGGGTCAGGTTGTCGAAGAGTGGGAACAGGAACTGCCTGGACGTGCTGCTGAACGAGTCGCCGAGCAGCACCGTGCGGGCGTGCACCACGGGCCGTCCGGCGGCGGTGTAACGGTCGCCGACGTGTACCGGTGTGCCGGTGAAGTCGGGAACCCGGGAACTCCCGACGGTGGGCAGGGTGCCGGTGACCGGCCGTGGCGCGGTCTGGATCTGGCACCCGGGCATGGTGTCGGTCCTGGGCCGGCCGAGGATCGCCGCGAGGTCACCCCGGCGGGTGGCGGTGCCGCCGCAGGCGATCGCCGGAGGGGTACCGAACACGGTCGGATCGACCCGCCCGGCCAGTCGCTCGGCGTAGGTGGCCGCGGCGTACTGGCCCCAGTGCGTGTCGTCCTTCCAGTACGCGGGCTGACCGGTCCGTTTCTGCTCGGCCTCGATCGGCCCGCGCAGGTCGAAGTAGCCGGCCGGAGGGTCGCTCCGCAGCGCGGACCAGAACTGTGCCTTGCGGGCGCGGGCGCAGCGCTCGCCCAGGTAGCTGGCCGGCAGGTGTTGCGGCAGGACCGTGGACTTGTCCGGAGCGACGGTGAAGACAAATGTCCGGCCGGACCGGTCGATCGCAGCGGCCAACCGGTTCAACCGGGACAGCACCTCTGACACCGGCAACCGCGGATTGCAGGCCCCGGTCACGTCCCCGCCGAAGTAGAGCCAGCCGTCGGAGCCCTGGATCACCTTCGGATAGGTCACCCCACCCCGCCGGCCGGCCGGTGCCGGTTGGGTGGGCGCGTTCACCGGACCGGAGTCCCCGCTGCCGTACACCGGCGGCTGGCCGAACACCCGCTCGTTGAGGGCCACGTTCGCCCGCACCGACTCGCTCCGCAGCGGCAGGTGGTCGATCGACCAGGCCGACGTCCGGGCGAAGAACTTCCAGCCCGCCGACAGGCCCGGAAACGCACGCAGTGGGTGGTTCTCGATCGCGCTCGCGCGCACCCCGGCCGCGTACGCCCCGGCCGGCCCGAAGAAGAACAGGCCGGCCAGCGCGAGGGAGACGGGCCGGCGCAGCCGAAGTCTCCGCCGCCGGCCACCGGGTCGGCCGGACTCGCCGGCGGGTACCTCAGGTACCTCGACCGCATGGTCCTCTTGCTCGTCGACGCTCGTCATGAGGTGACCCCGTCAGAACTGGTAGTAGAGGAATGGACTGAACGTCCCCGCGGCGACCAGGATCCCGGCGTAGGGCACCACGGCCATCACGGCGAACCGCGCGACCAGGGCGCCCCTGCTCCGCCCGGCCTCGATCACCTTGCCGAGTACGAACGACGCGGGCAGCAGCACGACCAGCAGGGACAGTGCGAAGGTCAGCTCGCGCTGGTGGGACAGCGCCGCGGTGACCGAGGCGGGCAGTCCGGCACCGGTCGGCACGAACATCCGTCCGAGCATCCGGAACGCGTCGGTGACCGAGGGCGCCCGGAAGAACACCCAGCCGACCACGACCAACACGAACGTCACCGCGCGCTGGGCGACCAGCGCCGCTCCGGTGCGTACCCGGGCCCAGCCGGTCACCCGTTCGACGACCAGCAGCATGCCGTGGTAGAGCCCCCAGGCCAGGAACGTCCAGGCCGCACCGTGCCAGAACCCGCACAGTACGAAGATCGTGACCAGGTTGCGGTAGGTGCGCACCCGGCCGCGCCGGTTGCCGCCGAGCGGGATGTAGACGTAGTCGCGGAACCAGCGGGACAGCGACATGTGCCAGCGCCGCCAGAAGTCGGTGATGGTGGCCGCCGAGTACGGCCGGTCGAAGTTCTCCGGCAGCCGGAAGCCCAGCATCCGACCCAGCCCGATGGCCATGTCGGAGTACCCGGAGAAGTCGAAGTAGATCTGCATGGTGTAGGCCAGCGCGCCGAGCCAGGCGGTGGCCGTGGTCATGTCGCCGCCGGAGGCGAACGCCGCGTCGGCCACCGGTGCCACCGAGTCGGCCACCATCACCTTCTTGGACAGGCCAAGGGCGAACCGGGGGAACCCGGCGGCGAAGTCCTCCGCTCGATTGCGGCGGGTGTCGTCGAGCTGTTCGGCGATCTCGTGGTAGCGCACGATCGGCCCGGCGATGAGCTGCGGGAACATCGCGATGTAGACCACGAACTTCAGCGGGCTGCGCTGGGCCGGGCGGCTGCCCCGGTACACGTCCACCACGTAGGACAGGTGGTGGAAGGTGAAGAACGAGATGCCGATCGGCAGGGCCAGCCGCACGATCCCGGTGTGCCCCAGGCCAAGTGCCCGCGACAGCGCGTCGATCTGCCGGCTGGCGAACCCGGCGTACTTCCAGATGCCCAGGGTGCCCAGGTCCCAGCAGATCGCGACAAGCAGCACCAGCCGGCGCACGCCCGGGTGCGACCGGGTCCGTTCGTGGTCGATCACCCGCCCGGCTGTGTAGTTGACCACGATCGCCGAGAGCAGCAGGAACGTGTACGGCCCGCCGCCCCAGGCGTAGAACACCAGGCTGAACGTGGCGACCACCAGGTTGCGGGCGCTCCGTGGCAGCAGCCACAGCGCCAGCAGCAGCGCGGGCATGAAGTACCACAGGAAGATCGGCGCAGCGAAGGACATCCAGAAACTCCCTGCCTACCCGTCCCGTCGATCGGTCCGTCGGTACGGCGACGCCCGTTCGCCGTGGCGAACCAAGGCACGAGGCTACCGAACTCGTCGGCATCCGCCGGCGCGGGCGGTTGACCCCTGCGAATGGTCAGCGGCGGGCGGTCAGCCAGCGTTCCAGTTCGGTCCGGCCGACCCGCGCGGCGCGACCCAGCCGCCACCGCGTCGCCAGCATGGGTCCGAGCAGGCGCAGGTACGAGCCGACCACCCTGGCCCGGACCAGGTGCGGCCCGGGCGCGAACCGCCGACCGGGCCGCAGCGACTCCAGCGCCGAGCGGACCAGCAGGGACGCCGCGGTGAGCGGGTAGCGGGCCACCACGGCCAGCGCGAGCCGGCCGGTGGCGTTCTTGGTCAGCATCAGCAGCCGGTTGCGCTCGACGTGGAACTGCCACACCGGTGACCACTCCCGGGCGCTGGCCGAGTGCACGTGCCGCAGCACGGCGGCAGGTTCGTACCGGACCGACCAGCCGGCCGCGCGCAGCCGCCAGGACAGGTCGGTGTCCTCGTAGTACAGGAAGAACCGCTCGTCGAACCAGCCCGCTTCGCGGCCGGCCGCGACCCGCAGCGCCATGCCGTTGCCGCAGGCGGTGAAGACCTCCTCGGGCCGGTCGTAGCCATCCGGCTGTCCGGGTTGGTCGACCTGCTGGAACCCGCGGTCGGCGCCGTAGCCGTCCCGCAGCACGATCCCGCCGGCGTTGTTGACCACGTCCAGGCAGGGTGTGCCGGCCGGCAGCTTGATCTCGACCGGTTCGGGATGGTCGGTCACGGTGGCGGTGACGTGCCCGCCCGGCCCGCTCAGGCTGAGGGTCCGGGCGGGGTTCCGGTCGGCCGGGGCGGACACCCACAGCCGGACGCCGACCGGCACGCCGAGCGTGCGCGAGGTGCCGCCGGAGGGCGGCTCGGGCAGCGGGACCAGCAGGCTGCCGGCGGGCCGGGCCCACCTGAACCGGCTCTCGCCGGTGCCCTCCGGACCGTAGGCGAGGTCCTCCCAGAGCACGCTGTCGGTGACGTCCACGCCGTCCCTGCCGTCCACCTCGACCCGGTGCACCCGGGCGCCGACCGGGCGGGGATCGTGGCGGCCCAGCGGCCCACCGGGGCACTCCCAGCACAGCCGGACGAACCTCGGCAGGAACAGCACCTTGCCGGTCACCGCGCCCACCCGCCCGCCGCCGGGCCGGTCGAATCCGGCCAGCAGGGCGGCCAGCCAGCCCGGTTCGGGTACCGCGTCGTTGTTCAGCAGTACGGCGTAGGGGGTGTCCACCTGGCGCAGCGCCAGGTTGTTGCCGCCGGCGAAGCCCAGGTTGCGCCCGCTGGGGATCACCCGCACCCACGGGTACCGGTCGGCCAGCAGGTCCAGCGAGCCGTCGGTGGAGGCGTTGTCCACCACGACCGTGCGGAAGTCGGCGCCGGGCAGGTCCTGGCCGCGCAGCCCGTCCAGGCAGGCGGGGAGCAGGTGGGCGCCGTTGTAGTTGACGATCACGACCGTCGCGCGCGCGCTGGTCAACGCAGTCCCTTCCTTCCTCGGGCCCCGGAGACCCTCGCCGGGCACCGGATCGGTGAAACCGGCTGGTCACTCCGCTGACGATGGTGGTGCGCGCCGGCCCTGTCGCCTGCCGCCCGGTCCGGCCACACCGTGTGGCGGCAACCAGGGTACGGCTCGCCTCGACACGCTCGCCCGCACCGGTCCGCCCGGTGCCTGGTGTCCGGCAGGATCACCGCCACGCCGCGTGGACGGAGGAGGCCCTCGGGTCGCGCGCGGACCGTTGAGCTGGGAAACAAGCGGCGCCAGCACGTATAGAGGGGAGTGCGGCGGTGCCGCACTCCCCTCACACCCTACGTTCTGAACAACACTTACACGATCAGAATCTCGGTATGGGCAGTATTGAACGTGTAGAGTACATCCTGACTGCGTGCAACGTAACCTTCGTTGCCCGAAAGGTTTCCGCCGATATTGGTGTCGCATTCAAGTCTTGCATTTATGGGAGCATTAACATTGGCGCACGCATTGTGTAGAATGTCACCCCCTTCTCGGCTGACCGTTATATCGAAACCGACCGAATGCGTGGCAAGCCCTGCGCTGGTAAAATAGAATGCCTTTCCCTGGACGGTTCCGCTGTCCCAGTAGAAACATGCCTCAAGAGTGTCCTGTAAATTCGGACCAACCGCGACCGGGTCCGAGCATCGATGACTGATCAGGTTCGGCTGGACCACGGATGCGAGAGCTGGTTGGTTCGTCAGCAGGATTGCCGAGAACATGAAGACGACAACGCCGATCAGCCTCCGGAATCCGCCTCGACGGAGATCCATTATGTCCCCTTAGTGGTTGATTGGTAGGAATTTACCTTAGATTACTAATGGGACACTTACAATCCCCCGATTGGGTGAGTTTGTACTAACTTAGCGTTAATATCGATCACCTACCCGGAGCGACCCCCGGTTGGGCTGGCACGCCAGTGGCCGTCGCCATGCCGGGGTGGGCTGCGCCACGTTCGGGGCTCACCGGGCCGGCCGCGATCTATATTCTTCCGGTCCCGCCCGTTCGTGACCGGCGGCCAGACCGCGCCGATGCCGCGGGGCGCCAGTCTCCGGACACGCCGCGGAAGGCCGCATAGGTGACAAGTCGGAAAAGCCACGCAGGCCGGTGGCGCCGTCGGGGTAACGTCGCCACGACGGACAGGGGGACGGTGGCAGTGACATCGGGGCCGGCATCGAGGCTGTCGGACCCGGCCGGCCCGAGGCCCGCGACACCGCATCGCGACACCGCACCAGATCCGGCCCGACTCCCCGGTACTCCCCCGCCACCGCTGGCGTGCTGGCGCCCGCCGGCCCGACACCGAGGTCACATCCGAGGTCAGATCCGTGGCTGAACCGATGAACACCGTGCAGGTGGCCGTCCTCACCGAGACCGCGCCGAACGAGCGGCGGGTCGCACTGGTGCCCGACGCGGTGGGCAGGCTCGCCGGGGCGGGCATCCGGGTGCTGGTGCAGGCCGGCGCAGGGGCGTCCGCCTGGTTTCCCGACCACGCCTACGCGGCGGCCGGGGCCAGCGTGCTGCCCGCCGACGAGGCCCGCGAGCGGGCCGACGTGGTGCTGTCGGTGGGCCGGCCACCGGAGACCGAGATCGGCCGGCTGCGGGCCGGGCAGGCCCTGGTGGGCATGCTCCGCCCGCTCACCGACCCGGCCTACGCCCGGCGGCTGGCCGACGCCGGCGTGACCGCGGTCAGCCTGGACGGCCTGCCCCGCACGCTGAGCCGGGCCCAGGCCATGGACGCGCTCAGCTCGCAGGCCAACGTCGCCGGGTACAAGGCCGCCCTGATCGCTGCCAACACCCTGGAGCGGTACTTCCCGCTGCTGATCACCGCCGCGGGCACGGCCCGGCCGGCCCGGGTGCTGGTGCTGGGCGTGGGCGTGGCCGGGCTCCAGGCGATCGGCACGGCCCGGCGGCTGGGCGCGGTGGTCAGCGCCTACGACGTGCGGCCGGAGACCAGGACCGAGGTGGAGTCGCTGGGCGCCACCTTCGTCACCCTGGACTCGGTCGCGTCGGCCTCCGGCGAGGGCGGCTACGCCCGGGCGCTCACCCCGGCCGAGCAGCAGGCCCAGCAGGAAGAACTCAACGGGCACATCGCCGGCACCGACGCGGTCATCACCACCGCCCAGGTGCCCGGTCGCCGCCCGCCGCTGCTGGTCACCGCCGAGGCGGTCAAGGCGATGGCGCCCGGCTCGGTGATCGTGGACGCCGCGTCCAGC
>DASULA010000461.1:0-10137 GCA_036278435.1 Mycobacteriales bacterium | reverse complement strand
CTCGTCTCGCGTCCCGCCTGATGGGTCATCGCCGGTGTGCTCCCGATCGGTAGTTGGTGACAGGGCCACCCGCCCCGCCCGGCACCCGGGCCGGTGACCTCGATCCGACCGCGGTGGACCGGCCGGCCCCGACCCTGCCGCGCGATCCCCGCCTCGCCGCCGACGGCACCTGGCCCTGACGGTACGGGGTCCGGCGGCCGGCCCGGGGCGTTCCGTCCCGGTCCGAGCCGGTCCGTGCCCGGGCACCCGACGGCCGGCCCGGACGCGGGACGGCCGGGGTGCCACCCGCGCGGGGACGCCTCGTCCGGGCCGGCGCGGGCAGCGGGATGGCCAGCAGACGAGACAGCCGGCCCCGGCCCCGGTTCCGCAGGTGCGCGACCGCGGCCGGTTCATGCCGGGCGAACGAGGCGAACATGCCGAGGATGAACATCGTCAGTACCAGGGAGGTGCCGCCGAAGGAGATCAGCGGGAGCGGGATACCGGTGACCGGCAGCATGCCGGTCACGTAGCCGACGTTGATGAAGGCCTGCCCAGCCAGCCACACCGTGACCGTGGCGGCGACCAGCCGCATGAACGGGTCGGTGACCCGCCGGGCGATCCGCAGCCCGGCGTAGGCCAGGGTGGCGAACAGCGCGAGCACCACCAGGCAGCCGACCAAGCCGAGTTCCTCGCCGATGATGGCGAAGATGTAGTCGGTGTGCGCATTGGGCAGCAGTCCCCACTTCATCTTGCTCTGCCCCAGCCCCACGCCGAACAGGCCACCGGTGGACAGCGAGTACAGCCCCTGCACGGCCTGGTAGCCGGACTTGAACCGGTCAGAGAACGGGTCCAGGAAACTGGTCAGCCGGTCCAGCCGGTACGGCGCGATCAGGATGAGCAGGCAGACCGCGCTGCCGGCGAAGATGGCCAGCGAACCGAACAGCCGACCGGGTGCGCCCACCGTCCACAGCAGGCCGAAGAGCACCAGGATAAAGCACAACGTGGTACCCAGATCCGGTTCCAGCATGACCAGCGCGCACAGCGCCGTGCCCACCGGCACGAGCGGGACGATCAGGTGCTTCCACTCCCGGATCGTGCGTTCCTTGCGGACCAGCAGGTCCGCACCCCACAACGCCAGGGCGAGCTTGGCCGGCTCGGACGGTTGTAGTTGCAGCGGCCCCAGGTCGATCCACCGCTGGGCACCGTGCACGCTCACCCCGATGCCGGGCACCAGCACGATCATGAGCAGCGCCGTGGACGCCAACAGGGCCGGGTAGGCCAGCGCACGGTAGGTGCCGGGACTGAGCCGCAGACCCACCCAGAAGGCCGGCAGCCCGACGCAGATCCACATCAGTTGCTTGCCGACCACCGTGTAGGCGTTGCCGAACTCCTTGTAGGAGTCCCACATCGACGCGGAGAAGACCATGACCAGGCCGACCGCGAGCAACAGGCCGCCGGAGGCGAGCACCAGGTGCAGCGAGGTCAGCGGCCGGTCCAGGAACGCCCGCGGCCGGCGGGCCCGCGACGCCGGCCGGGCGGCCCCGGCGGTCATCGGGCGGCCAGCTCTCGCACCGCGGCGGCGAACGCGTCGCCGCGGGCGCCGTAGCTGCCGAACATGTCCAGCGAGGCGGCCGCGGGAGCGAGCAACACCGTGTCGCCGGGTCGAGCCAGGCCCGCCGCGGCGCGTACCACCTGCACCATGGCCGTATCGTCCGTTGCCGCGACGTCCGACACGGGGAGGTCCGGCGCGTGTCGGGCGAGGGAATCGCGAATTACCTCCCTGTCCGCGCCGAGTAGCACGACACCAACCATCCGCTCCCAGTGTGTCGCGACCAACTCGTCCACATTCGCACCTTTGAGCTGGCCGCCAGCGATCCAGACCACTCGCCGGTACGCCGACAGCGAGGCTCCGGCCGCGTGCGGGTTCGTCGCCTTGCTGTCGTCCACGTAGGTGATGCCGCCGACCACCTCGACGGTGGCGTTGCGATGCGGGTCGGGCCGAAACGCTCGCAGCCCCGCGGCCACCGCCGCGGCCGGCACGCCGTGCGCGCGGGCCAGCGCCGCGGCGGCCAGTGCGTTGGCCACGTTGTGTGGCCCGGGCGGGCGCACGTCCGCCACCAGGGCCAGTTCAACCCCGGCACCGGACCCCTCCGGCCGCTCGAACGCGCGATCGACCAGCACGCCGCCCCGGACGCCGAGACGGCCCGGACCGGGCACGCCCAGGGTGAAGCCGACCGCGTCGGCGAACCCCTCGACCAGTCGCCGGCCGCACCGGTCGTCGGCGTTGAACACGTTGACGGCACCAGGATGATAGATACGACCCTTGTCCGCGGCATACGCCCGCATCGAGCCGTGCCAGTCCAGGTGGTCCTCGGCCACGTTGAGCACCGCCGCCACCCGCGGCCGCGGCGACGGCGACCAGTGCAGCTGGAAGCTGGACAGTTCCACCGCCAGCACGTCGAAGGGCGGGTCGGCCAGGACCGCCTCGACCACTGGCCGGCCCACGTTGCCCACCGCGACCGCCCGGTATCCGCCGGCCGTCAGCATCGACGCCAACATCCGCACCGCCGTGGTCTTCCCGTTCGTGCCGGTGAGCGCCAACCACGGGGCCGGCCCGGCGGCCGACCGCTGTCCGAGCAGCCAGGCCAGCTCCACCTCGCCGATCACCGGCAACCCGGCCCGGCCGGCGGCCACCAGCAGCGGGTGGTCCGGCCGCCAGCCCGGCGAGGTCACCACCAGTGTGGTGCCCGGCGGCGGGGACCCGATCCCGACCGCGGTCCGTGCCCCGGCCCCGACCAGGGCGCTCAGGCGGTCGCCGCCGGTCCGGTCGGTGACGGTGACCGCCGCGCCCAGCCCGAGCAGCGCCCGGGCGGCGGCCGCACCGGACCTACCCGCTCCGGCCACCAGCACCGACAGCCCGGCCAGGTCAGCGTCCGCGGCGGCCAACCGGTCCTGCGGCGTGCTCATCCGGGCAGCCCGAAGGAGATGAACTCGGCGTAGAACAGGCCCAGGCCGAACGCCACGGCCAGCCCGGTGATGATCCAGAACCGCACGATAACGGTCATCTCGGCCCAACCGGCGAGTTCGAAATGGTGATGGATGGGTGCCATGTTGAACAACCGCTTGCGCCGCAGCTTGAACATGGCGACCTGCAACACCACCGACAGCGTCTCGACCACGAACAGCCCGCCGAGCACGACCAGCAGCAGCTCGGTCTTGGACAGCAGCGCGATTCCGGCCATCAGCCCACCCAGCGACAGTGATCCGGTGTCACCCATGATGATCTTCGCCGGATGAGCGTTCCACCACAGGAACCCAAAACAGGCACACATCGCAGCCGCCGCCACCAGGGCCAGGTCGAGCGGGTCGCGAACCTGGTAGCAGCCGGCCCGGTGGATCGTGCTACAGGCGTTCCGGAACTGGTAGAAGGTGATCACCACGTAGGTCCCGAACACCATCACCGAGCTGCCCGCGGCCAGCCCGTCCAGGCCGTCGGTGAGGTTCACCGCGTTGGAGAAACCCGAGATCAGCAGATAGGCGAACACCACGAACAGGATCGGACCCAGGCTCAGCGGCGCGATGTCCCGGACGAAGGACAGGTGGGTGGACGCCGGGGTCAGGCCGTGGCGGTTCCGGAAACCCAACGCCACGACGGCGAAGCTCACCCCGATGACGAGCTGCCCGACCATCTTCGCGGTCTTGTTCAACCCCAGGCTGCGCTGCTTGCGGATCTTGATGAAGTCGTCGAGGAACCCCACCACACCCAGCCCGGTCATCAGGTAGAGCACCAGCAGGGCCGACGCGGTCGGGCCGCGCCCCTGCTGGCCGAACAGGAACAGGTGGGCGACGAAGTAGCCGACCAGGGTGGCCAGGATGATCACCGTGCCGCCCATGGTGGGGGTGCCCCGCTTGGCCAGGTGGGTCTGCGGGCCGTCGTCCCGGATCTCCTGCCCGAAACCCCTGCGCCGCAGCGCCCGGATCGCCAGTGGCGTGGTGAGGATTGAGGCGATCAGCGCGACCAGCGCCGCGACCAGTACGGACTTCACCCGATCTCCCGTGCCGGGCCACCGGCCAGCAATGCGTCGGCCACCCGCCACAGCGCGGCCACCTTGGACGCCTTGACCAGCACCACGTCGCCGGGCCGCACCTCCTGCCGCACGAGCGTTATGGCCGACTCCACGTCGGGCACGTGCACCGACTCCTCTCCACCAGAACCTCCCGCCACAAAACCACGGTGCAGGTGCCCCGCCTCGGCACCAACCGCGACCAGCCGGTCGACGCCGAGCCCCGCGGCGAGTCGACCGATCCGCTCGTGCGCCGCGTCGGACCCGGGCCCCAACTCGGCCATCTGACCGAGCACTGCCCACGACCGCCGCCCCCCGGCCATCGCGGCAAGAGCCCGCAACGCCGCGCCGGTCGACTCGGGATTGGCATTGTAGGAGTCGTTGATGACGGTCAGTCCGTCGACTCGGTCCCGGACCTCCATCCGCCGCGGGCTGCGCGGGCGGGCCTGGCCGAGCGCCGCCGCGACCGCGGGCAGGGACATGCCCAGTTCCACCGCGACCGCGGCGGCGGCCAGCGAGTTCGAGACGTGATGGCCGCCGTGCAGGCCCAGCCGGACCCGCGCCTCGGCGCCCCGGCCGACCAGGGTGTAGGACGCCCTGCCCGACCGGTCCAGCCGGACCCCGACCGCACGCAGGTCGGCCGGCTCGGCGACCCCGGTGGTGACCACCCGGGCCGCGGTGCGCCCGGCCATCGCGGCCACCAGCGGGTCGTCGGCGTTGAGCACCGCGATCCCACCCCGGTCCGCCGCGGGCAACGCCTCGACCAGTTCGCCCTTGGCCGACGCGATCGCCGCGCGGGACCCGAACTCGCCCAGGTGGGCGGTTCCCACGTTGAGCACCACCCCGATTCGGGGCGGCGCGATCTGGCACAACGCGGCGATGTGACCCAGGCCCCGGGCGCTCTTCTCCAAGACCAGGTACCGGGACCCCCGGTCGGCCCGCAGCACGGTGTGCGGATGGCCGATCTCGTTGTTGAACGACCCGGGTGGCGCCACCGTCGGGCCGAGCCGCTCGACCAGGTGCGCGACCAGATCCTTGGTCGAGGTCTTGCCGCTGGAACCGGTGATTCCGACCACCGTCAGGTCGGCCAGCCGGTCCAGCACGGCGGTGGCCAGCAGGGCGAGCGCGTCGCGCGGGTCGGGCACCAGCACCGCCGGCACGTCCACCGGGCGGGAGGCCAGCACGGCGACCGCACCGGCGCGCACCGCGGCCCGGGCGAAGCCGTGGCCGTCTACCCTGTCGCCGGGCAGCGCCACGAAGAGTCCACCCGGTCCCACCCGGCGGGAGTCGAACTCCACCGTTCCGGTCACCTGGGTGCCCGGGTCGCCCACCCCGACCAAACGGCCGCGCACGGCCGCGGCGACCTCACCGAGCGTGAGCGGGATCACGCGAGCACCGACTGGATCGCCTCGCGGAGCACCATCCGGTCGTCGAACGGGTGCACCATCGCACCGATCTCCTGCCCCGATTCGTGCCCCTTCCCAGCGACCAGCACGGTGTCACCGGGTCCGGCGCCGCGGACCGCCCGGGCGATCGCGTCACGCCGGCCGCCCACCTCCACCCACTCGGCGCCGGACACCCGCCGGATGCCCTCGATCATCGCTGCACGGATCGTGGCGGCGTCCTCGGACCTGGGGTTGTCGTCGGTCACCACGACCAAGTCGGCGCCACGGCCGGCCACCTGCCCCATCAGCGGACGCTTGGCCCGGTCCCGGTCGCCGCCGCAGCCGAGCACCACCACCAGCCGGCCCGTGGTCATCGGTCGCAGCGCGGCCAGGGCGGTGCCCACCGCCTCGGGTGTGTGCGCGTAGTCGACGACCGCCAGGAACGGCTGACCCACGTCCACGCGTTCCATCCGGCCGGGCACCGACACCCCGCTGATGCCGGCGGCCGCGGCGGCCGGGTCAACACCCACCGACGTCAGCATGGCCAGCGCCAGCAGCGCGTTCGCGACGTTGAAGCCACCCGGCATCCGGACCCTCACCGGCAGGTCCAGCCGGTTCGGTCCGACCGCGCGGAAGCTCGACGTCCCGCCGCGTTCGGTGACCGCCACGGCGCGCCAGGTTGCCCGCGGGTCGCCGTCAGCGGACACCGTCACGGTGCCCGGGCGCACCAGCCGGTGGCCCCACGGGTCGTCGAGGTTGACCACCTCGTACTCGCATCGCCCGTCGAACAGGGTCGCCTTGGCGGCGAAGTAGGCCTCCATGTCGGGATGGAAGTCCAGGTGATCCTGAGACAGGTTGGTGAACGCTCCCGCCACGAACCGGACCGCGTCGACCCGGTCGAGGGCCAGCGCATGGCTGGAGACCTCCATCGCCGCGGCCGTCACGCCCTGCTCCACCATGGCCGCGAAGGTGGCCTGTAGGTCGGTGGCCTCCGGCGTGGTCCGCACGCTGGGCACCGCCCGGTCCCCGATCCTGGTCTCGATCGTGCCCACCAGCCCGGTCCGGTGGCCGGCGGCCCGCAGCCCGGCCTCGATCAGGTAGGCCGTGGTGGTCTTGCCGTTCGTCCCGGTAACGCCCAGTAGCGTCATCTGGCTGGTCGGGGCGTCGTGGACCCAGGCCGCGACCCGGCCGAGCACCGAACGCGGGGCGTCCACCACCAGCACCGGCACCCCGGCGGCCTCGGCCGCCGCCCGCCCGTCCGGGTCGGTGAGCACGGCCACCGCCCCAGCGGCCACCGCCTCGGCGGTGTACCTGGCACCGTGGGTGCGCATACCCGCCAGTGCCACGTACAGGTCACCGCGCCGGACCGAACCGGACGCGTGGGTGACTCCGGTGACCGGGATCGACCGGCCCGGGGCAGGCACGTGGAGCAGCACCGCGAGGTCCGCCAGCGAGTGCGGGCGTGGCCGGGCGGGCCGCAGCGGGGGGGCGGACACGGCTGGCAAGGCTACCCGGGATCAGTCGGCGATCAGTCGGAACGTGGGTCGCGAGGCACCGGAGGGTGGGACACCGCGCTGCTTGAGAGCGTAGGTCATCACCTGCCTGAACAGCGGCGCGGCAGCCTGACCGCCGTGTTGCCCGCCACTCGCGTCGTTGATCATGATCGCGATCACGATCTGCGGGTCGTCCGCCGGGGCCATCCCGGCGAAGGTGGCCCAGTAGTGGTCGGTGTAGCACCCGCACCGCGGGTCCGGCTTCTGGGCGGTGCCGGTCTTGCCCGCCACCACGTACCCGTCGATGGCGGCGCTCGGCGCGGTGGCGCGCTTCTGGGTCACCGCCTCCATCATGTAACGGACCGTCTGGGCGGTCTTCGGACTGACAACCCGGACTCCGCGCGGGGTCGCCGACGGGCGCGCCCTCCCGTCCGGCCCCGTGACCGACCTCACGATCCGGGGTGGCACCCGTACCCCGTCGTTGGCTACCGTCTGGTACATCGACGCCAGTTGCAGGATGGTCATGGACACTCCCTGCCCGATGGGCAGGTTTCCGAACGTGCTGCCCGACCACTGACTGATCGGCGGCAGGATGCCCGGGCTCTCCGCGGGGAGTTCGACGCCGGTCCGGGTGCCCAACCCGAAGCGTCGCATGTAGTCGTAGAACCGCTGCTGACCAAGCTGCTGGGCGATCATCAGGGTGCCCACGTTGCTGGACTTGGCCAGCACGCCGGTCGCCGTGTAGGGCACCACGCCGTGCGACCACGCGTCGTGGATGATCCGGTCGGCGAACCGGATGGAGCCGGGCACCTTCAGTACCGTGTCCGGTTGGATCAGCCCCTCCTGCACCGCGCCGGAGAACGTGACGATCTTGTTCGCCGAGCCCGGCTCGAACACCCCGGACACCGCCGGGTCGGTCAGTAGCGGCTGCCCGCCGTGCTGGGAGGGTGATACCGCCAGGGCGAGCACCTGGGCGGTGTGCGCGTCGAGGACCGCGACCTCGCCGCCCTGGGCACCCACCGCGTGCACGGCGTCGTTGAGGGCCCGCTGGGTGACGTACTGGAGGTCCTCGGACACGGTGAGCCGCACGGATGATCCGGGCACGGCCGCGACCTGGTGATGCACGCCGTTGGGAATGACCTGTCCGTTCTTGCCGGTTTCGGCGACAAGGGTCCCGTTCCGGCCGGCCAACAGAGAGTCGAACCGCGCCTCCACCCCGCTGGCTCCGTGCCCGGCCCGGTTGGTGAAGCCGACCAGGGCCGCGCCGACCGAACCGGCCGGGTCGATCCGCCGCTGCTGCGGGTTCGCTCCAATACCTCGCAGGTCCAGCGCCATGATCCGGTTGGCTCGATCGGGATCCACCCCCCGCAGCAGCTCGACGTACTTTCCGGGCTTGATGAGTTTCGGGTAGATCCTGCTGGCGGGCATGCCCAGCAGCGGGGACAGCGCCGCGGCCGTGGTGTGCGGCTTGGTCACCTGACTGGGATCGGCGAAGATCAGTTGGGCGTCGGCGCTGTAGGCCAGCACGTTCCCGTCCCGGTCCAGGATCTGCCCGCGCAGCGCGGGCAGATCGTACTCGTGGATCCGGTCGGACACCGCGGCCGCGGCGTACCGGCCGCTGTCCACGCCCTGAAGCTGGACCAGCCGGCCGCCGAGGATGAGCAACATCACACAGAACGCGGCGAGTCCGGCGGTGAGCCGGCGACCCGGGTTGCCCAGACGGAGGAACCGACGGACCTGGCGGCGCCGGCGCCTGACCGGTGCGGCCGGGCGGCCCCGGCGCGCCGGACCGGTACCGGTCCGGCGCGGTGCCACCCGCCGCCCGGTCGCACGAGACGGTCGCGGTGCCGCCCGGGACAGGGTCGGATCCGCGCGGCGCTGCCCGGACCGCCCCGACGCTGAACTGCCGGTCGCGGACCGGGTTGGCGCGGTCGGTCTCGAGGCCGCACGACGGCGGTCCTCGCGGTCGCCGCCCGGTGCCGGCCCCCGGCGGCCGGCGATGCCGCTGGCCGGGTCGCGCCGGGTACCCGGATCGCGCGCGGCGCCCCCTGCCCGTCGCCGGTCCGGACGCAGCGGGATGACCCGCCCGTCCTCGGGTGGGCGCCGGCGGTTCGACCCGGTCACCGGTCACCCCTGGTGCCACTGACACGGGCAGCGGCCGGCGAGGGGGTCGCAGTCGGTCGCCCACCCTGCCGCGCGGCACCCGACGCCGTCGCCGAGGCCGACGGTGTCGCCGTGGGGAACGGGGCCGGCTGTGGATCGCCGGCGATCCGGGACCTGCCCCCCGGCAGTAGGACCAGGAACGCCGGGTCCCCGCTGGGCACCATGCCCAGCCGGCGGGCCCGCTCGGCCAGCGCGCCGGGGGCCTCCATCGAGCTCACCGCATGCCGGAGCTGCTGCTCGTGGATCTTCAGGCTCGCGGTCTGTTCGCGCAGCCTGCGCTGCTGGTCGGAATTGGACACCGCGGCGGCGTTGAGAAGCAGGAGCACGACCAGCCCAGCACCGAGCAGGGTGAGGACCAGCAGCACGAACGGGGTCCGCGGCGCTCCCACCGCGCGGGCCGGCACCACCCGCAGCGGTCGCCGGGCCGCGCGGCGCGGCGGACCCGTCCGGGTTGGCCGGGCCGGGGCGAGCGCGCCCGACCGGGCCGCCGCGGAAGTCCGGCCAGCCGCTGGCGCGTGGGCACGAGCAACAGCGCTCATACCCGTCCTCGCTCCGCTCCGGGCGGGCATGAGGCACGAGCGCACTGTATTCGCCGATTCGCTCGCCAAGGCTCGCTCATGCCGCCTCCATCCGTTCGGCCGCGCGCAACCGCGCAGACGCGGCCCGCGGGTTCGCCGACACCTCCCGCTCCGGCGGTGTCTCGGCACCGCGGGTCAACAGCCGCAGGGTCGGACCGGTCCCCGGCAGCTCGACCGGGAGGCCAGGCGGGGTACGGCTGTGGGCCCGCTCGGCCAGGGCCCGCTTGACCACGCGGTCCTCCAACGAGTGGTAGCTGAGCACCGCGATCCGGCCATCGACCGCCAGCGCGTCCAACGCCCTGGGCAGGGCGGCCCGGAGCGCGTCCATCTCACCGTTCACCTCGATGCGCAGCGCCTGGAACGTACGTTTCGCCGGGTGACCGCCGACCCGGCGGGTCGCCGCCGGCACGGCCTGGCGCACCAACTCCGCCAGTCGGGTACTGGAGGTCAGCGGTGACCTCGCCCGCTCCCGGAC
>DASULA010000460.1:0-12979 GCA_036278435.1 Mycobacteriales bacterium | reverse complement strand
GTGAGAACCCTCGCCGGAGACCCAGCCGGGCAGGGTGCCCACCGGGCGACATCTGGCGGGGCGACGCGGTACGTCGCAGGATGGGATCCGGCGACGGGTACGGTGTTGCGCGACCTCGCCGCACCCTTGCGGACGAGGGTGCGGACTCCAGGTACCGAGGAGGCAACGTGGCCGAGACCTACAACGGCTACTGCGTGAAGTGCAAGGAGAAGCGGGACTTCCAGGGTGAAGTCTCCGTCAGCGAGTCGGGTCGCCGCATGGCCAAGGGCCAGTGCCCTGTCTGCGGCACGAAGATGAACCGGATCCTCGGCAAGGCCTGACCAGCAGCCGCGGGCACGGGACGGGCACTGCGCCCCTCCCGTGCCCGCGGTGTCCCCTTCGGGCACCGTCGGTGGACCAGTGGGTCACCGCGCCGTCCCGGCCGGGCACCGACCGTGCGCGTCACGGTCCAGGCCGGCCGGTCCGCGGCCAGATCACGAAACAGTCACAGTGGATAGTACCGTCGTCTGTGGACATCCCAGGGGAACCGGTCCGCCTGGGCGGGAGTCTCATGGCCACGTCCGGCCCTGACCCCGTGAGGTGACACATGCACGACAACACCCGCCCCCGCCTCAATCCCGCGGCACGCCCGCTGTGGCGGAACGGCACCACCATCCAGATCGGACTTGACCCGTCCCGAGCGGTCATGATCGACAGTGTCGACCCGGCCGTCGCCCGGCTGTTGCGCGACCTGGACGGCACCCGGTCGGAAGCGGAGATCCTCGCCGAGGCGACCGCTGCGGGAGTCGACGTGGCCGTGGTCACCCGGCTACTCAGCGGTCTGCGCCGGCACCACCTGGTGGTCGACGGCTACCCGGTCGCGCTGTCGGCACTGGGCGGCCCCGAGGTGGCCGAACGACTCGCACCGGATCACTCCTCGCTGACCCTGGTCCACTCCGACGACACCGCGGCCCGGATCCTGGCCCGCCGGCGCCGGTGCGCGGTGGTGGTCCACGGAGCCGGCCGGATCGGCACCCCGCTCGCCTCGCTGCTGGCCGCGTCGGGGGTGGGCCGCGTCGTCGCGGTGGACCAGTCGCCGGCCAGGCTCGGCGACTGCGCGCCGGCCGGGCTGTCACCGGCCGACCAGCACCGGCGGCGGGCCGAGGCGGCGGCCGAGGCGGTGCGCCGCTGCGCGCCCGAGGTGGACACCAGTCCGCTGCCGCCGAGCCGCTACCCCGACCTGGTGGTGCTCACCGAGACACCACCGCGGGGTTCGGCCCTGCTCAGCACCCTGCACGCGGCCGGGGTGACGCACCTGTTGGTCGGCATCCGGGAGACCACGGCGGTGATCGGCCCGATGGTCCGGCCGGGGACGTCCAGTTGCCTGCGCTGCGCCGACCTGCACCGCTGCGACCGGGACCCGGCCTGGCCGGCGCTGGCCGCGCAGTTGGCCACCCCCCGCCGCGGAGTGGCAGAACCGTGTGACCTGACGCTGGCGAGTCTGGCCGCCACGCTCGGTGCCATGCAGGTACTCACCGACCTTGACGGGGGCACCCCCGCGGTGCTGGACGGCACACTGGAGGTGGGGTTGTCGGACTGGCAGGTGCGCCGGCGGACCTGGCCGGCACACCCGGCCTGCGGCTGCGGAGCGTGGCCCGCGCTGCGCGCCGGGTAGGTCGGGGGCGTGGCAGGGGCATGCGCGGGCGGGTCGGGCACCGAAACGGGGTGATCCGGACCCACTCCTCTGCGGTGGGCGGCGGCACCGGCCCGAATCGGGGGAGAATAAGAGTGTGACCGACATACCGCGCCGCGCCGTGACCCGGACCGCCAAACTGGCCACCCTTCCGCTCGGGGTCGCCGGCCGGGCGACCCTTGGCCTCGGCAAACGGCTGGGAGGTCGGTCCGCCGAGGTGGTGACGCTGGAGTTGCAACAGCGCACCGCCGAGCAACTGTTCTCGGTGCTGGGCCAGCTCAAGGGCGGCGCGATGAAGCTCGGCCAGGCGCTGAGCGTGTTCGAGGCCGCGCTGCCCGAAGACGTGGGGGCGCCCTACCGGGAGGCACTCACCCGCCTGCAGGAGGCGGCCCCGCCGATGCCCGGCAGCGCGGTGCACCGGGTGCTCACCGAGCAACTCGGCCGGGGCTGGCCGCAACGGTTCGCCGAGTTCGACGACGTGCCGGCGGCCGCGGCCAGCATCGGCCAGGTGCACCGAGCCCGCTGGCACGACGGGCGGGAGGTCGCGGTCAAGGTGCAGTACCCCGGCGCCGGGCCCGCGCTGCTCGCCGACCTGACCCAGCTCTCCCGGTTCGCCCGGTTGTTCGGGGTACTCAGTCCGGGTCTGGACATCAAGCCCCTGATCGCCGAGATGCGGGCGCGGGTCACCGAGGAGCTGGACTACTCCCTGGAGGCCGACGCGCAGCGGGCGTTCGCCGCCGCGTACGCCGACGACCCGGAGATCCGGGTACCGCGGGTGGTGGCCAGCGCGCCGAGGGTGCTGGTGTCGGAGTGGATCACCGGCACGCCAATGTCTGCGATCATCAGCTCGGGTACCCAGGAGGAACGGGACCGGTCCGGATACCTGCTGTCCACGCTGCACTTCTCCGCGCCGGCCCGGGCCGGGCTGCTGCACGCCGACCCCCATCCGGGCAACTTCCGGCTGCTCGCCGACGGGCGGCTGGGGGTCCTGGACTTCGGATCGGTGGCCCGGCTGCCCGACGGACTGCCCGAGCCGATCGGCCGGCTGTGCCGGATGGCCCTGGCCGGCCGGGCCGAGACGGTGGTCGAGGGGCTGCGGACCGAGGGCTTCATCAAGCCCAACATCGAGCTGGACCCGGCCGGGGTGCTCGACTACCTGGTGCCCATGCTGGAGCCCCTGGCCCACGAGCGGTTCCAGTTCACCAGGGAGTGGATGCGCAAGGAGGCCGCCCGCATCGGCGACCCACGCAACCCGGTCGCGCAGGTCGGCCGCCAGCTCAACCTGCCGCCGTCCTACCTGCTGATCCACCGGGTGACCCTAGGATCGATCGGAGTGTTGTGTCAGCTCGGCTCCCGGGCCGCCTACCGGGGCATTGTGGAACGGTGGCAACCCGGTTTCGCCGGTTGACGTCCCGCACGGCACGCCGACCCGCGATCCGGGAATCGGACCCGGGCTCCACTCCGTGACCCACACCGTGACCCACACCCTGACAACCGTGTGGTGTCCGGCGGGGCGGACCCGACCCCGGCCGGGCCCCGGCCGGTCTCCGAGTCGCCGCGCGCCTCGTTGTCCGGTGCCCGCAGGTCGGCGCGCCTCACGTCGCGGAAATGGAGAACATTGGCCAAGCGCACCCTCTACCTGGTCCGGCACGGGCAGTACCGGCGCCCGACCAGACGGTCCTCCGACGAACCAGACGGTGAGCTGACCGGTACCGGGCGCCAGCAGGCCGCCCTGGTCGGTCTCCGGCTACGGGACATCCCGGTGGACGTGATCCACCACAGCACGCTGGTGCGGGCCCGGCAGACCGCCGAGGTGATCTCGGTGGAGTTCCCGGGCGTGCCGCTGCGCCCGTCGGCGCTGCTGCGGGAGTGCATCCCCGGGCTGCCCGACGTGGTGCCCGAGGCGTTCCGGGAGTTCTTCGCCTCGGTGTCGCGCAGTGCCATCACCGACGGGCCGAGGCGGGCCGCCGAGGCGTGCGCGACGCTGTTCCGGGACGATCCGGAGCTGGTCGACCGGCACGAGGTCGTGGTCACCCACGGAAACCTGATCAGCCATCTGGCCGCCCAGGCATTCGGGGCGCCACCGGGAAGCTGGATCCGCACCGACATCCACCACTGCGGCATCACCGAGGTGTGCATGGGGACCCGGCGCGGACTGATCCTGGTCTGCCACAACGACACCGGCCACCTCACCCGGGAGTTGCGCACCAACGACTGAGCGGGTCCCGGCGGGCAGCCGACCGGCCGGGACCGGCCCACGACGTGGGACCGGCCCCGGCCACGGGTCGGGCTCCGGACTGGTTACCAGACCGCGTTCTGGGCCTGCCGGGCGCGCCGGCTGGCATCGACCGCGCGGCGCTGCCACCGGCGCGCGGCGATCACCCGCTGGGCGCGGCGTATGTCCTCGGCGCGCTGTTCCATCTCGCGCATTCGTGCCCGCGCGAGATTCTCGTTGAGCAATAGCATGTCCGAACTCCTGACATGGACACTGGCCCGGACGCCCGGCATCAACCGGGCGGCCGTGGCACCGGCGGGCGGTGGGACTCCGATCGGTCGGTCCGCCCGATTGGGCGTGCTCCGACCTCGGGTGGCTGGTACGGCGGCTGCCGTACCAGCCACCGGGGTCGCGGTGGTGTCGACACGGGTCATGCGGCGACCTCCTTTCGTGGACGGCCTCGCGGCCTCTTACGCGGAACAATCTCTCCACGCTCGAAGATCTCCCCGCCCCAGACACCCCACGGCTCGCGCCGCTCCAGGGCACCGGACAGGCAGACCGCCCGCACCGGGCAGTCGAGGCAGTGGTTCTTCGCGAGCTCCAGTTCGGCCGGGTTGTCGGCGAACCAGAGCTCCGGGTCCTTGACCCGGCACGGCAGGTCGATTCCTGCCTCCTCGGCCTTGGCGAAGTCAAGCCCCAACAGGTTGACAGACGTTGGGGCGGTCGCTGGCGCGAAGGACACCGGGGTCACCTCCTTCGGTCTCGCGATCGGTCGGATTCGCTTGCTGCCAGAAACACTGAGGCCGCGGATCCCAGGTGATGGGTTCCGCGGCCTCGAGGTGAGCCGTCTGGTGGTGGTCAGACTGGTGCACCTCGAGGTTGCGGACCCGGGACATCGACGAACCGCGGGCGGAGATCGATGTCGGCCGCAGGCTTATTCGCCCACTGCGTCGACATGGCCCCCACCGCGTGAGTCCCCGCGGGCATACCAATGCCGTCGCGCAGCCTCGTGCCGCTGTCGAGCGCGACCCGAGGAACGGACTTCTCCCCGCATGCGTGAACGAGGGCGAGGAGATCCGTGGCGACGGCGTAGCTGATCATCGGGACTCCCCTCCCTCCGTGGTATCAGTAGGTCTGGACCGAAGGCGGCGTGATGTCACCGCCGTGGACGCAGGCTATGTCGCCGGGCCGGATCACCGCAACGCATTTAACAGCCAGGTTCCGACGAAACCTCGCCAGACGGGTCCTGCCCGCGGACCAACGAGAGCACCGCCGCGCCGTACCGGTCGAGTTTCCGCTGGCCGATGCCGGGTATCGCGACGAGTCCGGCCGTGTCGGCGGGCCTGGTCTCGGCGATCGCCACCAGGGTGGCGTCGGTGAGCACGACGAAGGCCGGCACCCCCTGCCGGCCAGCCTCGGCCTGTCGCCAACGCCGGAGCCGTTCGAACAGTTCGGCGTCCAGGTCAGCCGGGCAGCCTCGGCACCGGCCGAGCGTGCGTTCGGCCGGATCGGTGACCGCCTTCCCGCAGATCCGGCAGCGCACCGGACCGCCGGCTCGCGCCCCGACGGCCGCCGCCGACCCACCCTGGCCGACCCTGGCCCGCCGGCCCGGGTGCGGCGCGGTCGGTGGGTCCAGCGACTGGAGGAACCGGCTCGGGCGCCGGGACCGCCGCCCGCCCGGGGTTCGCGCCAGCGACCAGGACAGCGACAGGTGCTCGCGGGCGCGGGTCATCCCCACGTAGAGCAGCCGGCGCTCCTCCTCGACCTGGTGGTCGGACGAGGCGTACTGGATCGGCACCGTGCCCTCGACCAGCCCGACCAGAAACACCGCGTCCCACTCCAGGCCCTTGGCGGCGTGCAGTGACGCCAGCGTCACACCCTGCACGGTGGGCACGTGCTGGCTGGCGGCACGCTGGTCGAGTTCGGCGACCAGGTCGACCAGCCCCGCCGCCGGGGCGCCCGCGGCGGTCTGTTCGGCCACCGCGACCAGCGCGGCCAGCGACTCCCACCGCTCGCGGGCCGCGCCACCGGAGGGTCGGGCCAGCGCGGACCAGCCCATGCCGGCCAGCACGTCGCGCACCGCGTCGGCCAGCGCACCGTCGGTGCCCGGCGCGCGGGCGGCCCCGCGCAACAGCATGACCGCCGCACGGATCTCGGCCCGTTCGAAGAACCGCTCGCCACCGCGCAGCAGGTAGGCCAGCCCGGCATCGGACAGGGCCCGCTCATAGGCCTCGGACTGGGCGTTCACCCGAAACAGCACCGCGATCTCGCTGGGCGGCACACCGTTGGCCACCAGCTTGGCGCACCCGGCCGCCACCCCGGCGGCCTCGGCCGGCTCATCGTCGTAGCCGGTGAAGGTCGGCTCCGGTCCGGCCGGCCGCTGCCCGACCAGCCGCAGCCCGGCTCGGCCGCCCGACGCCCCGATCAGCCGGTTGGCCAACGTCACCACCTGCGGGGTCGACCGGTAGTCGCGTTCCAGCCGGACCACGGTCGCGCCGGGGTACCGGCGGGGGAAGTCCAGCAGGTGCCGCGGTGACGCACCGGTGAAGGAGTAGATCGTCTGGTTGGCGTCGCCCACCACGCACACGTCGTCGCGGCCCCCCAGCCAGGCGTCCAGCAGCCGCTGCTGGATCGGGGTGACGTCCTGGTACTCGTCGACCACCAGGTGCCGGTAGCGGGCCCACACCTCGTCGGCCACGTCGCGGTGCTCCTCGATGGCCGAGGCGGTCACCATCAACAGGTCCTCGAAGTCGAGCATGCCGGCCCGCGCCTTCACATCCTCATAGGCCCGGTAGACCCGGGCCACCGTCTGCGCCTCGACCGGCGGGACCCGCCCGGCCCCGACCAACCGGCCGGGGTACTCCTCGGGAGTGACCAGGGTGGACTTGGCCCACTCCACCTCCGCGGCGAGGTCGCGCAGGGCAGTCCGGTCGGCGCCGAGCCGGCAACGCGCCGCGGCCTGGCCGACCAGGGCGATCTTGTTCTCGACCAGGTCGGGCGCCGGGCCGCCGAGCACCCGCGGGGCGAAGTAGCGGAGCTGGCGCAGCGCCGCGGCGTGGAACGTGCGGGCCTGCACGCCCCGCACCCCCAGCGCGTGCAGCCGGGTGCGCATCTGCCCGGCGGCGCGCGAGGTGAAGGTCACCGCCAGCACCTGGCCGGGCGGGATCGCGCCAACGTGCACCGCGTAGGCGATCCGGTGGGTGATGGCCCGGGTCTTGCCGGTGCCGGCGCCGGCCAGCACGCACACCGGCCCGCGGACGGCCAGTGCCACCTCGCGCTGCTCGGCGTCGAGCTCGGACAGGATCGCCTCGGCCGCGTCACTCACCGGTCGATCCTCGCAGGTCCGGACCGCTGCCCGGACCCGGTCCGCCCGGGTGGAGGCGGTCGGGGCCGCCGCCGGCATCCTGGAGGCGCCAGGATGCCAAAAGGCTACGAACCGGGGAAGCCATCCCCAGCGGGCGTGGTTGCTATGTGAAGATGCACCCCGAACACGAAGAAGGGACGGCCATGGTCGCCGAGTCCGCGCCATCCGCGCTCACCATGTACACCACGTCGTGGTGCGGGTACTGCGTTCGCCTGAAGAGGATGCTGGCCCGCGACGGCATTCCCTTCACCGAGGTCAACATCGAGCAGGACGAGGCCGCGGCCGAGTTCGTGATGGGCGTGAACGGTGGGAACCGTACGGTCCCCACAGTCGTCTTTGTCGACGGCAGCGCGCTGACCAACCCGGGTATCGACCAGGTCAGGGCGAAGCTGTCCGGCTGAGCGGGCCCGGACCCACCGCCCCAACCCCGGCACCTCGGGGCCAGCCCCGGAACCGGCACCGCCGTACGTCCACCAGCACCGCACCGGCAGACTCGGCAGACTCCAGCCTGATCTTTCTGATGAAACTTCTTGCCTACGGCCTGCCGGAGCGACAAAGCCAGACTAGGGTTTGCGGGCAGCAACTTAGCGTGACGATAAGCATGCGATACACGGGGACGGGTGTGATGCCCACTACGCCGGGGAGGTGAACGATGCCGCCGAGGGGGGCCCACCAAGCGGTGGGAGGCGACGTTGTTATCCGCCGTACGCCGTCAGGCTGGGTGGTTGAGAACGTTGACTGTGGGGGCATCGACACCGGAGACCTGTACTCCGCGATGGTGCTCGCCGACCTGCTCAGCGACGAGCTGGAGCCGGGGCCGCGTCCGCCACGCCCGCAGGAGTCGCTGGGCGAGGTCGAGCAGCTCCGGCTGGCCGTCAAGCAACTCGAACACGCCTTAGCCGCGCGGGTGATCATCGAACAGGCCATCGGCGTGCTGGCCGAACGGCAACGGCTCAAGCCGCGTGACGCCTTCGAGAGACTTCGCCGGGTGGCTCGTTCCCGCGGTCGCCGGGTGCACCACCTCGCCCGCGAGGTGGTCGCCTCGGTCACCGACCAGGCCGTGCCGCTCCCGCCGGAACTCGCACCGCTTCCCCGATAGCTTGTCCGGCAGGTTCGGGTCCTTATCCCGAAGAATCCCTGACGGCAATCGGTTGCAGTTTCAGAGTCACCGTCGCAGCCCAGGGAAGTCGGAATCGGCCGTACCGTGGGCGGCATGGACGTGCGCGCGGTCTTTCCAGACGCGCTGCCCGGTCGGATCGCCGAATGGTTGGCCGGGCAGTACCCGCCCCATCCGTTGCGGGTGGCCGTTGACGGCGCGCCACCGGCCCGGCCGGACGAACTCGCCGACGCCGCCGGGGCGGCGCTGCGGATACTGGGTCGACCGGTGGCCCGGGTGAGCGCCCGATGGTTCTGGCGGCGGGCGTCGGTGCGGCTGGAGTACGGGCGGCACGACCCGCGGGCGCGGTACGAGCGGTGGCTGGACACCGGGGCGCTGCGCCGCGAGGTCCTGGACCCGCTGGGACCCGGCGGCGACGGCCGCTTCCTGCCCACCCGGTGGGATCCCGACCGGGACCGGGCCACCCGGGAGGACTACCGGTCGGCCGACCCGGACACCGTGCTACTGCTCGACGGGGCACTGCTGCTCGGCGCCGGGCTGCCGTTCGACGCGTCCGTCCACATCCGCCTGTCACCGGCCGCGCTACGCCGCCGGCTGCCGCCGGCCGACGCCTGGATGGTGCCGGCCTTCGACCGGTACGAGACTGAGGTGTCCCCGGCCGGCCGGGCCGACGTGCTCGTGCTCGCCGACGACCCGGCCCACCCGGCGATCCGGCTCGGCCCGCCGGTGGTCAGCCGGCGCTGAGCCAGTCGGTGATGATCCGGTGTGCGATGGACACCGGGCGGGGCATCATCAAGACGCCCTCGCCGCTGCGGATCTCCTCCCGCCGCACCCACCGGGCATCCTCCAGCTCGCTGCCGGCCAGCCGCAGCGTCGGATCACCGCGCACCTGCGCGGTGAAGCCCAACAGGAGCGAGGACGGGAACGGCCACGGCTGGCTGCCCAGGTAGCGCAGGTCGGTGACCGCGATGCCGACCTCCTCGGCGACCTCGCGGACCACCGCGGCCTCCACCGGCTCGCCGGGTTCGACGAACCCGGCCAGGATCGAGTAGCGTCCGGTCGGCCAACTGGCCTGCCGGCCCAGCACGCACCGGTCGTGGCCGTCGTGCACCAGCACGATGACGGCCGGATCGGTGCGCGGCCAGTGTTCGGTGCCGTCGGCCGGGCAGCGCCGTGACCACCCGGCCCGGTGCACGCCGGTCGGTTCCCCGCACAGCGAGCACCGCGGATGCCGCAGGTGCCACTGGGCCAGCGCCACGGCCTCGGTGAGCAGGCCGGCGTCCAGGTCGTTCAGTTCCGCGCCGACGTGCAGCAGTCCGGCCCACCGGTCCGCGGACAGGCCCCGCTCGCCCAGTACGGCGAAGTACGGCGTTCCCTCGTGTTCCCCCAGGTAGAGCCGCAACGGGTTGGTGTCGGCATCGTCGGGCGGGCGCAGCAGTAGCCGGGGGCCGGCACCGGTCTCGTCCACGGCCGTGGTCATCTCGGTGGTCAGTACCAGTACCCGGGAGCGCTTCCAGGCCCGGTCCAACCAGTCCGGGTCGTCCCGGTGGCCGGCGGCCCGGTCGTGCACGCCCCGGGACAGCCGGTCCAGCCGCGACAGGTCGGGTTCCACGGTCACGCCCGCCGCACCGCGCCCAGGCTGGACATCGGGCCGGTCACCGGTCCGGCGTCGCCCAACACGACGGTCACCAGACCAGACGGCGCGAACACCCGCCGGGACACCTCCAAGACGTCGGGCACGGTCACCTTGGCCAGCCGGACCGGGTGTTCCCGCAGCCAGTCGGCGGTCAACCCCACCCCGGCGAGGGTGGACAGCGTGGAAGCCAGGCCGGCCTGGGTCGCGGTAGACAGCGACAAGCCGCCGATGGCGTACTGCCGCGCGTCGTCCAGTTCGGACTGGCCGACCGGGAGGGTGGCCATCCGGCCCAACTCGTAGCTGATCTCCAGCAGGGCCGGCGCGGTCACCTCGGTGGACACGTCCGCATCGACCAGGAAACTCGAACCGGCCGCGCCGTGCTCGATCCGGCTACGCGGGCTGTAGGTGTATCCCTTGTCCTCCCGGATGTTCTCCACCAGCCGGGAGGAGAAGTACCCGCCGAAGACGAGGTTCGCCAGGTGTAGCGCGGGATAGGCCGGGTCGTCTCGGGGCACCGCGGCACCGCCCAGCCGTAGCGAGGACTGCACCGAGCCGGCCCGGTGCACCACCAGCACCGGACCGGGCTCGACCGGCGGCAGCGGGCGCGGGCCGCGCCGGCCGGCCGGTCCACCCCAGCCTTCCAGCGCCGCGGTGACCTGGTCGAGCACGCGGGCCGGCGACAGGTCGCCGACCAGGGTCAGGGTGGCCCCGTCGGGCACCACCCGCTGGCCGTGCAACCGGCGGAGCTGAGCCGGGCTGACCGCGGCCACCGCGTCCAGTTCGGCCATCTCGCGGGCGTAGGGGTGGTCACCGAACAGCCGTCTCCGCAGCGCCTCCCGCGCCAGCACGGCCGGCTGCGAGCGGGAGATGGCCAGCCGGTCGAGCAACCGCTGGCGTTCTCCGGCCACCTCGGCGGCCGGGTAGCAGGCACCGGAGAGGATCTCGGCGAGCAGGTCGAGCAGCTCGCCCAGGCCGGTCCGCAGCACCGCCCCGCCGACCAGCAGCCGGTCGGAGTCCACCGACACCGACAGGCCACTGCCCAGTTCACCGAGCGCCTCGGCCAGCCCGACCTGGTCGTGCCGGTCGGTGCCGGTGAGCATCGTGGCCGACAGCAGCGAAGTGCGGGCCGGGTGCGAGGCGGCGGTGCCGGCGAGCGGCACTCGCAGCCGCAGTTCGACCAGGGGCACGCCGGTACGGCGGACCGCGATCACGTGCAGGCCAGAATCGAGCACCCGTTCGGCCAGGCTGGGCCGGCGAAGCCGGGGCTGCGGGCCGAGTGGCGGGACGATGGTGGTCGGCTCGGGCATGGCGCTCCTCCGCTCCGGATCCGAGGTCGGCGGGTCGGTATCGACGACGGCGGCGGGGGTCATCTGGCGCTCCGGGGTACCAGTTCCAGCGCGGCGCGGCGGTGCGGGCGCAGGTTCGACGCGGCCCGCCGGATCTGCTCGTCGGTGACCGCGGTGATCCGGCCGGGAAGTTCGTGCAGCAGCTCGGCCCGGCCGTGTTGCTGCTCCAGCGCGGCCAGCGCCAGCGTTCGGCCCAGCACCGGATCCACGTCGCGGACGAGTCGGGTCACCGCCCGGGCGATGACCCGACGCAACTCACCGTCGGCCAACCCGTCGTTGGCCAGCCGGCCCAGCTCCTCATCCACAGTGGACAACAACCGGTCGGCGTCCACGTCGGCCGGGTGGTGCGCCTGGAACAGCAGTGCGGTGGGGTCACGGACGTCGAACGGCTCGCCCATGTACCCCAGGTAGGCCGACAGGTTGGTAGCGATCCGGTCCCGCTGTACCAACCGGCGCACCAACCGGGACGCGTCCCCGTCGGTGAGCACCTCGGCCAGCAGCACGTAATGCAGGTAACCGTCCAGGTCGGACACCGGGTCGGGCACCGGCCAGGCCGCCGCCACCGCCGGGGTGGGCGCGTGCGCGTCGACGTGCCGGGCCCGGCGCTCGCCGGTCGGCCCGGGCTCGCCGAGGTCGGCCCGGGGTGGTGCCTGCCGGGCCGGGATGTCGTCGAAGTACCGGTGCACCATGGCCGCGGTCAGATCCGGATCCAGGTCACCGGCCACGCACAGCAGCGCGTTGGCCGGGGCGTAGTACCGGTCGAAGAACTCCAGTGCGTCCTCGACGGTGGCCGCGTCCAGGTCCACGAAGTCGCCGTACCCGTTGTGCGCGTTGGGGAAGGTGTCGAACATCACCGGCGGGAGCAGCAGCCAGGGGAACCCGCCGTAGGGGCGGTTCAGCACGTTGACCCGGATCTCCTCCTTGACCACCGCGATCTGGTTGACCAGGTTCGCCTCGGTGATCCGGGGAGCCCGCATCCGATCGGCCTCCAGGAACAGGGCCCGCTCGACCGCGTTGCTGGGCAGTACCTCGAAGTAGTTCGTGTAGTCCAGGTGGGTCGAGCCGTTGAAGGTGCCACCGGATGACTGCACGTACCTGAAGTGGGCGAGCTTCTCCAGGTTCGCCGAACCCTGGAACATCAGATGCTCGAACAGGTGCGCAAATCCGGTGCGGCCCTCGGGCTCGGACCGGATGCCCACGTCGTAGTACACCGCGACGCCGACCACCGGCACGCTGCGGTCCGGGGCGAGCAGGACCGACAGACCGTTGTCGAGCCGTATGCGGTGCAGTGGGTAGGACGGAGCGGGAAGCTTCACAGCCTTGGGCACGATCGCGACCCTAACCCGAGCGGCGTCGTGTCGTTCGGGAAGGGGCCGAGAATCGCGGCCGGCCGGTCCGCATGCCATCATCTCGCTCCGGTCGGGCCGACCCGACCGGTCCGGCTGGATCCCGGGTCGCCTCCACCGGCATCGCCCGGATTGGCCGGTACGGGGCCCGACCCGGGGCACGGCGGCGGGCGGCCAACCGCTCCCCCAAGATCCCCGCCGGCCGGGGCGGTCGTGCCGCCTACGGCACGGAGACCGAGGCGACGACCTTGTCGGCCACCGGGTCGTACTGCCGGTGGGTGTC
>DASULA010000459.1:0-7016 GCA_036278435.1 Mycobacteriales bacterium | reverse complement strand
GGCTTGTACCTGTCCGGTAACCCTTACGGCACAAGGGTTCTGAAGAGTTTCTTGTGGTCAATCAGGGGTCTTGCCCTTGGCTGGGGACAGTGGTTATGGTCTGCACGCCGCATGGTGACCTGGGCGGGTGTGCCCGGTCCCACTGCACAGAGAGGACAAGGTCCCAACCGCCTCGATCCGGTCTGGATTCGTCGACGGGGGCGAATGTCAGTCCGGTGCCCCCTGCAAGGGCGCTGAGAACTGTCGGAACTGTCCGGTCGGTCAGCAGTGTCAGGCCGGTCCGGCGGTGGTGCGCGATGGCGCATGCCCGGCAGGACGCCGCACGCGGATGCGTGACGGGGGCGCGGCATCGTGAATCGCGGTGAGAACCGTCGCGAGAATGCGACGGTGCCCGAGGACCGCACATACCACACTGCAATGACGCGGTTACCGCGCCGGTGACGTCGATGTCCCGGAATGTGCGCGGCGGGTAGTCCCGGCCTTCTCGAGTACCTGCGTAACACGATGTTTGTGGACATATATCATGAAACATCGTCATGTTCGGTCCAACCATGAACTGGACCGGTCAACCCATCCATGTCCCGGGCGGGTCGCCCGCGCCGTGCGCCGGATCCGCCGGCCGGCAACGCTGGCCGTGGTGGCGGCGTTCGTGGTGACCACCGCGGGCGTCGTCACCTGGCAGGCAGCGTCATCGAACACGCCGTCACACCGCCCGCGGGCGGCAACGTTCATCCCCCTGCCGGCAGACTCCTCGGCGGCGGCCGGCCGTGACGGCCGGGCCAGCCGGGGTGGGCGGCGGGAGCCGCCGCCCAGCCTCACCGCCGCGCCGACGCCACACCTGACGCCGCCGCCGGCCAGCATCGCACCGGCACCGCCCGCCCCGGTGACGCCGGTGCCTCCGGTCGACCCGCCGGCATCCCAGCCGGCCGCGCCGGCACCCAGCCCGGTGCCCGACCCGGCGCCCAGCACCGTGGCGGGTGGTCAGTACGTACCGGCCGGACCCAGCTTCTCCGGCGAGGCGTCGTTCTACGGCAACGGGGACGGGACCGATGGCGGCCCCACGGCCAGCGGTGAGACGTTCGACGCGAACGCGCTGACCGCAGCCAGCCCCTCGCTGCCGTTCAACACCCTGCTCAACGTGTGTTACCAGGGGCAGTGCGTGGTCGTCCGGATCAACGACCGGGGTCCGTTCGTGGGTGGTCGCATCCTCGACCTGTCGGCCCGGGCGGCACAACTGATCGGGATGGAGGATGCCGGCGTCGGGTTTGTCACTGCCACGCCCGTCAAACCGGCTGACTGATTACAGAAAGCACACGTCGGACGATCTCCGCACAATGCCACATAACAAGATGTAACAATGCGTAGCCCCCGGTCGCTCCCGGTCCACACACCTTCCCCTTGCGTGTGGCCCGGGTTGAATCCGGGGGCTACGTAGCTTTGACGCTAGAGGCACGTCGCGACAGCGTCAACGTTGACTACACCTGGATTGTGGATAAACTGTGGAAAAGCTGATGATCAATCCATCTTGGGGTGAACTGGCATGGTTCGCCGGTGTTCGGGGATCGGCGCCCACGGTGGCCCGGGCGGGCGACACAGGCGGGCGCACGAAGTGCACCGACCCCGCGGCGCCGGAACGCGATAGCGTGACGTACTGTGGCGGTCCCGGTTTCCCGGACGGTGGAGGTGCGCCGCAGCGTGCGGCGCCGGCGCACCGTGTCGGCCTACCGGGAGGCCGGACGCACGATCGTGCTCATCCCGGCCCGGTTCTCCAAGGCCGAGGAACGCCGCTGGGTCACCGAGATGGTCGCCCGGCTGGACGCCCGCGAGCAGCGGCGGGACCGCGGACCGCGCCGCAGTGACTCGGCACTGCTGGCCCGGGCCCGCCGGCTCTCCTCGAACTACCTGGGCGGCCGGGCCGAACCGGTCAGCGTGCGCTGGGTGGGTAACATGACCACGCGTTGGGGCTCGTGCACCCCGCTGGACGGGACGATCCGGCTGTCCAGCCGGCTGCGGGAGATGCCGACCTGGGTGCTGGACTACGTGGTGGTGCACGAGTTGGCCCACCTGCTCGTGCCCGGCCACGGTGCGGCGTTCTGGGAGCTGGTCGACCGCTATCCCCGCACCGAGCGGGCCCGCGGGTACCTGGAGGGCGTGGCGGCCGCAGCCCACCTGGACCTGTCCGAGTACGGTGACGTGATCGACGGCGAGGCCGGGTCGTGACCCGCCGGGCGGTGGCGCTGCTGCTCACCGGGCCGCCGGCCACGGCGGCCCGCCCGGCCGGCACCGATCCGGCCGCGTTCGCCGGGGCGATGGCCGAGGACGTGGCCGACCTGCTGGCCGACCTGGCCTCGGTCGAACCAGTGGTAGTGGCCTCACCGGCGCGCGCGGCCGAGGCACGGACCCTGGTCGCCTCGCCGGACCACGTGCTGGTTCCGCCGGCGGATCGCGGGCTGCCCGGCGCCTGGGCTGCGCTGGAGCGGCGCGGATTCGACGTGGCCGCGGTGGTCGCCCCGGACGTCCCGGACCTGCCCGGGCTGGTGCTGGCCAAGACGCTCAGCGCCATGCGGTCGCGGCCGGTGGCCGTCGCACCGGCCGGCGGCGGCGGGCTGGTGGTCCTCACCTGCCGACTGCCGGCGCCCGGCTGGCTGGTCGCGACAGGGGTCGGCCTGGACACCCCGGACGCGGTCGGGCGGCTGCGGGCGGCGACCCCCCGCCGGACCGACCTGGAGTGCACCCCGGGGTGGCACCGGTTGCGGCATCCGGGTGACGTCGAGCGCCTCGACCCCGGCCTGGAGGGCTGGGAGGCGACCCGGCGGGTGTTGGCGGCGGACGCCTGACCGCCCGGCCCCGCCGCCGGATCCGCAGCCGGTGAGAAACGCCCCGCCACGGGTTCGGTTACAGGTCGTCCAGCGAGGTGGGGTCGTCGTCACGGTGGGCGAACGCCTCGGGATCGTCCAGGTCCTCCGACGTCGGCAGCAGATCGGGATGTTGCCAGACCGCGTCCCGTTTCTCCGCACCCCGGTGCGCGCCGAGCGCGTGCCACAGCGACGAGGCCTCCCGAAGCCGCCGTGGTCGCAGTTCCAGGCCGACCAGGGTGGCGAAGGTCTGCTCCGCCGGGCCGCCGGTGGCCCGGCGGCGGCGCAGCGTCTCGCGCAGGGCCGACGCCCCGGGCAACCGGTTGCCGGTGGCGTCGGCGACCACCTCGTCCACCCAGCCCTCGACCAGGGCCAGCAGCGTCTCCAGCCTGTTCAGCGCGGCCTGCTGCTCGGGCGTGGTCTCCGGCTCGAACATGCCGCCGGACATGGCCCGCTGCATGCTCTCCGGGTCGGCCGGATCGACCTGGCTCATCGCCCGCTCGATCGCGCCGGTGTCCACGGTGATGCCGCGGGCGAACGCGTCCACGGTGTCCAGCAGCCGCTGGCGCAGCCACGGCACGTGGCCGAACAGGCGGTGGTGCGCCGCCTCGCGCAGCGCGAGGAACAGCCGGACCTCCTCGTCGGGGCGACCCAGCCCGGCGCCGAACGCCGTCACGTTCTCCGGCACCAGCGCGCCGGTGCCGGCCGGACCCAGTGGCAGGCCGACATCGGTGCTGGACAGCACCTCGCCGGCCAGGCTGCCCAGTCCCTGGCCGACCTGGGTGCCGAACATGAGCCCGCCCAGTTGGCCCAGGACGCCGATCATCGGGCCGGCCTGGGCGCGGGCCTCGGCCGGCAGGGCGTTGCCCATGGCACCCACCACCCTGGATGCGACCGGGTCGCACAGCGCCGACCACACCGGCAGGGTGCGCTCCACCCACTCGACCCGGGTCCACGCCTCGGCCTGGGTGACCCCGGACGGCAGCGCGGTGACCGGGTCGAGCCACAGGTCGGCGAGGTTCAGCGCGGCGACCACCCGCGCGCGCTCGTCCGGGCTCACCGCCCGGAATCCGGCCGCGATCTGGGAGATCGCCAACTGGCGGGCCAGGTCCCAGTTGACCGGACCTCCCTGCCAGGACAGCAGCTTCTGCAACTCGGTGAACAGCGGGATCTTGCCGGCCACGTCAGCCGGCAGGTCCCCCATCCCCGGCATACCCGGCATACCGGGGAAGCCAGGCATGCCGGGGAAGCCGAACGGAGCGGGCGAGGGGTTGCTCGGGCCGCCGGGACCGCCCGGACGGTCCTCGGGATCCCGGTCCTCGGATCCGAATCCGAATGGAATGTCACTCATGCCCGTCCTCGCTTTGCTCCGGGCGGGCATGAGGCACCAGCACCCTGTGTTGTCTGATTCGCTCGCCAAGGCTCGCTGGGTGGGCATGAGGCACCGGGCCGGCTGGCCCGTGCGGCGCGGTGTGGCGCCGGCACCGGTGAGCGGGTCGGGGGCCCGGCAGGTGCTGATGTCATGCTGTCCACGGTAGTCCTGACGATCGAGGGGGAGCGCCGGTGCCCGCAGTCGTACGCCGTGCGCGAAATCGCGAAGGCCGGCCGGACAGGCCAGTCGTCGCGGTGACCGGAGCGGGTGGTGGGATGGGCGCCGCCGTGTTCGCGCGGCTCGCCGCCTCGCCCAGGCTGGGTGGCCTGGTGGGAGTGGACACCCAGGTCGCCGCCCCGACCGAAACCGCCTGGCCGGTGAGCTGGCGGCAGTTCGACCCGGCCGACCCGAGGCTCGCCCAGGCACTGGACGGGGTGCACGCGGTCGCCCACCTGGCCGTCGACCTGGCCCCCGACCCGGACCGCGGCGGGCAGCGGCAGCGCAACACCAGGCGGGCCCAGACCGTGCTCACCGCCGCGTTCGCCGCCGGTGCCCGGCAGGTCACGCTGGTCACCAGCGCGATGGTCTACGGCGCGCTGCCGGACAACCCGATCCCGTTGGCCGACGACGCGCCGCTGCGGGCGGTTCCCGAGGCCAGTGTGCTCGGCGACCTGCTGGAGATCGAGCGGATTGCCGACCGTGCCGCCCGCGCCCACCGGGGGCTGTCGGTCACCGTGCTGCGCCCGGCCATCGTGCTCGGGGTGGACGGGGATGGCGGGATGGCCAGCCTGGTGGAGGCCCCGCGCCTGCTGCACGTGCGCGGCACCACGCCGCACTGGCAGTTCTGTCACGTCGACGACCTGGCCGGGGCGGTGGAACGGGCACTGCTCGGCGAGGTGACCGGCCCGGCCAACGTGGGCAGCGACGGGTGGCTCGACCAGCAGGACGTGGAGGGCATCAGCGGCCGGCGCAGCCTCGACCTGCCCGAGCGGGTTGCGGTGGCTACCGCCGAGCGGTTGCACCGGCTTGGCATCACCCCGGCGCTGCCCTCGGAACTGACATATCTGATGAACCCGTGGGTGGTCGACACCGCCCGGCTCAAGGCGGCCGGGTGGGCGCCGGCCTACACCAACGCCGAGGCGCTGCACTCCCACCTGGCCGAGCGGGCGGCCCGGCCGCGACTGGCCAGGCCGGGTGCGCGGGGTGCCACCGCCGCCGCCGGTGCCGCGGTTGCCCTGGTCGGCACGGCTGCCCTGGTTCGTCGGGCCCGCCGGAAACGATCCGGCCGGGTCCAGACGTTGGACGGGTGACCGGCGCGACACCGCAGGGTGTCGTAGCGTCGTCAGAGCGTGTTCGGCGTTGTCGGTGTGGCCGGGCCGAGCCGTCCGGGCACTGGATTCGGAAAGGAACGGAGCAGCAGACCGCGAGGGCGTGCGATGTCCCAGTTGTTGTGGTGGGCCATCTTCCTGGTCCCGACCGCGATCGCCGTGGTGTCGGTTGTGTGGCGGTCCCACCCGGCCCCGCCCGGGGACACCTTCCACAGCGTGGCGGCGCACCACCGGTTCGTCGACGCGCTGTCCCGGACCGTGGCCAGGTCCGAGCACCCGCGAGACAAGAACACCGAAGGTGGCCAGGCATGACAACACCGGCGGCACCCGGCGCGGCCACGACGATCACGACGATAAGGTTGGTGGCATGAGCCGGCGCGCCCTCACCATGTCCGTTGGCGCCGCCCTCATCGTGGCGCTCGCCGTGATCGGGGTCTTCATCCCGGTGCCCTACGCGGCGCTCGGCCCCGGTCCGACGTTCGACACGCTGGGGTCGGTGGACGGCACCAAGGTCATCACCGTGACCGACAAGGCGGGCAAGCCGGAGAACACCCGGACGTCCGGACAGTTGCGGCTGGTCACCGTGGGGGTCCGTGACCACCTGGATCTGCTCAGTGCGTTGCGTGGCTGGTTCGATGGGTCGGTGGCCGTGGTGCCCCGGGAGGAGATCTTCCCGCCGGACGAGAGCCAGCAACAGGTCGACAAGGAGAACACCCAGGAGTTCGTGCAGTCCCAGGACGCGGCCCAGGCCGCGGCGCTGGGTGAGCTGCACTACCCGGAACAGATCGTGGTCAAGCAGGTGCAGGCGCACTCCGCGTCACAGGACCGGCTCAGGTCCGGTGACGTGATCGCGTCGCTGGATGGCGGCAGGGTCACCAGCCCGGACCAACTGATCAAGGCCCTGACCGCGGTCAAGCCCGGCTCCCAGGTGCGGGTGGGCTACCAGCGCGATGGCCATGCCGGTCTCGCCCGGATCACCACCGAGAAGGCCAGCCAACGCGGCGGATCCGCACTGGGAGTGCTGGTGTCGGCCGAGCGGGTGGCGCCGTTCAAGATCAATGTCTCGCTGAGCAACATCGGCGGCCCGTCAGCCGGCCTGATGTTCGCGCTGGGCATCGTCGAGAAGATCGGCGGCAAGGACCTGACCGGCGGCAAGTTCGTCGCGGGTACCGGCACCATCGATGCCAACGGCAAGGTTGGTCCGATCGGCGGGATCCCGCAGAAGATGCTCGGCGCCAAGCGGGACGGGGCGACGACCTTCCTGGTGCCCCAGGACAACTGCGCCGAGGCACGGTCCACCGCGCCGTCCGGCCTGCGGCTGGTCAAGGTGGACAGCCTGCACAGCGCCATCGCCGCCCTGCGTTCCCTTGAACAGGGTGGCAACCCCGCCGGCTGCTAGTGCGGTGACCGTTGACGTCCGCCGGGCCGGCTGTCGGCACGGATCGGGCCAGTGGCCGGTCA
>DASULA010000458.1:0-18439 GCA_036278435.1 Mycobacteriales bacterium | reverse complement strand
ACTCGTACAGGTGATCAAACAGTAGTGGTGTCGACGTAGAATTGGTGGCATGGATGCCCTGACCTGTTCGATTCCCCACACCGATACCGGTGTTGGTGTGGAATCGGATGGCGGGGTTCTGGTTACCGGATTCGACCCTGTTGAGGTGGCCGGATTACTTTCCAGTTTCGACCCGTCGGGTTTGGACTCGGATTCGTTGTTGACGGTGCTGTCGGGGTTGGAACGGGTCGTGGCCGCCGCGCACGCGGCCCAGGTCACGGCGTTGGCTGAGTTGGCCCGGGTTCGCCCGCCGACTCCGGGTCGTCGGTTTGGGGAGTTCGTGGCCGATGAGGTCGCGGTGGAGTTGGGTCTGACTCGGCGGGTGGCGGAGAACCGGGTTGCCCAGGCGGTGGAGATGACCACCCGGGTCCCGGCAGTGTTGACCGCACTGCGAACCGGGAGGCTGGACCTGTACCGAGCGAAGGTGATCACCGATGCGACCTACCGGCTCGACGACACCACCGCCGGGCGGGTCGCCGACCACGTGGTGGACCGGGTGCAGGGGCGTAACGCCTCGCAGGTGCGTGACCTGGTGCGCCGGGCGGTGTTGCGGTGCGACCCCGACGGTGGGCGGCGCCGACACGAACAAGCCCGTGCCGACCGCAGCGTGGTCCTCACCCCAGTAGACGACGGCATGGCCGAACTGGTCGCCCTGCTGCCGGCCGGGCAGGCCACCGCGGTCTACCAGCGGGTTGACGCCCTGGCCCGAGCCAGGCGGGTTCCCGGGGATGAGCGGGGTGCTGACGCCCGGCGGGCCGACACGTTCGTCAATCTGCTCCTGGGGCGTCGCGACGCTGGTGTGACCAGTGAACCCGGGGTGCGGCCATTGGTACACGTCACCGTGGCCGCCTCCACCCTCACCGGCGCCGACAACAACCCGGCAGTATTGGACGGCTACGGACCGATCGGCGCGGCCTACGCCCGGGCCATCGCCTCAGATCCCACCGGGGTGTGGAAACGACTGGTCACCGACCCGGTAGACGGGTCACTGATCGAACACACCCGCACCACCTACCGGCCACCGGCCGCACTCGACGACCACATCCGCGCACGCGACCGACGATGCCGGTTTCCTGGCTGCCAACACTCCGCACAACACGCCGACCTGGACCACACCATCCCGTGGCCCAAAGGACCCACCACCGTCGGCAACCTCGGCGCGCTCTGCCGACACCACCACCGCCTCAAACACCAAACACCGTGGCGACTCACCCAAACCAACGGACAATTCCACTGGACCAGCCCCACCAGACGCCACTACACCACCCAACCCGAAAACCACGACCCACCATAACAACCACCCCACACCAAGACATGTCACACAACCCCCGACCCGCCGTGGTCGGGTAGATCCGCCATACCAAAGTCAACCACGGTCGTCCCGATCAGACCACAACCAGTCGACAACACACCACAATGCCATTAACTTAAGGTCTGTGCACAACAACGAGCGTCTTGTCAAACCCGCAGGTCAGAGACTTGAAACATCCACAGTGGACGGGCTTAAGTTAGCGGTATTGCAACACACCACCCCCAGGCCGCTCAGCATCACCACAAGCCAACCGCCCGATGGAACGCCACGAACCGACTTCTGCATAAGCCTCAATGGGCGAAATTCCTCGTTAGCTAGTTCCTCGCGGAGGTCGAAGTCGAACGTGAGTTTGCCGAGCCTCTGCTTTATGGTGAGTTCCCAAGCGGTAACCGCGCTCACAAAAATCAGTGGTGTGTCGGCGATGGCTGATCGTGCCGCCGTACCCAACCGGCTGTCACCGCTGAGCCACCAGAGCAGCACATGGCTGTCAAGCAGGAGATTCATCATCGCCCCCCTCGAACGCCTCCCGCACGTCTGCGGGGAGATCGTCGAAGTCGTCCGCGATGGTGATCTTTCCGCGCAAGCGGCCCGGCTGCCGGGGAAGCCGTCCCCAGGTGGGCGACACCAGCCGGGCTATTGGGCTACCGTCCCGGACAATCACGAACTCCTCGCCCTAACCATGCGTCAGCCGGCGGTGAGGCCGCCGTCCACTAGCAGGGCGTGGCCGGTGAGGTAGGACGAGGCGTCGGAGGCCAGGAACACCGCCGCGCCCACCATCTCCTCGGCGCGGGCCCACCGCCCGAGCGGGATCTGGTCGGTGAGCGCCTTGGAGGCGTCCGGGTCCTCCCACAGGTTCCGGTTCAGTTCGGTGGCGGTCCAGCCGGGGCACAGCGCGTTCACCCGGACGTTGGCGTGGCCCCACTCCATGGCCAGCGATCTGGTCAGCGAGATGACCGCGGACTTGGACGCGCCGTAGGGGGCGAGCATGCGGGTGCCGCCGACCCCGGCCACGCTGGACACGTTGATGACCGAACCGGACCGCCGCTCCAGCAGGTGCGGCGCGGCGGCCTGCAACACGTGCACGATGGAGTCGACGTTCAGCCGCATCACCTTCTCCCAGCCGGAGAAACGCATCTGGGTGAACGGCACCATGAACGATGTGCCGCCGGCGTTGTTCACGACCACGTCCAGACCGCCCAGGCCGTCCAGCGCGGCCTCCACCATGGACCTGGCGGCGTCCCGGTCGGTCACGTCGGCCGGCACTGCCAGCGCCCGCCTGCCCTCGGCGGTGACGTCCGCGCTGACCCGCGCCAGGTTGTCCGCGCTCCGGCTGTTCACCGCCACGTCGGCGCCGTGGGCGGCCAGCGCCACCGCGATCGCGTGCCCGATGCCCCGGGACGCCCCAGTGACGAGCGCCCGGCGACCGGTCAGATCGAACAGTGCCATCGAACTCCCATGTCATCGGGATGGAGGATCTAACCGTACCGGGGCGCGTTCTTCGACCGGAGCACCTTCACCCGCCTGCGGTCGCGGGCCTGCCAGCACGGCCGGTGCCAGTGCCGACGGTGTTCCAGGCCGCCGCTGCCGCCGCTGCCGCCGTCCCCGGGCAGGTCGGCCGGCCAGGTCACCAGGTGCGGCACACCCGACGGGATCTGCTGGTCGCATCCCGGGCACCGGTACACCTTGCCGGTCGCCGCACCGGCGACCGCGCGCACCATCCAGTCCCCATCCGCCCACTCCTCCACCCGCCGCGGCCCCACCCCACCGCCCGGAGCCCTCTCGTCCGGAACGTCCCGCGCCTGCGGCCGACCGCCCCGGTGCTTCCGGTTGTGACGAGGACTCACCGGTCCAGGGTAGTCACCCGCAAACCGCCTCGAACCCGCCCGAGCAGTCCGTACTCCCTCCGCCGTGACCTGCGACGCCAGCCCGCCGGTCTAAGCTGCCCGCGTGGCGGTGGATGTCGGGGTGCGGGACCTCGTCCGGAGCTATGTCGCGCTGCGAGATGAGTCCAGCCTGATCAGCGGACCCGCCGCCAACCTGCTGCTGTGCTACGGCGTGGAGTGTGGGTTGAAGGCCGCGATCCTGAGGCGACAGAACGTCCAGGTCGTACCCGACGAACTTCGGATCCATAACTTACGGACGCTCGCCAAGTTACTCAGGATCGACGGCACCGTGGTCGGGGCACTGACCCGGTGCCGTCGGAAACACGACGAGCGGACCAGGGTCGAGCATCATGAATTGCACCAGGCGTGGCGGTACGGCGTGGTCCTGCACGTCGAGGACGAGACGTGCGTGTTGGAAGCCCTGAACAGTCTCAGCGACTGGTGCCGGAAGGAGCTCACCAGGTGACATCCGACGAGTACCTGCTTCCTGCCCCCGGTCACCTGTACACCTGGGTGGACGTCGACGCGCACTTCGCTGAACTCGCCGCTCGCAACCAGTGGCCGGAGTGGCTGCTGGAGGTGGACGGCTACTGGGACGGCGTCGAGTTCACCGTCACCCCCGAGGTGAGCGCAGATGACATCTGGAGTTGGCTCGCCGAACGCCTCGGTCCGCTCACCGTCGACCCGCACCGCCAGGCGATCCTGTTGGAGTCGACCGGCGACGGCGGCCGGCCGTTGGACGTCCGGCTGCGACCCGAGCCGGAGTGGGAGCCGGTAGCCCGCTCACCTCGGTGGGGTGAACGCCGGGTGGTCCGGGAACTCGCCGAGAACCTGCCTCCACCGGAGCAGGCGTCGTTCCCCCATGGCGTGCCGATCTGTGCGTTCCACTCGTTCAAGGGCGGGGTCGGCCGCACCCTGCACTGCTTGGCGCTCGCCCGCGAACTCGCCCAGCGCGGCGAGTCCCGGTCCAGGGTGCTGCTGGTCGACGCCGACATGGAGGCGCCGGGAATCTCCTGGATGGTCGCCGCGGAGGGGAACAGGCTCGACATCGCCCTGGACGACTTCGTGGCGCTGCTGCACGGCTCGACCGACGGGGGGGCCGAGGCGATCGCACTGGCCCGCAAGTTCCTGCTCAACCAGGAACGGGACGGCGTGGTCGTCCTGCCCACGACCCGCGCTCCTGCCCGGATCAGGCCGCCCCGGATCGCACCGGTGGACCTGCTCACCCCGAACCGCCCGCCGTACCTGCTGACCGAGAAACTCGCCGAGCTGGCCCACGCCGTGGGCGCCGGCACCGTCGTGGTCGACCTGCGGGCCGGCACCAGCGAGCTCAACGCACCCATCCTGCTCGACCCTCGGGTGCACCGGGTGTTCGTCACGACGCTCAGCGAGCAGTCAGTGCGGGGCACGACGCACCTGCTCGACGCGGTGGCGCGGCTTCCCCGTCCGGACCCAAGAACCCCGCCTGCACCGTCCTGATCACCCAGTTCGACGAACGGGACAACGGCACGGAGTTGGCGGCAGCCGAGCGAAGCCTGCGGGCGGCCGTATCCCGCACGTTGGTCTCGACAACGGCAGAGGCTGGCGACGAGAGCGACACGACGACCCGGGACGTGCTCACCGAGCCGCTGCACAGCCCGTTTCTCGCACCGCTGCTCGCGCTGCCCGGCACCTGGCGCGAGGTTGCCGACCGGATCGAGCGAACCAACCTCCGCGCGGTCGTGGAGAGTCTCGTCGAGGTGGTCCATCCCGCGGCCGAGCAGTCCACACCGCTGGCAGCCGACCCCGCCGATGATCTGCCATCCCAGCGCCGCAGGTTGGCCGAGACCGCGCAGCGCCTGGTCTTCGCCGACAGCTCGGCGGTTCAGGGCGACTTTCTGCCTACCAAGGCGCTGGTCAACCTCGTCTCGGCGCACCGCACCGAGGCCCCAATCGAGATTGTGGTCGGTGCCAAGGGCTCGGGCAAGACATTCACCTACCTGCGCATGTGTGACAGCCACACCTGGGAGGAATTCGGCGCGCGAGTCGGAGTGTCGGGAGTCGAGCTGGATGCTCCGCTGGTTCCGGTGCTCGCCTCGCGGAACCTGGCTGGTGAACCGACTGACAGGGTCGCGGAGGTAGGCCGCGTGTCTGCCTCCCGCCTTTCCGGTTCCGCTCCCGCACCGCCTCTCGCGATCCGCGAACTCATCGACGATTCCCTTGGCCAGAAGCTGAATGACGCCGCGTGGCGCCGGATCTGGCTCGCCGGCATGGCCCGGGCCGCCGGCTTGGAGGCGACGGCGGACACAGCCGAGGAGAGGCTCACCGACCTCGCCCGGGATTGCCAGGCCGTGTTCGTCATCGACGGTTTGGAGGATCTGCTCCAGGACTTCAGCAGCGAACCCAGTCAACAGCAGGCGCTCCGGGTCTTGCTCACCAACTGTCCGGAGTGGCTCAGGTCGTTGCGCGGGCACCCGCTCGGCTTGGTCGTGTTCGTCCGCCGCGACCTGGTGCTGAACGCGATTCGTCAGAACGTTCAGCAGTTTCTCGACGGCTATGCGCCGTCCGCACTGCGCTGGAGCAGTGCCGAGGCTCTTCGGCTCGCCGCGTGGGTCTGTGAGGGAGCCGGCGTGCTCGACGATGACGCGTCCGCCAGGTCCGCCGACGCCACCACACTGTCCCGCCTGCTGATCCGGTTGTGGGGGCAGAAGCTGGGAAAGGTCGACTCGCGAGAGGCTCGGTCCGAGGAGTGGGTACTGGCCGCGCTGTCCGACTTCAACCTCCAGATCCAGGCCCGCGACATCGTGTCGTTCCTGTCCGTGGCAGCGGAGAACTCGGTACCCGACACTCGATGGAATGACCGGCTCCTCACCCCCAAGGCGATCCGGGATGCCCTGCCGAAATGCAGCAGTGACAAGGTCGCCGCGCTTGGCGAGGAGAATCACCCGGTCGGAGCGCTGTTCGATCGACTCACCCGGCTTCCCCCGGATGTGCGCAAGATCCCGTTCACGCTGGAAGCAGTGGGACTACAGCCGAACGACGCGCGCCTGCTGGAGGCGAACGGCGTGCTGTTCCGGGAAGACGACCAGTACTGGATTCCGGAGATCTACCGGTACGGGCTCGGCTTCGCCTCCAGCACGGTGGGTCGACCCCGGGTGATGTCCATCCGGGATCGCATCCGCGCCAGCCACGGCAGCGGGTGACCCGCCCGAGGGCGGTGCGGGCGGCGGTGTTCCCCGCTCGGCCGGCGCGGGCACCGGCACCGGTACGGGCACCGGCCTGGGCCACGGGCTGGGCCGGGTCACGCCGGGGTCCACCGGGGTCGGCCGAGCGTGGACCGCGTCGGCGTACTCGTCGGACAGGCTCACGACCGATACCACCGGGTGTGCCTGATCGCCACCAGGGCGGCGTTGCCGATGCTCGACCGGCCCGCACTGGAAGCACAGACCGGGCGGCCGGTGCGGGTCGACTACCAGCCGGCCGACCGGCTCCCGCGCGCCGCCGGGGTCATCGTGGCGCCCGCGACCTACAACACGATCAACAAGTGGGCCGCCGGCATCGCCGACACCTACCCGCTGACCCTGCTGGCCGAACTGACCGGCGTGGGCGTGCCCATCGTCGTGTTGCCGTTCGTCAATTCCGCGCTGGCCGCCAACCGGGTGTTCACCGGCAGTGTGGACCGCCTGCACGAGGCCGGCGTACGGGTTCTACTCGGACCCAGCGGAGTTGATCCCCATCCAGTCGGCACCGGGTCGACCCGGCTGGACACCTATCCCTGGCACCTGGCCCTGGACGCGCTGACTCACCTGCTCGGCCGGGGTCAGCCGCGGTGATCGCGGAAGCCGCGGCCGGCCTTGCGGCCCAGGTAGCCCGCGGTGACCAGGTGTTCCAGCAGTGGCGCGGGGGCGAAGCCGGGTTCGCGGAACTCCAGGTACAGGGTGCGCTGGATCGCCAGGGCCACGTCCAGCCCCACCACGTCGAGCAGGTCGAACGGTCCCATCGGGTAGCCACAGCCGACCTTCATCGCCGAGTCGATGTCATCGGCGGTGGCGTAGTGCGCCTCCAGCATGCGCACCGCGTCGTTCAGGTATGGGAAGAGCAGCGCGTTGACGATGAACCCGGCCCGGTCCGCGCAGGTCACCGGATGCTTGCCCAGCCGTTCGCAGACGGCCAGGGCGGTGGCCACGGTCTCGTCGCTGGTGCGCACCGTGTGCACGACCTCGACCAGGCCCATCACCGGCGCGGGGTTGAAGAAGTGCATGCCCACCACGTCGGCTGGCCGGCCGGTGGCCGCGGCGCACTCGACCACCGGCAGGCTGGATGTGCAGGTCGCGAACACGGTGCCCGGCCGGCAGATCTCGTCGAAGTTCGCGAACAGCGCCTGCTTGACCGACAGGTCCTCCACCACCGCCTCGATGACCAGGTCGGCGCCGGCCAGGTCGTCCAGCCGGACCGAGCCGATGATCCGAGCCAGCGCGGCGTCCCGCTCGGCGTCGGTGAGCTTGCCGCGCTGCACCGCCTTCTCCAGGGAGCGGCGCAGGCCGGCGAGCA
This sequence comes from Mycobacteriales bacterium, assembly GCA_036278435.1. Classification (GTDB taxonomy): domain Bacteria; phylum Actinomycetota; class Actinomycetes; order Mycobacteriales; family DASULA01; genus DASULA01. The sequence goes on along the minus strand of DASULA010000458.1, from coordinate 10,675 downwards.
CCCTGGTGACCTGTTGCTCACCGCGGGCCACGAACAGCACCTCATAGCCTGCCTTCGCGCAGACCTCCACGATGCCGGTGGCCATCACTCCGGAGCCGACCACGCCGATCCGCCGCACCGGTCGGGCCGGCCCGGTGCGCCCGTTGCCGTGCGGGGTCAGCGTGTCGTCGACCACCGCCGGGGCGTCCGGCGACTCGTAGCTGTAGAAGCCGCGGCCGACCTTCCGGCCGAGCAGGCCGGCGGTCATCATCTGCCGGAAGATCGGGGTGGGCGCGTGCAGGCGGTTGCGGGACTGCTTGTACATCGTGTCGAGGATCTCGTAGGCGGTGTCCAGCCCGATCAGGTCGAGCAGGGCCAGTGGGCCCATGGGCAGGCCGCAGCCGAGCCTCATCGCCGCATCGATGTCCTCCCGGCTGGCATACCTGGACTCGAACATGGCCGCGGCGTGGTTGAGGTAGCCGAACAGCAGCGCGTTGGCGATGAACCCGGCCTTGTCGCCGATGGTCACATCCACCTTGCCCAGGCGCTTGGCCAGCGCCTCGACGTCCTCGATCACCTCGGGCTCGGTGACCACGCTGCGGACCACCTCGACCAGCTTCATCACCGGCGCCGGGTTGAAGAAGTGCATCCCGATGACCTTGCCGGGCCGGTGGGTGGCGACGCTGATCTCGGTCACCGACAGCGACGAGGTATTGGTGGCCAGGATGGTGTCGGGCGGGCAGATCGCGTCCAGCCGGGCGAACACCTCGCACTTGAGATCCAGCCGTTCGGGGATCGCCTCGATGGCCAGTTCGACGCCCTTGAGGTCGTCCAGCGAGGTGGCGAAGGTGACCCGCCCGAGCAGTGCGTCCCGGTCCTCACCGGTCAGCTTGCCGCGCCGGACGGCCCGCGCGGTGGACCGCTCCAGGTGCTCCCGGCCGTGCGCCAGGGCCTGCTCGTTCTGCTCGACGGCCGTCACGGACAGGCCTGAGCGGGCGAAGACCTCCGCGATTCCCGTCCCCATGGTGCCCAGGCCGACAACGCCGACCCTGGCGATCTCCCGCGCCACAGCTCACTCCCTCGTGCCGCCGACCGGTACCCGGAGTCTGCCACGGGTCGCCCCGACCAGGCTTGTGCGGAACCCATCCGACCGCCAGGCGTGACCAGCCCCACAGGCCCCGGCCGGCGGGACCGCCGGTGCGGCCGGGCGGCGGGCGGCGAGCGGCGGGCCAGGAGGTCAGTCCGGGCGCATCCGCAGGTCGCGGACCAGCGCCGGCAGGACGGCGGCGAACGCGAGCGCGGAGACCAGGCCGCTGGCCAGGACGGCACCGGTGCCGGCGCGTTGCCCGATCATCACGGCGTCGAGGCCCTGGCCGGTCAGCAGCATGGCGACGACTCCGAACGCGGTCGCGGCCACCGCGACGACCACCGGAGTGGGCGGGACCTCAATGAGGCCGCGGAACCGGGCCAGCCACCGGCGGTTGCTCCTGCGGATCAGCCAGAACGCCGCCAGCACGAGCAGCCCGAGCACGCCGGCCGCCACCCGGTTACGCACCTGTTCGTCGAAGTGGTGCGAGATCGACGCGGCCCGGCAACTTCCCGCGTGCGGGAAGTACTCGAACAACTCGGCGCAGCGGGCCGCGGTGTAGTGCGCTTCGGGTGGGTCCGGCGCGACCAGGTCCCGGCCGAGGAACCGGCCGACCGCCCACACCGGCGCCGCGGACAGTCCGATCACGACCATGCCCGCACCGCCGACCAGCCAGGCCGTGGCGAACACCCGGCGGAGCAGGGCGCCGAACCCACCGCGGCGGGCCGCGAGCAGCCCGGCGGCGACGGTCTGGACCGGACCGAACCGGCGCACGGCCAGGCGTTCGGCCTCGATCCGGCTCGCGCCGCCCGCCTGTGCCTCCCCGACCGCCTCGGACAGGTGCGCCTCCACCTCGGCCAGCGCGCGCCGCCCGGTCCCGCCTGACCCGGCGAGCAGGTCGAACATGCGGTCCAGGTACGCCTCCACCGGCCCGTCGTCCGGCTCTGTCACCTGACAGCTCCTTCCTCTACCCCAACTCCGACGTCCGACCGGGAGCGTCCAGCCATCCACCCGTCCAATCACCGGCCCCGGTCATTTCGGCGGACCTCAGCGGACCTCAGCGGACGTCAGGTGGCCGGCCGGAGTACCCCACGGACACCAGCCGAGAACACCTGCCACTCCCGTCGCCGGGCCGCCAGCGCCCGGCTGCCCTCGGTGGTGATCTCGTACAGCCGGCGCCGCCGACCCGACCCGTCGGCCCACCGGCTCTCCAGCAGTCCGGCGTGTTCGAGCCGGTGCAGCGCCGGGTAGACGGTGCCCTCGGGCAGGTCGAACTCGCCGCCGCTGCGCTCCCGCAACGCGGAGATCACCCCGTAGCCGTGCGCCGGTCCACCGGCGACGATCGACAACAGCAGCAGGTCAAGGTGTCCGCGAACCTGATCAGCTCCCATACCAAGGCAGTCTAGGCATCGAGTGGCTAGGTATTCAAGGTCACGATCAGGATCGTCTGCCGTGTAGCGCCTGGATCCCCGACACCATCCGGGCGAAGGCCCGCTCCCCCCGGCGGAACGAGGTCACCGCCACCGGCGGGCTGAACCGCTGCCTGGTGATCGCCTTGGCCCGGGCGAACTCGCGCAGCCCGTCCGGCCCGTGGATCCGACCGAAGCCGGAGTCTCCGACGCCGCCGAACGGCAACGCCGGCACTGCGGCGAACGCGATCACCGAGTTCACGCTGGCCATGCCGACCCGCAGCCGGCGGGCGATCTGCTCGCCGCGCCGCCCGGCGAACACGGCCGCGGCCAACCCGTAACGGGTTCCGTTCGCCCGTTCGACCGCCTCATCGGCGTCACGCACCCGGCTCACCGTCAGGGTCGGGCCGAACGTCTCCTCCTGCACGGCCAGGGCGTCCTCGGGCACGTCGACCAGGATCACCGGGTCCACGAACGGCGGGCGCACCGACTCCGGGCCGCCCAGCACCGCCCGGGCACCCCGGTCCAGCGCGTCGGCGATGTGCCGGCGCACCACGTCGCACTGGGCCGGCATGGTCATCGGCCCGTAGGAGGCCTCCCGGTCCTCGCCGGCCCGCACCTCGGTGGCCCGGGTGACCAGGGTCGAGACGAACTCGTCGTACACCCGGTCCACCACGTACACCCGCTCCACGCCCACGCAGGTCTGGCCGGCGTTGGACATGCCGCCCCACAGCGCCGCGTCGGCGGCAGCGACCAGGTCGGCGTCGGAGTCGACGATCAGCGCGTCCTTGCCGCCGCACTCGACCAGCACCGGCGTGAGGGTCTCCGCACAGGCGGCCATCACTCGCCGGGCGGTGGCGGTGGACCCGGTGAAGGCCAGCTTGTCCACCCCGGCCCGGCACAGCGCCGCCCCGGTCTCACCCAGTCCGGTCACCACCTGCAACACCGGGTGTTCTGGCACCACATCGGCCAGCGCGTCGGCCAGCCAGGTGCCCACCGCCGGGGTGTACTCGCTGGGCTTGAACACCACCGCGTTGCCGGCGGCCAGCGCGTAGCCGATCGAACCCATCGGGGTGAACGCCGGATAGTTCCACGGGCCGATCACCCCGACCACCCCGTAGGGCACGTGCTCCACCGAGGCCGCCTGGTTGACCATGAGCAGGCCGGCCGGCGCCCGGCGGCGGCCCAGCACCCGGCCCGCGTGTCGGGCGGCCCAGTCCAGGTGATCGACCACCAGCACGAGTTCCAGCAGTGCGTCGTCCACCGGCTTGCCGGTCTCCCGGTGGATCAGGTCGGCCAGCACCGGCATCCGGCGGGCCAGGATCGCCTTCCACGCCCGCAGCCGCCGCTCCCGGCCGGCGAAGCCCAGGCCGACCCACCAGTCGGCCGCCACCCGGGCCCGCCGCACCGCGTCGGCCACCGCGGCCTGGTCGTGCCCCGGGAAACGCCCGACCAGCGCGCCGGTCGCCGGGTCCAGCGAGTCGAACCGGTCGACCACCCGGTCCGCGGCCGTTTCGGTCATCGGACGCCTCCGTCGGTCAGCACGGCCGGGGGTGCCGCGGCCAGCGGCACCCGCCCGCGGATCAGGTCGCTGGCCCGTTCGGCCAGCGCGATGGTCGGGGCGTTGGTGTTGCCGCGCGGCACCGTGGGCATCACCGAGGCGTCCACCACGCGCAGTCCGGCCACCCCGCGCACCCGCAGTTCGGGATCGACCACGGCCCCGGCGCCGCTCCCCATCGCGCAGGTGCCCACCGGGTGGTAGAGGGTCTCGGCGGACGACCGGACGTACTCCCGCACCGACTCGGTGTCACGCACCTGCCGACCGGGCAAGTACTCCGACCGCAGGAAGCGGCGCAGCGGCGGCCGGTCGCCGATCTCGCGGGCCACTGCGATGCCGGCCACCAGCGCGTCCAGGTCCTCGGTCGCCTCCAGGTAGTTCGGTTCGATCACCGGAGGCAGCCGTGGGTCGGTGCTACGCAGCCGCAGCCCACCCCGGCTGGCCACGCTGACCAGAGTGGGCCCGATGGTGAAGCCGACCCCGGGCGGTTCGGTCAGGCCGTGGTTGACGAACATGGCCGGCGCCACGTGCAACTGCACGTCCGGCGCGGGTAGGTCGTCGCGGGTGCGCAGGAACGCGCCGGTCTCAGCCACGTTGGAGGTGAACTTGCCGCGCCGGGCCACGAACCACTGCATCATGCCCAGCGGGTTCTCCGCGGAGTACAGGTCGTCGGTGCCCTGGGTGAACCACAGCACCGGCACCGCCGGGTGGTCGTGCAGGTTGGCCCCCACCCCGGGCGAGTCGACCACCACGTCCACGCCCACCTCGCGCAGGTGGGCGGCCGGACCGATGCCCGACAGCATCAGCAGTTGGGGGCTGTTGATCGCACCGCCGGCGAGGATCACCTCGGCGTCGACCCGGGCGGTGTGCTCGACCCCCCGGTGCCGGTAGGTCACGCCGGTGGCCCGTCCCCCCTCGACCACCACCCGGGTGACCAGCGCGTCGATCCGGACGGTCAGGTTCGCCCGCCCGGTCGCCGGGCGCAGGTACGCGTCGGCGGCCGACCAGCGCCGCCCCCGCCGCTGGGTGACCTGGTACTGGCCGACCCCGTCCTGCTCGGCGCCGTTGAAGTCGTCGTTGGGCGGCATGCCCCAGTCCACCGCGGCGGCCAGGAACGCCCTGGACAGTTCGTGCACCGCGCGCAGATCCTCCACCCGAAGCGGACCGCCGGTGCCGTGGTACGGCGACGGGCCGCGGGCCTGGTCCTCGGCCCGGCGGAAGTAGGGCAGCAGGTCGGCGTATCCCCAGCCGGTGCAGCCGTGGTCGTCGCGCCAGGTGTCATAGTCCAGCCGGTTGCCGCGGATGTAGATCATCGCGTTGATGGACGAGCAGCCGCCGAGCATCCGCCCGCGCGGCCAGAACAACCGCCGGCCCTGGAGCTGTTTGCACTCCTCGGTCTGGTACGCCCAGTCCCGCTGGGTCTTGAACAGCCGGTAGAACGCGGCCGGGATGCGTACCTCGTCGCAGTCGTCGCTCGGCCCGGCCTCCAGCACCAGCACGCTGGTGTCCGGATCCTCGGTGAGGCGGTTGGCCAGCACGCACCCGGCGCTGCCCGCGCCCACGATCACGTAGTCGTATGTCCGGTCACCCATGGGCGCTCCCCAACTGTCGGTGCGGGCCTCGGCAAACCCTACTTTCCGGTAACCGGAAGGTGAAGAGCCCGGCGCCAAACGCCGCTCGCCCGGACCGCCGGCTCGGGCGGAGCGGAACCGACTCAGAACAGTCGCAGGGACGGGTCGTCGGTGCCGCGCAGGGCGTCGTAGTCCAGGGTGACGCACTCGATGCCGCGGTCGGTGGCCAGCACCCGGGCCTGCGGGCGGATCTGCTGGGCGGCGAACACCCCGCGCACCGGGGCGAGCAGCGGGTCGCGGTTGAGCAGTTCCAGGTAACGGGTGAGCTGCTCGACCCCGTCGATCTCGCCGCGCCGCTTGATCTCCACGGCCACCGCGCGTCCGCCCGGGTCACGGGCCAGGATGTCGACCGGACCGATCGCGGTCGGGTACTCCCGGCGGACCAGCCGGAAACCGTCGCCGAGCGTGCCGATGTGCTCGGCCAGCAGTTCCTGGAGGTGCGCCTCCACGCCGTCCTTACGCAGACCCGGATCGACACCCAACTCGTGGGTGAGGTCGTGCACGACCTGTTCGATGCTGATGAGCAGTTGCTCGCCGACCTTGTTCGTCACGGTCCAGCGACCGGGTTCCTCGCGCAGGGTGCAGGGCGGGCTCATCCAGTTCAGCGGCTTGTACGCCCGGTCGTCGGCGTGCACCGACACCGAGCCGTCCGCCTTGACCATCAGCAGCCTGGTCGCCATCGGCAGGTGCGCGCTCAGCCGCCCCACGTACTCCACGCTGCACCGCGCGACAACCAACCGCACAGCCGCACACCCTACACCGCGCCCCCACCCCGCCGATCTTGGTCATAGTGCTGTTCTGGGCACGCTCATAACGCCTTTATGACCAAGATCGGCGCGGGGTCAGGCGGGCCAGACGGGGGGGCGTTTGGCCAGGAAGGCGCGCATGCCCTCGCGGGCGTAGGGGGTTTGGCTGGCCGCAGCCATCACCTCGACGGCGTAGGTGTACGCGTCGTGCTCGGGGCGGTCGAACTGCGCGTAGAGCGCCTGCTTGCCCAGCGCCTTGGCCGCCGGGCTGCCACCGGTGGCCCGTTCGAGCAGGTCACGGGTGGCCTTGTCCAACTCCGGGTCGGGCACAACGTGGTTCACCAGCCCCCACTCGCAGGCGGTGCGCGCGTCCACCCGGTCGCCGGTCAGCGCCATCTCCATGGCCCGCTTGCGCCCGATGTTGCGGGCGATGGCCACCATCGGGGTGTGGCAGAACCAGCCACCCTTGCCGCCGGGCGCGGCGAAACTGGCCGACTCGCCGGCCACCGCCAAGTCGCAGGAGGCGACCAGTTGACAGCCGGCCGCGGTGGCCAGGCCGTGCACCCGGGCCACCACCACCTGCGGTACCGACTGGATCGTGCGCATCAACTCGGTGCAGGCCCACAGCAGCCGGCGGGTCTCGGGCAGGTCTGCGTCGACCACGTCGGCGAAGTCGTGCCCGGCGGAGAACACCGGCCCCGCGCCGGCCAGCACCACACCACGCGCGTCGGTGCCAGCGACCGCGTTGAAGGCCGCCCGCAACTCCTCCAGGTGCGCCAGGGACAGCGCGTTGCGTCGCCCCGGCCGGTTCATGGTGATGGTCGCGAACGGCCCGTCCCGCTCCACCAGCACGTTCTCATAGGCCATGACCGTCACCCTACGCCGGAGCGTTCAGCGCCTTCAGTGCCCGGACAGGCCGCGGGACTGGCGGATCACGGTCACCAACTCGTCGAGGATGCCGGCCACCTGGTAGTCCTTCGGGGTGAACACCCGGGCCACGCCGGCGGCCCGCAGTACCTCGGCGTCGGCCGGCGGCACGATCCCGCCCACCACCACTGGCACGTCGTGGCAGCCGGCTGCCCGCAGGCCCTCCAGCACGGCCGGCACCACCGACAGGTGCGAACCTGACAGCACCGACAGCCCGACCACGTGCACGTCCTCGGCCACCGCCGCGGCCACGATCTGTTCGGGCGTGAGCCGGATGCCCTGGTAGACGACCTCGAACCCGGCGTCGCGGGCCCGCACCGCGATCTGCTCGGCGCCGTTGGAGTGCCCGTCCAGCCCCGGCTTGCCGACCAGCATCCGCAGTCTGCCGCCGAGGTCGGCACCGGTACGCCGCACCCGGTCACGCACCGCGTCCAACTCCCGCCCGACCGTCCCGACGGGCAGGCCGGCACCGATCCCGGTGGGCGCCCGGTACTCGCCGAACACCTCGCGCAACACCGCGGCCCACTCGCCGGTGGTGACCCCGGCCCGGGCGCACTGAAGGGTGGCTTCCATCAGGTTCGCGGCCGTCCCGGCGGCGTCGCGCAACCGGCCCAGCGCGGCCTCGGCCCGCCGCCGATCCCGGCCAGCCCGCCAGGCCCGCACCGAGTCGGCCGCAGCCCGCTCCACCGCTTCGTCCACCGTCTGGATCGCACCGTCCAGATCGGCCAGTAGTGGGTTCGGTTCGGTTCCGGTGAACTGGTTCACTCCGACCACCACGTCGACGCCGGACTCGACCCGACCACGCCGTTCGGCCAGCGAGGCGACCATGGCCGCCTTCATGTAGCCGCTTTCCACCGCGGCCACCGCGCCGCCCAGGTCCTGCACCCGTCCGATCTCCCGGCGAGCCGCGGTGACCAGTTCGTCCACCTTGGACTCGACCACCACCGAGCCGGCGAACAGGTCGTCGTAGTCGAGCAGGTCGGTCTCGTAGGCCAGCACCTGCTGGATCCGCAGCGACCACTGCTGATCCCACGGCCGGGGCAGGCCGAGCGCCTCGTTCCACGCCGGCAACTGGATCGCCCGCGCCCGGGCCTGCCGGGACAGTGTCACGCCGAGCGTCTCCAGCACGATGCGCTGTATGTTGTTCTCCGGCTGTGCCTCGGTGAGCCCGAGCGAGTTGACCTGCACGCCGTAGCGGAACCGTCGTTGCCCCGGATCGGTCACGCCGTACCGGTCGCGGGTCAGTTCGTCCCACAGGGCGGTGAACGCCCGAACCTTGCACATCTCCCCGACGAACCTGATGCCGGCGTTGACGAAGAAGGAGATCCTGGCCACCACGTCGCCCATCCGCTCGGCCGGCACCTGCCCGCCGTCGCGCACCGCGTCGAGCACGGCGATCGCCGTGCACAGCGAGAACGCGATCTCCTGCACCGGCGTGGCCCCGGCCTCCTGGAGGTGGTAGCTACAGATGTTGGTCGGGTTCCAACGGGGCAGGTGCGTCACGGTGTGGGCGACCGTGTCGGTGATCAGTCGCAGCGATGGGCCGGGTGGGAACACGTGCGTGCCCCGGGACAGGTACTCCTTGACGATGTCGTTCTGGGTGGTACCGGCCAGCCGGGTCAGGTCGGCGCCCTGCTCCTCGGCGAGCACCTGGTACAGCGCGAGCAGCCACATCGCGGTGGCGTTGATGGTCATCGAGGTGTTCATCCGCTCCAGCGGGATCCCGTCGAACAGGGCGCGCAGGTCACCCAGGTGGGCGACCGGCACGCCGACCCGACCCACCTCTCCCGCGGCCAGCGGGGAGTCCGGGTCGTACCCGGTCTGGGTCGGCAGGTCGAAGGCCACCGACAGGCCGGACTGGCCCTTGGCCAGGTTGCGGCGGTAGAGCGCGTTGGACTCGGCGGCCGAGGAGTGCCCGGCGTAGGTCCGCATCACCCAGGGGCGGTCGCGGTCGGCGGACGAGGGGTACGGCACGGCGCCTCCGTCTGGCGAAGATACCCACGGAGTCTACTGGTCGGTAACCGCGGACGCCGCGTGAGATCGGCCACCCTCGACCCACCGGGCGCGGACGGCTGGACGGACCGGCTAGGCGACCGTGCGGCCGTCGCGCTGCCTGGTGAGGATCCCGTGCAGTCCGGTGACCCGGAGCACCCGCGCCACGGCCGGAGTGCACCCGTCGAGCAGCAGGGTCCGGTCGTGCCGGAACGCCAGCCGCCGGGTACCGACCAGCACGCCCAGGCCCACCGCGTCCAGCGACTCCACTCCGGACATGTCCACGACCAGGTCACCGGCCCCGTCCAGCACGGCGGCATGCAGTTCGGCCCGCGTCACGGTGGCTGTGCGGGCGTCGAGCCGCCCACACAGTGCGATCCGGTGACCGTCCACGATGCCGGTAGGCACAGATGCCGTCATCAGCTTCACCCCCCGATGGGCCCCCGATGGCCCGTACACCAGGCGTCACTATGAAGACGTTCGAACCCCGTTTGATACCCCCACCGGAGTGTAACTTTCTGCTAACGAAGCGCGGCGGGTGCCATATGCGGGTCGCTGGTCGTCCGGCGAAGGACTGTCCTCAGGTGAAGAGTGAGGGGTCTTCGGCGTGTTCCACCCGTCGCACCACCGCTCCCAGCGAGCTCAGGTCACCGGCGAAGTCGACATAGCCACGATCGATGTGATGTACGTCACTCACATCGGTCACGCCGTCAGACACCAGCCCGGCCAGCACCAAACCGGCCCCGGCCCGGATGTCGGTCGCCCGCACCGGAGCCGCCGACAGGCCGTCCCGGCCGCGCACCACCGCATGGTGGCCGTCGGTCCGCACGTCCGCGCCCAGCCGGCTGAGTTCGTCGATGAAGAAGAACCGTGACTCGAACACGTTCTCAGTCACCATCGCCACTCCCTCCGACACCGACGCCAGCGCGATCACCGCGGGTTGCAGGTCGGTCGGGAATCCCGGGTACGGCAGGGTGACCACGTCCACCGCCCGCGGGCGGCCCTGCATGGCCACCCGGAACCCCTGCCCGTCAGGCAGCGCCTGCACGCTGGCCCCGGCCGTGGTCAGCTTGTCCAAGGCCAGTTCCAGGTGCTCGGGCACCCCTCCGCGCACGGTCACGTCACCCTGCGTCATGACCGCGGCGATGGCCCAGGTCCCGGCCACGATCCGGTCGGACACCGTGGCGTGCTCCACCGGCTTGAGCGCGTCGACCCCGTCGATCACCAGGGTAGACGTGCCCGCACCACCGATGCTGGCGCCCATCTGGCCGAGCATCGTGCACAGGTCCACGATCTCCGGCTCCCGGGCGGCATTGTCGATCACCGTGGTGCCCCTGGCCAGCACC
>DASULA010000457.1:0-3649 GCA_036278435.1 Mycobacteriales bacterium | reverse complement strand
CTCGGGCGAGCGCAGCCGCTCGACCAGCGCCTGGCGGCCCCGCTCGGCCACCCGGCGCGGGCTGGTCCGCTCGGCGAGTGCGTCGAGGGTCTCGGCCAGCGCGTCGCGGGCCTGCTCGATCTCGTGCTGGATCGTCTCGGGGTCCCGGCTCATGGTCCCAGCCTGCCAGACACCGGCCCCGAACCCGTTCCGGGCCGCGCCCGCACCGACTTCCGGCGGCGGACCGGGCGCCGGAACCGGCCGGCCGTCATTTGCCGCCCTCGATCCGCTCAAGCGTGCTGACCGCGTGCACCAACGCCAGGTGCGAGAACGCCTGCGGGACGTTTCCGGCCATCCGGTGCTGGTCGGCGTCGTACTCCTCGGCGTACAGGCCGACGTCGTTGGCCAACCCGATCAACCGGTCCAGCAGCGCCCTGGCCTGCTCGGTCCGGCCGGCGAGCGCGTAGTACTCGGCCAGCCAGAAGCTGCACGGCAGGAACGGGTTCTCCCCGGGCGGGAGGCCGTCCACGCCGTCCGCGGACGTGTCGTACCGGTGCACCAGGATGTCGCCCACCCGCAGTTTCTTCTCGATCTCGGCGACCGTGCCGACCATCCGCGGGTCGTTGGCCGCGATGAAGCCGACCGAGGGCAGGGTGAGCAGCGCCGCGTCCACGGTCTTGCCGCCGTAGTACTGGGTGAACGCGTTGAGGTCGTCGTTGAACCCCTGGTCCATCACCTCGGCGCGCACCTCTTCGCACAGCGCGCGCCAGCGCCCGACCGGACCGGACAGACCGAACTCCTCCACCGCTCGGGCGGCCCGGTCGAAGGCGACCCAGATCATCGCCCGCGAGTGGGTGAAGAACCGGGGGGTGCCGCGGATCTCCCACAGCCCGTGGTCGGGCGACCGCCACACCTTCTCCAGGTGTTCCATCAGCGCCAGTTGCAGTGGCCAGGAGAAGTCGTCCTCGCGCACCCCGGCAACTCGGGCCTCGTGCAGGGCCTGCATGACCTCGCCAAGCACGTCGGCCTGGAACTGTTCGGACGCGGCGTTGCCGATGCGCACCGGCTTGGAGTCGGCGTACCCGGCCAGCCAGTCCAGTTCCACTTCGGGCAGGTCGCGCTCGCCGGCCACCCCGTACATGATCTGCACGTCCTCGGGATCGCCGGCCACCGCGCGCAGCAGCCAGTCCCGCCACGCGCTGGCCTCCTCGCGGTAGCCGCTGGCCACCAGCGCGGACAGGGTGAGCGCGGCGTCTCGCAGCCAGCAGTACCGGTAGTCCCAGTTTCGGCTGCCGCCGAACTGCTCGGGCAGCGAGGTGGTGACCGCCGCGACGATGCCACCGGTCGGCCCGTAGGTGAGCGCCTTGAGGGTGAGCAGCGACCGGGTGACCACGTCCCGGTAACCCCCGTCGTTGGCACATATCGACGCCCACCACGACCAGTAGGTGTCGGCGTAGGACAGTGCGTGGTCGGTGTCGTAGGCGGCCGGCAGGTCCTCGTGTGACGGGAACCACGCGAGTTGCAGGTCCACGGTCTCCCCGGCCCGCACGGTGAACTCACCGTGGTGGCGACCGCCCTCGGCCCGGGGCAGCGGGGCACCGGAGCTGCGCAGGCACAGCGCGTCCGGGCCGGCCACCGCCAGCAGGCACTCCATGCCCTGGTCATCCTCGGTCCGCCGGACCCAGGGCCGGACCCGGCCGTAGCCGAACCGCATGACCAGTTCCTGGTGCATCCGCACCTGTCCGGACACGCCGCGGACCCGCCGGACCAGATCCGCCCGCCCGTCCCGCGGCGGCATGGCGTCGATCAGGCACACCGTGCCGGTGTCGGTGCTGAACTCGGTCTCCAGTACGAGCGACTGGTCGCGGTAGCGCCGCCGGACTTCCCGGACCGGGTCGGCCGGGGCCACCTGCCAGCGGCCGTTCCCGTTGTCCCCCAGCATCGCGGCGAAGCAGGCTGGCGAGTCGAACCTCGGCAGGCACAGCCAGTCGACGCTTCCGTCCAGGCCGACGAGCGCGGCGGTGTGCGCGTCGCCGACCATCGCATAGTCCTCGATTCGTGAAGCCACGTCCCCATCGTCCACCACACCGGGTGGGCCTGGACGGGCGGGCGGCGAGATCGGGCCGGGTGGGCACGGGTGTGGCACGGGTGGGCCGGACCGGCCGGACCGGAGCGACTGGACCCGATGTGCCCGGCCGAACACCCCTGGCGGTGCGGACCACCGCCCCGGCCGGATAGCGTTTCGGGTGTCCGCTCGCCTTTCCGGGGCGGGCCAGGTGACCAGCGCAGCGGAGTGGATCATGAGTGAGTCGGCACGTCTGAGCCCGGGCGCCGCCGCGCCGGACTTCACCCTGCCCGACGCGGACGGCAACCCGGTCAGTCTGTCGTCCTATCGGGGCCGCCGGGTGGTGGTGTACTTCTACCCGGCGGCGATGACGCCCGGCTGCACCAAGCAGGCCGTGGATTTCCGCGACAACCTGGATGACATGGAACGGGCCGGTTACGCGGTTATCGGCATTTCCCCGGACAAACAGGCGAAACTCGCCAAGTTCCGGGACACCGAGGGCATCGGCTTCCCCCTGCTGTCCGACCTGGATCGGCAGGTGATGACCCGCTGGGGCGCCTACGGTGAGAAGCAACTGTACGGCCGCACCGTGGTCGGCGTGATCAGGTCGACGTTCGTGGTGGACCCCGAAGGCCGGATCGCGGTGGCCCAGTACGGGGTCCGGGCGACCGGGCACGTGGCCAAGCTGCTGCGCGAGCTGGGCGTATGACCTACCGGAACCAGCCGGACCCGACCGGGTGACGGCCCGCGAGTGGGGCCGGTGAGACTCGAACTCACACTGTCGCGCACCTAAAACGCGTGCCTCTGCCGTTGGGCTACGGCCCCTGTCATGGCACGGTAGACCGCCGGCCGGCCGGTTCCACCCCGATGACCGAACCCGGTCGGGTGTTTCCGCACACGGTGGGCCGCCGGTGGGCCGCCCGTGGTCAGCGGCGGCGGTGTCTGCGCACCAACGCCCGCCCGAACGCGATCACGATCACGGCGACCACGACGAGCGACACCAGCGCTCCCCACGGGGTCGACTCGACTGCGTGCATGTCGCTCCTGCCCGGTGGGCGCCGGCCGGCCCCGCGGTCAACCCCGGCCCACCACAGTCAAGATGTGTGGCACCAGCGCGCGCAACGCCCGGCCCCGATGGCTGAGCGCGTCCTTCTCCGCGGCACTCATCTCCGCGGTGGTGCGGGTGTGGCCGGCCGGGACGAAGATCGGGTCATAGCCGAACCCGTTCTGCCCGCGCGGGGCATGCAGCAACGTCCCGCCGACCCGGCCGGTGACCACCTCCTCGATGCCGCCGGGGGTGACCAGGGCCGCGGCGCAGACGAACGCCGCGCCCCGGCGTTCCTCCGGCACGGCGGCGATCTGGTCCAGGACCAGCCGGAGGTTCGCCTGGTCGGACCGGCCGGGGCCGGCCCACCGCGCGGACAGCACGCCGGGCATGCCCGACAGCGCGTCCACGGCCAGTCCGCTGTCGTCGGCGACCGCGGGCAGGCCGGTGTGCGCGACCGCCTCGCGCGCCTTGAGCAGTGCGTTCTCGGCGAACGTGGCGCCGGTCTCGGGCACCTCCTGGTACGGCTCAACCTGGTCAAGATCCAGCAACTCGATGCC
>DASULA010000456.1:0-6570 GCA_036278435.1 Mycobacteriales bacterium | reverse complement strand
GCCCGCTGCCTGAGGCTGAGCTGCCAGCCTCGCGGTCCGCTGTCCCCGACTTGCGCTACCGCCGCTCCCCCGTGCCGCGGCGGCACCGCACCGTCCCCGGCGCGCACGAGGCCGCCGGGCAAGCGCCCGTACCCCCCCATTTACCTTCCCCCCAGGAATGCCAGTCCAGCCGGTACGGGCCGGACTCCCCCCAAAAGCCGCCGAGGTTCGGGTGCCCCACGTGATCTGGCAAACCCCCCCACACCCGGCTTGCCTCGGCGCGTCCCGACACTAGTCACACCTGTCACGGAAAGAGAGCTACTCCGACCGAATGGTGTGCGCGGAAACGGTTTCAAAGCCAAAAATGGCACGTTCTAGCTATCAGATACGTGCATCGGGATGAATAATCGCTAGGCCGAAGAGCGGTAGCGACCCGACCAGTCCTGGCCGCGGGCGAGGTTCGGCACCGGTGCTGCGGGAAGATAGCGGCGTGAGCATGCATCGCACCGGTGATCAGCCCGATCGGCCCGCGCCCGAGACGCCGGGTACGCCCGGCCCGGACGGTACCGGACGCCCTGCCCACAGCGCGCCGCGACCCGACGACGACGCGGCGCTACGTGCGGACGTGCGCCGGGTCGGCGCCCTGCTGGGCGAGTCGCTGGTGCGCCAACAGGGCCCCGGGTTGCTCGACCTGGTCGAACGGGTCCGGGCGCTGACCAAAGCGTCCAAGGCCCACACTCCCGGCAGGACGAATCCAGTGGACACAGTGGACGGTGCGGACCGGTCGGCCGCGCTGGCGTCATTGCGGCAACTGCTGGCCGACGCCCCGCTGCCGGTGGCGATCCACCTGGTCCGGGCGTTCTCCGCGTACTTCCACCTGGCCAACATGGCCGAGCAGGTACACCGGGTCCGTGGCCTGCCCGGCCCGGCCGAACCCGGATGGCTGGCGCACGCGGTGGCCGCGGTGGCCACCGAGGCCGGGTCCGAGGCGCTGGCCGAGGCGGTCGCGGCGCTGGCCGTGCGGCCGGTGTTCACCGCCCACCCCACCGAGGCGAGCCGCCGGTCGATCCTGGGCAAACTGCGGGCGGTCGGCGACCTGCTCTCCACCGCCACCCGGCCGGACAGCACGGCCCGCCGCCGGCAGGACCGCCGGCTCGCCGAAGTCATCGACCTGATCTGGCAGACCGACGAGTTGCGATTGGACCAGCCCGAACCGGTCGACGAGGCACGCAACGCCACCTACTACCTGGACGAGATGTTCACCCACACCGTGCCAGACCTGCTCGACGACCTGGCCACCGAGACCGACCGGTACGGCGTCCGGATGGACCCGCGGACCCGGCCACTGACGTTCGGCACCTGGATCGGTGGCGACCGCGACGGCAACCCGAACGTAACCCCCGAGGTGACCGCGGAGGTGCTGCTGGTCGGCCACCTGCACGCGATCGGTGTGCTGCTCGGCGCGACCGACGTGCTCATCGCCGACCTGTCCAGCTCATCGCGGGTGGTGGAGGTGTCCGACGAGCTGCGGGCCAGCCTGCGCGCCGACCTGGCCGCGCTGCCCGACCTGGACCCGCGGATCCTGCGGCTGAACGCCGAGGAGCCGTACCGGCTCAAGGCGAGCTGCGTGCGGGCCCGGCTGGTCAACACCCGCACCCGGCTGGCCCGCGGCGGCCCGCACCAGCCCGGCCGCGACTACCTGGGCACCGCCGAACTGCTGGCCGACCTGCGGGTGATCTCCGAGTCGCTGGCCACGCACCGCGGTGAGCTGGTCGCGGACGGACTGATGGCCCGAATCGAGCGGACCGTGGCCGCCTGCGGCCTGCACCTGGCCACCATGGACGTGCGCGAGCACGCCGACGCGCACCACCGGGTGGTAGGCCAGTTGCTGGACCGGCTGGCCGAGCTGGACCGCCCGTACCGCGAACTCGACCGGGCCGGGCGCCGTGCGGTGCTGTCCGCCGAGCTGTCCAACCGCCGCCCGCTGGCCGGGCGGGACCCGGACCTGGACCCGGCCGGAACGCGCACCTTCGCGGTGTTTGCCGCGGCGCGGGACGCGCTGGACACCTACGGACCCGAGGTGATCGAGAGCTACATCGTGTCGATGACCCGCGGCGCCGACGACGTGCTGGCCGCGACGGTGCTGGCCCGCGAAGCCGGGCTGGTGGACATCCACAGCGGGACGGCCCGGATCGGGTTCGTGCCGCTGCTGGAAACCGTCGAGGAGCTGCGGCACAGCGGCGACGTGCTCGACGACCTGCTCGGCGACGCCGGCTACCGGCGTATGGTCCGGCTGCGCGGGGACATCCAGGAGGTCATGCTCGGCTACTCCGACTCCAACAAGGAGGCCGGCATCACCACCTCCCAGTGGGAGATCCACAAGGCTCAGCGCCGGCTGCGGGACACCGCCGGGCGGCACGGGGTGACGTTGCGGCTGTTCCACGGGCGCGGCGGCACGGTCGGCCGCGGCGGCGGCCCGGCGCACGAGGCGATCCTGGCCCAGCCGTGGGGCACCCTGGACGGGCAGATCAAGGTGACCGAGCAGGGCGAGGTGATCTCGGACAAGTACTCGCTGCCCGCGCTGGCCCGCGACAACCTGGAACTGACCGTGGCCGCGGTGCTGCGGGCCTCGGTGCTGCACCGCACCCCGCGCCAGCCCGCCGGTGTGCTGGACCGGTGGGACGCCACCATGGACACCGTCTCGGCCGCCGCCCAGACGGCCTACCGGAGCCTGGTCGACGACCCCGAGCTGCCCGGGTACTTCCTCCAGTCGACCCCGGTCGAACAGCTCGCCGACCTGCACATCGGGTCCCGGCCGTCCCGCCGGCCGGACAGCGGCGCCGGGCTGGACGGCCTGCGCGCCATCCCGTGGGTGTTCGGCTGGACCCAGACCCGGCAGATCGTGCCGGGCTGGTTCGGGGTCGGCTCCGGGCTGGCCGCGGCCCGCCGGGCCGGCCTCGGCGCGGTGCTCACCCAGATGTACCACGGTGCCGGGGCCGGGTCCGACCGGATCGAACCGTGGTCGTTCTTCCGCACCTTCGTCTCCAACGTGGAGATGACGCTGGCCAAGACCGACCTGGGCATCGCCGCGCACTACGTCGAGTCGCTTGTGGACCCGCGGCTGCACCGGCTGTTCGAGGTGATCCGGGCCGAGCACGAACGCACCGTGGCCGAGGTGCTGGCGATCACCGGGGAACCCGAACTGCTGGCCGCCCAACCGGTACTCAAGCGCACCTTCGAGGTACGCGACGCCTACCTGGACCCGATCTCCTACCTCCAGGTGGCACTGCTGGCCCGGGTCCGCGCGGCCGGCCCGGAACCGGTCGACCCACTGCTCCGCCGAGCCCTGCTGCTCAGCGTCAACGGCATAGCCGCCGGCCTACGCAACACCGGCTGACCCGATTCGATCACCGGCGCGCGTCGCTCCGGGCGCGCGTCACGGACCGCTGTACGGCGCGTTACCCAAGGTAGCGTCGGTGGTGAATTCGTCTCGGGAGGTGGTCGCCATGCCTCGACTGCACGAGAACATGTCCACGGGTGAACGTATCGCCGTCTGGCGGGTGTATCGCGGACTGACCCAGGAGGCGTGTGCCGGTCTGTGCGGGAAGTCGTTGTCCTGGTGGAAGAAAGTCGAGGCGGGCGTCCGGCACGTCGAGCGCCTGTCCGACCTGATCACCATCGCCGGAGTGCTCCGAATCAAGGATCTCGCCGAGCTGACCGGGGCCGTGGATGTGGGACTCGCGCTGGATGTGCAGCGGGACCATCCGCTTCTGCCGGCGGTACGCGCGGCGATGGGCGCACAGTACGACCCGATGTTCGGCACGGACCGGACCGCGGATCAGGCCAACCGGCCGTCCATGGCGGGTGTGCGCGCGCGGGTGGAACGGGCGTGGGAGGTCTGGCGCACGTCCCCGCACCTGTACACCAGGGTGGGCGAGACGCTGCCGAACCTCATCCTCGACGCCCTGCTGGTGCGTGAGGGTGCCGACCGTGCCGGACAGCGGGAGTCCGCCGCACTGCTGTGTCCGACATACCTGCTGGCGAAACACTTCTGCCAGAAGGTCAACGCCTTCGACCTAGCCGTGATAGCGGCCGAACGGTTTGTGGAATGCGCTCGCCAGGCCGACAACCCGCTGCTGATGGCGTTGGGTAGTTGGCAGCTACTCGGCCTGTACAACGGCCTCGGCCGTCCGGAGGAGGCGCTGGAAACAGGGTTGACGGGCGCCGCATCGCTCCAGCCCGTGCTCGACCGGGGCGATCCACCCGAGGACTACCTCTCGCTGTGGGGCTCACTACAACTCGGTGCCGCCCTGTCGGCGGCCCGTGCCTGCGACGACGGACGGGCATGGCGGTTGTGGGACAACTCCCACCAGGCGACGCGCGCCCTTCCCAACGGGCACGTTCACCCGTACACGATGTTCTGCGCCAGCAACGTCGCCAGCTACACGGTCACGATCCCGGTGGAACTCGGGCAGGCAGGCAAGGCCGTCACGGCCTCGGAACGGTTCGATCCGGCGACCCTGCCCTGCGCCGAGCGACGCGCCCGCGGGTACATCGACCTGGCGCGTGGATACGCCGGACGCCGGGACGACGTGGCCGCCGTACACGTGCTGGAACGGGCCGAGCGCGAGTCGCCCGAGGAGGTCGCCTACTCGACCCTGGTACACGAGATCGTGCACGCGATGATGCGCCGCGACCGCAAGAGCATCACCGGCGAGTTGCGCGGCCTGGCCCGGCGCATCGGCATGGTCGGCCCCTCGGTGTGAGACTGCGCTGCTCCGACCATCCGCCGATCCGGCCCTGGCTGTCGGTCGAGGGACTGCTGGCGGAGAAGGAGACCCAACCGATCCGCACCCTGGACGACCTGGCCGCGGACACGTCGAGTCGGACGCCGAGCTGGAGGAGTTCCTGGCCTTCACCCACGCCGAGCGCCACCGCGACCTCGGCTGAGGATCACGTTCAGGCGTCTGGTGCGCGCAGGAAGTGCGCTGCCCTCCCCCGGCCGGGACCGCGAATCACGACCTCGCCGGCGCCGGCCAACTCGGACATGATCCTGGACACGTTGGGCTGGCGCATGCCGGTCAGGCTGGCGATATCACCTGAGGTGACCCGCCGGTGGACCTCAAGCCACTGCTCCGCGACGCGTCGGACGGTGTTGACCCCGCCGACGCGGTACCAGAGCAGTTCTCCGGTCGCGGGCAGGGAGCCGTACTCCCCGGCAGTCGCTCGCTCAGCGATGGCCGAGCCGAGTCGCCAACCGCCCGGGAAGTGGACGAACAGCGGCTCGGCGTTGACCAGACATTCCTCGACGGCTGCGAGCGCGATGGCGGCTGCGTCCCGGCTCGACTGCAACACGCCTGCCGCCTGCGCCTGGGTGAGGAAGGGTGTCCGCAGCAGCGTGTTCAGGAGGACCGCGACTCGAACGTCGCGGCGCCGCGGCGCGGGTTCGACCGTGGCCAGCAACCGTGCCAGGACGGGCAGCAGCGGCTTTCCGGCCAAGGTGGTGCGGACCCGCGGTCCCGGCAGGTCTTCCAGGAGTGGCGCCCGGTGCCCCTCCGCCAGCATCGTCTGGTACATGCGGGGCACACCGACGCCCTGCCGGTCGACAAGTCGGAGCGCGCGGACGAGGTCGGCGAGCGCCGGGTAGCGGGAGTGCCGGGTGGTCAGGGCGTTGGCCGCGGTGACACCACCGGTGAAGCCGCCGGGACTGGTCACCTCCAGGGTGTCGTCGGCCTCGATCCAGCGGATGGTGGTCGGCTCCGCCTGGAACCAGTCCCGGTGGGTCAGGCCGTTGAGGACCGCCTCGCGTACCGCTCGCGGCGGGAGGAGCCGCTGTCCACTCTCCGCGAAGCCGTGCCCTCGCGGTCGTACCGCATTGATGGCGTCGAGTCGGGCCTCGATGTTCTGCAAGGCTTCCAGCAGGCTTGAGCCGGCGGGTTGGACGTAACGCAAGGTGACATCTCCACCAGCGACGTCCAGTCGGGAGAGTTCAACCAACGGCCGGGGCGACGGGCAGAGAACCAACACACCGGCCTGACTCAGGGCGCCGCTGGGCCGCAGGACGCCGATCCTGGTCAAGAGTTGGATGTCGCCTGCCTCTGCCACCTCCGGATCCTCGCCCTGGCGCAGATAGTCGCGGGCAACGGCCAGCGTGCGCTGCGAGATGTCCGATCGCTGTCGCTGGGTGGCCGCCGCCATCGGGTCGACACCGATCCGCTCGGCCCGATGGCTCCACCATTCCGCTCGGTCGACCGTGCTGCACCGATCCCCCACCCGCCACCGCAGTCGCTGGTCGGGGTCTTCCACCGGCTCGGGGCTTTCGCTGATGAGCAGGACCAGTACCCGGACACCTCTGATGTCGCGCTCCTGTATGGACGGCGCGATTCCGGTGAGGTCGTTGAGGCGCTGCCGGAGCCATTCGGCGTCGAGTTGGGTTCCCAGCGGTGCCAAAGTCTTGTCATCGACACCGAGAATGATGGCGCCGCCGCCGGGGGTGTTGGCGAAGCAGCGAACCTCCCCGGCGAGGTGGCGGGCGGCGGCGGGGTTTACCGAGACACCGGACAGTAGCGCTCCGGTCTGGTCTCGCCGATC
>DASULA010000455.1:0-8109 GCA_036278435.1 Mycobacteriales bacterium | reverse complement strand
CGGCCAGGTAGACCACGAAGACGAGTCCCACCACCGAGGCGGGCAGGCTGAACGGCGCCGCCAGCAGCCGGTAGCCCAGGTAGTTGTAGACGGTGACGAACTGGCCGGACAGCAGCATGCTCAGCAGGTAGAGGCGGCGCATCGTCGGGTCGGCCAGGTGCCGGCGCAGCCCCCCGCTCGGGTCGGAGGCGTGCCGGGGTGGATCCCCGGTGTGCCGGGGGGACGGTCCGCCGCCCGGCAGCGCGAGCCGGTACACCAACACCGCGGTCACCGCGCACCCGCCCACCGCCACCAGCGCGACCCGCCAGCCGGCCAGGTCGGTGACCAGCCCGGCCAGCAGCCGGCCGGTCAACCCGCCCACCGTGTTGCCGGCCACGTACAGGCCGATGGCCTCGCCGAGCGAGTCGGGGTGGATGCGTTCGGCCAGGTAGGCCATGGCGGTGGCCGGCAGCCCGGCCAGCGCCACCCCCTGCGCGGCGCGCAGCGCGAGCAGCAGCCAGAACGACGTGCATACCGCCAGCGCCAGTCCGAGCAGCGCGGCCACCACCACCGAGGCGGTCATCACCCGGGTACGGCCGTACCGCTCGGACAGCGAACTGACCGGGATGATCACCAGCGCCAGCACGCCGGTGGTCAGCGACAGGGCCAGGCCGGACGTGGCCGGGGAGACGCCGAACTGGCTGGACAGTTCCGGCAGCAGCGCCTGGATCGCGTACAGCAGCGCGAACGCGGCCAGCCCGGCGGCGAACAGCGCGACGCTGACCCGGACGAAACCCGGCTCACCGCGGCGGTACCCGGGGATGGAGATGCGTGGAAGCGAATCCGGCCGGGCCGGTGGCGGGTGGATCGTCACCAGGCCACGGTAGGAAGACCGGATTCATACGTCCAATACTTGGAATAGCCAAAAAGCATGCTGGAATGAATGAGACGGGGGCGCGGGCCTCCGTTCTGCCCGCGCCCCCGCGTCTCCGCGTCCGGTGCCGCCAGCGACTACTGCTGGTACCAGGGGACGATCATGCCCCGGGCCAGGGTGTGGGTGAACAGGTTGAAGCCGAGGAACGGCGGGGTGGCCTGCCGGCCCAGCCCGAGTGAGTCGGTGTCGATGGCGTGCACCACGAAGAAGTAGCGGTGCCTGCCATGCCCGGCTGGCGGCGCGGCGCCGACGTAGCGGGCCATCCCGCCGTCGTTGCCGAGCTGGAACGCACCGGCCGGCAGCCCGCTGCCGGCCTCGTCACCGGCCCCGGAGGGCAGCTCGGTCACGCTGGCCGGGATGTCCACCACGGCCCAGTGCCAGAAACCACTCGCGGTCGGCGCGTCGGGGTCGTAGCAGGTGACCACGTAGCCGCGGGTGCCCTCCGGCGCCCCGCTCCAGGACAACTGCGGTGAGACGTCCTGGCCGCCGGCCCCGAACAGCCCGCTGACCTGTGGCATCGACAGTTGCTCGCCGTCGCTGATGTCGGTGCTGGTGACCTGCAACGACGGCACGGCCGGCAGGCTGTCGTAGGGATTAGTGCTCACTTCTGGGAACCTCCAAGACTGCGGCACGCCGAAAAGAAGACAGCGACCGCCGGCGGGACCGTGATCGAACGCCCCTGCGACGGACTGCTAATCAGTACCAGTTGCCGGGCCAAACCTCAGCCCATTGGTTCCGCGGCCCGCGCGCCGCGACCGGTTCGGCCGGTCAGCGCGGCGCGGCCAGCGCGCGGAGCAGGAAGTCCCGTTGCAGGACCAGCAGGTTCTCGGTGACCGCGTGCAGGGTGGTCATGTGGCTGGTGCCGGTCAGCGGCAGCACGGTGTGCGGCCGGCCGGCGGCCAGCAGCGCGGCGGACAGCCTCAGCGTGTGCGCGCTGATCACGTTGTCGTCGGCCAGCCCGTGGATGAGCATCAGCGGCCGGCGCAGCGTGGGCGCGGCGGCCAGCAGCGAGTCGGCGTCGTACCCGGCCGACCGCGCCGCCGGGTCGCCGAGGTACCGCTCGGTGTAGTGGGTGGTGTACATCCGCCAGTCGGTGACCGGCGCACCGGCCACGGCGGCGTGGAACACCTCGGGCCGGTCCAGCACCGCCCGCGCGGCCAGGTAGCCGCCGAACGACCAGCCCCGGATCGCCACCCTGGTCAGGTCCAGTTCCGGCCGTTGCGCGGCCACCGCGTGCAGCGCGTCTACCTGGTCGGCCAGGGTGGCGCCGAAGTCGCCGGCCACCAGCCGGTCCCAGTCCGGCCCCCGGCCGGGCGTGCCCCGCCCGTCGGCGACCAGCACGGCGAAGCCCGCCTCGGCGAACCACTGCGGGACCAGGTAGGCGTTGGCGGTGGCCACCACCCGCTGGGCGTGCGGCCCGCCGTAGGGGTCCAGCAGCACCGGCAGCGGCCCTGAGCCCGGCCGGTACCCGGTGGGCAGCACCAGAGCGCAGCGCAACCCGCGTTCGCCGACGGTCAGCCAGGTCACCCGCGGGGTCAGCGGCGGGGTGTGCGCGTGCGTGGCGATCACCCGCTCGGGTCGGCCGTCCACCAGCACCCGGGTCCGCTGGCCGGACCAGTCCGGCCCGGACGAGCCGAGCACGGTGACGCCGCCGGCCCGGACCGCGGTGTGCACGCCGGGCCGGTCCGACACCGGTTCGACCGCGCCGTCGCCGGCGGCACTGGTCAGGTCGACCCGGTACACCCCCAGGCTGGTCGGGTCGTCGTCCCATCCAGACACCAGCACGTCACGCTCGCCCACGTCTAGCACTTCGCAGACCTGGAGCGGGCCGCCGGTGAGTTCCCGGTCGCCGACGACCAGCCGGTACGCCCCGTCCCGGGCGACCACCCGCACGCACCGGCCGTCGCCGGTCAGCGCGGGCGTGCCCGGCACCAGGTCCACCCAGCACGGGTCGGTGTCCTCGACCACGATGCTGGTTGCGCCGGTGGCCGGGTCGGCGGCCAGCACCCGTACGGTGCGCTGGTCGCGGGTCTGCACCGCCAGCAGCGGCGGCCCGCCGGCCGACCAGTGCGCCGCGGCCAGGTACTCGAACCGGCTGGTGTCCCAGCGCACCTCGGCCCGGGAACCGTCCAGTCCCAGCACGAACGCGGTCACCCTGGCGTTCGGGGTGCCCGCCGACGGGTAGCGCAGCGTCGCCGGTTCGGCCGCCGGTTCGGCCGGGTCGGCCAGGTACCAGCGCTGCACGGGTGCGTTGTCCACCCGGGTGACCAGCAGGGCCCGGCCGTCCGGAGACCACCAGTAGCCCCGGGTGCGGTCCATCTCCTCGGCCGCGACGAACTCGGCCAGCCCGTAGCTCACCTCGCCCGGCTGGTCGCCGTCCGGCTCGGCCAGCGCCCGGTCACCGTCATCGTCACCGGTACCGACCACCCGTAGCGTGCCGGCCGACACGTAGGCCACGTGCCGCCCGGTCGGATCGGGCCGGGGGTCCACCACGGGCGTGCGGGCCGGCAGTTCCCGGGTCCGCCCGCCGGCCAGGTCGGTGACGAACAGCCGACCGGACAGCGCGAACGCGGCCAGGCTGACCGCGGCGTCGGTGGCGTAGCCGACCACGCCCGCGCCCTGCTCGCGGCGGCGTTCCCGCAGCGCCCGCTCGGCCGCCGACAGTTCCTCACCGGCCGACAGCAGGTCGTCGGGGTCGACCAGCAGCCGCTCGGCGCCGGTGGCCGGGTCCATCGAGTACAGGCAGCCGGTCCGGTCGTCACCGGCCCGGGACCGCAGGAACACCACCCGCGACCCGTCCGGCGCCACCGTGAACGCCCGGGGCGTGCCCAGGGTGAACCGCCCGGTGCGCGCGTACTCCCGTGGAAACCCCGCCGCAGACCCCATGACACCGATCCTGCCCCTCGTCACTTGTTTTCTCGCGAGAACACGGAGTTGGTGGCGGGTTGGTCAACCGACAACCAGCGGCGGGCCCCGGGCCGTACTGGTGCGAGATCGACCGCGACCACGGCATGCCGTTCAGGTTCGTGCCGTACAGCCTCGTTGGGCGAGGGGGCGGTCAAAGGTCACCGAACGGGTGGCGAAGCCGTGCCGGGAGTAGAAGCGCAGCGCCGCTTCGTTGGCCGCGTACGCTGTGACCGAGGCGCGCTCCGCGCCGCGCTCGGTTGCCCAGGTCAGGAATGCCTCGACAAGAAGCGATCCGATCCCGCCGCCCCGGTAGTTCGGGTAGACGTGGATGCTCTCCAGTTCGGCGCGGCGGATGGGGTGCAGGCTGTTGGGATTGGTGAGGCGGCCGACCAGATGGCCCACGATCGCCTCGTCGTCGCGGGCGAGCAGGACCACGTTGTCACCAGACAGCGCACTCGCGACGTAGCTGTCCCCGGACTGTGCGGCCCAGTCCAGGTCGGTCGCGTCGGGATCGTAGCGACCGGCGTCCGTGGTCACCAGCGCCACCGCGGAAGCCAGGAAAGCCTTGGCATCCTCGCTGGTCGCCACTCCGATGCGGATCACCCCAGGGATGCTATCCGAGGTCTGGACCCACCGTCGAACAGAGCGCCGATTACCTCAACGGTACGTCCGCTATAGACGTTCGGGTGTCGGTGACCAGCGATCCGTACGCACCCGGCATTTGAGTGCGCCCCAATCGCAATGGTGCCCGCCAGCGCCCTGTGGTGCCGGAAATGGTGTCACCGGCCAGCTAGAAGGTCGCTCAGGTTCAGGTCACGCCGAAGACGCGCATCTGGGTGGCCAGCAGGGCGTAGTAGCCGACCAGGGTGGTCAGTTCGAATAGTTTCTGCTCGCCCAGCGCCGCGGTCGCCGCGGCGTAACCGGCGTCGTCCAGGTCCCCGCCGGCCACCAGTGCCCGGGTGGCGGCGAGCACCGCGGCCTCCTCCGGGTCGGCCAGTTCCAGCGGGGCGCCGGTGCGCAGCGCGGCCAACTCCGTGTCGGTCAGCCCGACGCCCGCGCCGATCCGCTCGTGCGCGCGCTGTTCGAACCCGCAGCGCTGGCGCGCGGCCACGGTCAGGATCGCCAACTCCCTGGCCCGGTCGGACAGCGCGCCCCGGTACCGGATCAGCCCGCCCAGCCGTTGCAGCGCGTTGCCCAGCCTCGGCGCCAGCAGCATCGCGTTGAACGGGCCGACCAGCCGGCCCTGCTCGTCGGCCAGCGACGCTCCCCTGGGGCCACCGGTGAGCGCGTCATACAGCTCCCGCTGCGCGGTGTCCAACTCCTCGGGCCGCAACTTCTCAAGCCTGCTCACCCGCACACCCTCTCATCTCCGGGCCGCCCGGCGGTGCCGGTTCGGTGTGACATCGTCGCCGGTTGCGCGGCCACGACGCCTCGCCTTCCACCGGTTGCTAGATGAGTTCTTCTGACGGCGCGTAGGGTCGTCCGGGGAGCGTTTGCCGGGGGTTTGTTCCGGGGCTTGTGGGGGGCCGGACCGTTGTACGTGTCTACGCAGAACCATCCTGACCTGCCCTCGGGCGGGCCGCCCGAGGCGGTGACGCCCGAGGCGGCGGGGTCGGCGGGGTCGCCGCGGGTCGGGCGGGTGGCCGGCGCGGTGATCGCGGCCGGGTTCGTCAGTTTCTTCACCGACATCTCCTCGGAGATGGTGACCGCGGTGCTGCCGCTGTTCCTGATCCTGCAGGTCGGCCTCACCCCGTTGCAGTACGGCGTGGTGGATGGCCTGTACCAGGGGGTGAGCGTGGCGGTGCGGCTGGTCGGCGGGTACTTCGCCGACCGGTGGCGGCGGCCGAAACTGGTGTGTCTGCTCGGCTACGGTCTGTCCATCGGCACGAAGCTGGCCCTGCTGCGGGTGGGGTCGGCATCCAGCACCAGCCTGGTGGTGGCGGTGGACCGCACCGGCAAGGGGCTGCGCACCGCGCCGCGCGACGCGATCATCGCGGCCAGCTCGGCCCGGCAGGGGTTGGGGCGGGCGTTCGGCGTGCACCGGGCCATGGACACCGCCGGCGCGATGATCGGCCCGCTGCTGGCGTTCGCCATCCTGGCCGAGATCCCCAACTCGTTCGGCTCGGTGTTCGTGACCAGCTTCTGGGTCGCCGTGGTCGGGCTGGCCGTGCTGGTGCTGTTCGTGCCCGACCTGCGGCTGCGCGCCACCGGCGGGGCGGTGGCGTCACTGCGAGGCGCGCTGGGGCTGGTGGCCGACCGGCGGGTCCTGGCACTGCTGCTCACCGCCGCCCCGCTGGCAGCCCTGACGGTCAGCGACGGCTTCGTCTACCTCACCCTGCAACAGCGGTTGTCGGTGACCAACGAACTGTTCCCGCTGTTCGCGGTGGGCATGTCCGCGGCGTACCTGCTGCTCGCCGTGCCGGCCGGCCGGCTTGCCGACCGGGTCGGCCGGTGGCGGGTGTTCCTGGCCGGGCACGTGCTGCTGCTGGTCGGCTACCTGTGCCTGCTGCTGACCTCGGCCGGACTGCTCACCGCCGCGGTGTGCCTGGGCATGCTCGGTTGCTACTACGCCTGCACCGACGGCGTGTTGGCCGCCGCCGTCGCCGAACTGTTGCCCGACCACCTGCGCGGCAGCGGGATCGCGCTGGTGCAGAGCGCGGTGGCCGGTGGCCGGCTGGTCTCCTCGGTCCTGTTCGGACTGCTGTGGACCGTGCTGGGCGGGCAGACCCCGGCGCTGGTCTGCTTCACCGTGGCGCTGGCGCTGGACCTGCCACTGGCCTGGCTGCTGATGTCCCGGACCGGCCGCCGGCCGGTTTTTCCGGTCCGGCCCGGCGAACCGGGTCCGACCCGGCCGGCCGCCGGTGACGAGCGGGAGGTGGATCGTGTCGACACCTGACCCTGCTAACCCGGCCCGGCACCGGGTGGCCTCGCCGGCCCGGCTGGTGGCGTTCGCAGTGGTGCTGGTGATCGCCGGCGGCGCCGCCACCTCGTACCTGGTCGGCCAGGTGGGCCGCCGTTCGGCCGCCGCCACCGCCGCCGCGGCGGCCGAACGGTCCCGCCCACACCTCGATCCGGCGGCGGTGCTGGCCGTGCCGCACGTGGTGTTCCGCAACACCGAACCGGGCCCGTCGGCCGGCAAGCTGGCCATGGTCCCGCTGGCCGACCCGGGCGGGCCGCGGGCGTTCGGCCAGGTCGGGTGCGAGCGGGTCTACGCCACGGCCAGCGCCGGGTTCTGCCTGACCGCCGACCGGGGCGTGGTCACCAGGTACTACGGGGTGATCCTCAACTCGCGGATGCAACCGGTCCGCCGGTTCCCCACCGCTGGCGGGCCCAGCCGGGCCCGGGTCTCCGTCGACGGCCGGTACGCGGCGGCCACCGGTTTCGTGGCCGGGCACTCCTACGCGGCGGCCAGCTTCTCCACCGCGACCGAGATCTACCAGACCGACACCGGCCGCGGCCTGGGCAACCTGGAGACGTTCCGGATCATCAAGGACGGCCGGCCCTACACCAACGTCGACATGAACTTCTGGGGCGTGACGTTCGCCGCCGACGACCGGACCTTCTACGCCACCCTGGCCACCGGCGGGCACACCTACCTGGTCCGCGGCGACATCGGACGACGGCAGGTGGTCACGCTGCGGGCCAACGCCGAGTGCCCGTCGCTGTCCCCGGACGGGGTCCACCTGGTCTACAAGAAGCGGACCGGCGGGCCGCGGATGTGGCGGTTCCAGGTGCTGGACCTGGCCACCGAGGTGGAGACACCGCTGCCCGAACAGCGCAGCGTGGACGACCAGGCGGCCTGGCTGGACAACAGCCACGTGCTCTACGGGGTGCCCGGCAACGGTCCGGGGGTGGCCCAGCCGGACATCTGGGAGTCCCCGATCTCCGGGGGAGTGCCGCACCTGTTCATCCGGCACGCCGAGTCTCCCTCGGTGGTCCGCTGACCTCCGGTTTCCGGGTCCCGTCCGGGTCGTGCCCGCGGGAGTCCGGTCGCCAGAGGGTGAGCCGGCGGGCCAGGTACGCGGCCAGGCCGACCGCGATCGAGTAGAACACCTCGGCGGTGGCGCCGGTGATCCGGCCGAACCGGCTCACCACGAAGGCGAGCGTGAGGAACGTCGCCGGTAGCAGCGCGCCGAAGGTGAGAGCGGTGCGCCGGGCCCCGTCATGGCCGCGGGCGCGCAGGGCCAGCCCGCAGCCGAGCACCGACCCGACCCACGCGCACAGCACCACCAGCAGCACGGCCAGCAGCGCCGCCATGATCACGGTGGCGACGGCGATCATGGCGGCTT
>DASULA010000454.1:0-3436 GCA_036278435.1 Mycobacteriales bacterium | reverse complement strand
CCGGAGAACTGACCGCCCGGACCGGGCTGACCGGGCTGACCGGATGGACCACCCGGACCGGGCGGGCCGGGCGGGCCGTAGGAACCGGATGAGCCGGCGGGATCGGGCGGACCGGGCGGCGGCGGGTACGGCGGTGGTGTGGTCAAGACGGCACTCCTCGGTGTCGTGCGGCGGCACCCCGCGCCGCGGTTCGCCCGATGATAGGGAAACCTGGGCGCGGTGTGGCGACTCCGTCGATTCCGGCGGCCGGCCACCGGCGGTCACCCGCCCTTGACCGGTTCACCAGGTGTGGCGGTCCACGACCTGGTTCTCGCCCAAGTAGTTTTCGACCATGCCGATTTCGCTCGTCACCGGCGGCACCGCCGGAATCGGGGCCGCGTTCGCCCGCAGGCTCGCCGCCGAGGGAAGCGACCTCGTGCTGGTCGCCCGCGACGCCGGGCGGCTGCGGGCCACCGCGGCCGAACTGGGCCCGCGGTTCGGTGTGGCCGTGGACACGCTGCCCGCGGACCTGACCACCGACGAGGGCTGCGGCGCGGTGGTCGACCGCCTGCGGGCCGGTGACCGGCCGGTGGACATGCTGGTCAACAACGCCGGAGTCGGCCTCAGCGGGATGCTGTGGAAACGGCCGCTGGACGAGGAGGAACGGATGCTGCGGCTGAACGTCGGCGCCGTGCTCCGGCTCACCCACGCGGTGCTGCCCGGCATGCTCGAACGCGGTCACGGGGACGTGCTGAACGTCTCCTCGGTGGCCGGCTTCATGCCCGGCGGCACCGCCTCCACCTACGGCGCGAGCAAGGCGTGGGTGACCTCGTTCAGCGAGGGACTGGCCGAGGACCTGGCCGGCACGGGGGTACGCGTCTCGGCGGTGTGCCCCGGATTCACCCGCACCGAGTTCCACCGACACTCCGACCTGGACGTGGGCCGGCTGCCTGGCCTGTTGTGGTTGCGGGCCGACGACGTGGTGACCGTCGCCCTGCGAGACCACCGGCGCGGCCGGGCCGTGAGCATCCCCGGTGCCCAGTACCGGACGCTGGTGGCCGTCGCCCGGCTGGTGCCCCGCGGGCTGGTCCGCCGGGTCCGGGCCGCGGTGCGCCCGAAGCCGCGGTAGACCGACGCCGGGGACGGCTTCCGAGGCGGACCGCCCGCGCTATGGCTTGGCCCATCCCGCCCATCCCGCCCATCCGGCCGGTTCGGACCGGCGCGAGCCCGGGAAGCCCTCGAACGCGTTGATCCACCGCGCCCGCCGGTGCAACAGGCGTAACCGGCGCTGGATTTCCGGCGCGGTCGAACCCACCGCCGCCATCGCGTTCTCACAGGCGAACACCGCGGCGTGCCCGCTGGACGCGGTCGCGGTCACGCACGCGGTGTCCACGCCGGTGTCGCCGGTCGTCACCGCCCACGCGGCCCGGTAGGCCAGCGCCCGGGCCAGTTGCAGCGCGGTGTACACGTTGGCGATCCGGTGCGAGACACCGCGGTACGCACCCGGGCTATCCACCGGGGTGTGCGAGTTGACATGCACGGTGGCGACGTCCAGGGCACGGTGGGTCACGCCCACCGCCTCGCAGGCCAACAGCGCCAGCGCGGTACGGCGGATCTGGAACAGCACCCTGGGCGCGGCCGAGGCCGGCACCAGTGGCTCGACCGGGGTCCGGTCCAGCCACAGTTCCGCGGTCCGCCGGCTGCGGTCCATCATGGACACGTTCCGCACGGTGTCGGGGTGGGCGGTCAGGTCAAGCCGCCACAACGCGGTGCCGGCGGGCCCGCGGGCCACCACCGCGGCATCCCGGGCCGCGGTCGCGTCCGGCACGCCATGCTTGACACCGGACAGCAGCCACCGTCCGTCGACGTGTTCGGCCAGGCAACTCGCCGCGTGCACGCCGGCCAGGCCGAGTACCCCGTCGTCCCGCCAGGCCAGGGTGGCCGGTCCCTCCCGGTCGAGGTGCCCGGCGAAGGCGGGCTGGGCCAGCGCGAGGGTGGTCCACAGCGGTCCCGGGTAGAGCGCGTATCCGGACTCCTCGGCCAGCACCGCGTGTTCCATCGTGCCGAGCCCGGAGTCCAACCAACCCAGGGTGGACAGTTCCTTCCACGAGTCCGGGTCCCAACCAGTGTCGGAGTCAGACAGTGCCACCACCCGGTCGAGCGGGAACTGGTCGGTCAGGAACCGCCGGGCCGCCGCTCTCAACGCCTCCTGTTCTTCGGTGAAGACAAAATCCACTGTGGATGTTTCCTCCTTCGGAACCGGCCGTCCGGTGGCCGGGGCATGGCGGCAGAGGCCCGTGGGTCGCCCCCGAGAGACCTCCCGGTCCGGTGCGGACCGGCCCATGATGGATTCCCGGCCGAACCGGCGACGGTGCCGCCGGCCCAGTCGGACCGGTCGCGGCGGCGCCGGTCGCTCGGGAAGTCCATGCGCACACCGTAGAGGCCCGGCGGCACCGGCGACCATGTTCGGCACGGCGGTTAGGCTCGGGACATGACCTCCCCGACGGTCACCGACCGGGATGCCCTGCGCGATCTGATCACCGAACTGGCCGTGGTGCACGGCCGGGTGGTGCTGTCATCGGGCGCCGAGGCCGACTACTACGTTGACCTGCGCCGGGTCACCCTGCACCATCGGGCTGGGCCGCTGGTCGGCCGGGTGATGCTCGACCTGACCGGCGACTGGGACTTCGACGCGGTCGGCGGGTTGACCCTGGGAGCCGACCCGGTGGCTGCCGCCATGATGCACGCGGCGGCCGGTGACGGCCGGGCCCTGGACGCGTTCGTGGTGCGCAAGGCCGACAAGGCGCACGGCCTGCAACGCCGGATCGAGGGACCGGACGTGGCCGGGCGGCGGGTGCTGGCGGTGGAGGACACCTCGACCACCGGGGCGAGCGTGCTGACCGCGGTGGAGGCGCTGCGCGCGGCCGGCGCGGACGTGGTGGGGGTCGCCATGGTCGTCGACCGGGGCGCCGGGGACGTGCTGCGAGCCGCCGGGGTGGACGCGCGGGCCGTGTACCGGTCCACCGAACTCGGACTCTCCTGACCTATTGGCCCTCCGGTGGGCGCCGGCCGTGTCGCGGCACGCATCCGGGGCGGCCGATCAGCCGGCCGGCCATGCCTCGGTGAGACCCCTCCCGGGGACGTCCGAGTCGTCCGGGTCGTCGTCGGGGTCGCCGCCGCCGTACCAGCCCGGCCAGCGGTGGGCGGCGCCGAACTCGCTGGCCGGTGGCGCGCCGGTGGTGCGCGGGGCCACCCGAGGGCCGTCGGGGCTGTCGGATTTGGCGCGGGCGGGTGCGCGTGGCGCCATCGGGACCTCCCGTTCTGTGGCCGGTCGGACACGCGGGGTAAGCATGTGCCCGGCGCGGCCCAAGGGGCCAGACCCGTACGGGTGACAGGTCGACCGACCGGGACCGGCCACGCGGCGGGTCGGCGTGCACATGCCGGACCGGCCCGGAGC
>DASULA010000453.1:0-8313 GCA_036278435.1 Mycobacteriales bacterium | reverse complement strand
CGACCAGGGTGCCGACCGCCACCGCCACCAGCACCCCACTGACCGCGACCGGCGCCCAGGACTGACCCCGGGCCAGCACCGTACCCACCCACAGCACAAGCGTGGTGTCGAACATGAAGTCGCCGAGCAGGGAGGCCGCCTGCCCATACCACAACCGGGCGTAGTTCCGATTGATCAGCCATCCGGTCCCCGTCATGCATCCATTGTCGCCACGGATACCACCTGAACACCGTTGAACAGGGATAAGTCATGCCTGCCGCAGGAGGACGCACACGAGGATCGCGGCGCGGCGGTCACCAGCGGTCGCGGTGCACCACGTCGTCGAACGGCCGGCGGACCGGTGCCAGTGGCCGGCCGGCCGGGTAGCCCAGGGCGATCAGGTACGCGCAGAACCGGTCCGCGGGCAGGCCCAGGATGGACCGGGCCCGGTCCTGGTCGCCAACCCCGGCGTGCGCGCTGCCGATGCCCAGGTCGGTGGCGGCCAGCATCATGGCCATGGTGGCCTGGCCCAGGTCGTAGTGGACCTGGGCGCGGCGCTGTTCGGAGTCCGGCTGTCGGGCCACCAGCGCGACGGTGGCCGCCGAGGTGGCCACGTGTCCGGCACCTACCCACACCGTGGCCAGCTCGACCAGCCGCGCCCGGTCGGCGACCAACACGAAGTCCCACGGCTGGGTGTTCTGCGACGACGGCGCCCGCCGGCCCGCCTCGCAGACCCGGTCCAGGTGCTCCGGTTCGATCGGCCGATCGGCGAAGCTACGGACATTGCGGCGCGACCTGATCGCCTCCCACGTCTGCACGCCGCCCACCCTACCCAGCCTCGCCGCATTGCCCTGGCACCCGGCACTCGACACGGACCTGGCCGATGGCGACCTCACTGTGGTGAGAGGACACGCAGTCCGCGGCAGCGTGCGGCCTCGACCAGGCGCTTGTCATAGGTGGCGAACCACGAGGGTGACAGATGCATCGCGGTCGCCAGATGGATGGCGTCGAGGCTGCGTAACGCGGGCTCGGGCATTGCCGCCGCGGCATCCAGCACAGCGTCGGTGATGGGTACCTGATTGATCGTGGCGATTACCATCCGCAGGTTTGGTAACGCTGACGGATCAGTGCGAATCAGGGCTCTGGACACTTCGGTGCGGACCAGAACCGAGGAGACCATCGGTTGCGGGTTCGCCCCGATCCGGGCCCGCAGCGCGTCAGTTTCGAGCTCCCGGCGGACGAGCTTGACGGCCGCCGAACTGTCCAGGTAGATCACAACCGGTCCGACCGCTGCTCGGAGATGACCTCAGCGGTGTCGCTGTCGTCGCTGGCCGGCACCGGCGTGATCGCCAGCAGCGCGGCCACGCCACCGGGATTGCTCGCCGGGATCAGCTCGCCCCGCCGGATGAGTTCGTCGACAGCCGGTTCGCCGGTGCGGGGCAGCGGTACGAGCATCGCGATCGGCCGGTCATGTTCGGTGATCAGGATGGTCTCCCCAGCGGCCGCCTGGTGGATCACCTTTGAGGTGTGCCGGGTGACTTCCCGAATCCCCATCTCTGTTGCCATAACAAAATGTTATCACATACGAAGCGAACCACCGAGAACCACCGGTACGGTCAGCGCAGCCGGTGGAGGCGGGTGGCGGCGGCGTGCAGGGTTTCCGGGCGCTTGGGGAAGGCGAAGCGGACCTGGCCGGCGCCGCTGGCCGGATCGGCGTAGAACGACGACCCGGGCACAGCGGCCACCCCCACCTCGCGGACCAGCCGGTCGGCGAACGCCACGTCGTCCCGGTCAGGGTCCAGCGCCGAGGTGTCACACAGCAGGTAGTACGCCCCGTCCGGCTCCCGCACCCCGAACCCGACCTCGCGCAGCACCCCGCAGAGCAGGTCCCGGCGAGACCGGTACTGCTCAGCCAGCCGCCGGTAGTACCCGGCCGGCAGGCCCATCGCGGCCACCCCGGCGGCCTGGAACGGGGCCGGCGCGCCCACGGTGAGGAAGTCGTGCACGGTGCGGATGGCCTCGGCGTAGGGCGGCGGGGCGATCGCCCAGCCGACCCGCCAGCCGGTCACCGCGTAGGTCTTGGACAGCCCGTTGATGGTGACCGTGCGGTCGGCCAGGCCGGGCACGGTGGCCGGCGGGACGTGCCCGCCCGGGCCGAGGTAGTGGATGTGCTCGTAGATCTCGTCGGTGACGCACAGCGCGTCGTGGCGCTGGCAGAGTTCGGCGACCAGGGCGAGTTCGGCGGTGTCGAACACCTTGCCGGTGGGGTTGTGCGGGGTGTTCACGATGACCGCCCGGGTCCGCGGGCCGAACGCGGCCCGCAGTTCGGCCTCGTCGATGCTCCAGTCCGGCGGGTGCAGCCGCACGTATCGGGGCACCGCGCCGGACAGGATGGTGTCCGGGCCGTAGTTCTCGTAGAACGGCTCGAACACCACGACCTCGTCGCCGGGGTCGACCAGGGCCAGCAT
Source organism: Mycobacteriales bacterium (assembly GCA_036278435.1). GTDB lineage: Bacteria > Actinomycetota > Actinomycetes > Mycobacteriales > DASULA01 > DASULA01. Next base: position 5,866 of record DASULA010000453.1, on the reverse strand, counting down.
GGTCGCCACCATCGCCTCGGTCGAGCCGCAGGTGACGCACAGCTCCCGCTCCGGGTCGACCTGCCAGCCCGGGTAGGTGCGGCCCACCTTGGCGGAGATCGCCGCCCGGAAGTCGGGGGCGCCCCAGGTAACCGCGTACTGGTTGAGGTCGGCATGAATGGCCGCGGTGGCCGCGTCCTTCAGCTCGGGCGGGCAGGGGAAGTCCGGAAAGCCCTGGGCCAGGTTGATCCCGCCGTGCTCGTCACACAGCCGGGTCATCTCCCGGATCACCGACTCGGTGAACGTCTCGACCTTCCGGCTGACCTGGGCGCCGCGCTGACCGGTCATGACCCGACGGTATCGGCATCCGGTCCCGGCGATGACACCGATGACCTGACGACCGACCTGACGACCCGGACCGCCGGGTGCGGGCGGACGTCAGCCGACTACGGTCACCGAGGCGATGATCCGGTCGACCTGGGTGTCGACCGCGCCGGCCCCGCCGCTGTGCTGCACCAGCGCCACCCTGGTGACCGGCAGCCACCACAGTCGCGGGGAGAAGTTCCGGGCGGGATCGGCGCAGGTCACCCGCCACGTGCTGTACGCCGCCGTCTTGTTGCGCATGTCCACGAACGAGGTGGTCACCAGCGTGCTGGCGGTCGCCGGCACGGTCCGGTTTGGGTCGCAGGCCGGAGCGCCGCCGCCCATCCACCACCCCTGCTGCGCGTGCGGGGTGGGCGGGTTGACCGGGGCGCTCCCGGCCGGTGCGGTGTCGAGGTCCACGATCTGTAGCGTGCACGCCTTCGGCGACGCGCCGTCGGGATCCAGGCAGGCCGACCCGGCGCCCGGGGTGATCCGCCACCCGGCCGGCAGGTCGAACCGCAGCTTGTGGAAACTCGCCGGACCGGGCGTGCCGGCCGACGACGGGGTGCCGCCGGCCGACGGATCCGCGGACGGGCTCGGCGTGCCGGTGGGACGCGGGATGGCCGCGGAGTTGATCGCGCCGGTGCCGGCGATGGTGGACGTGCAGGCGGCCAGCACCCCAGACCCGACCAGTAGGACGAGTGCGGTCAGGCCGGTCAGGGCGGCTGTGTGCGCCGCCGGCCGAGCGGCCCGGCGCGGATCCGGTGGGATCGGGCCGACTCGGACTCGCATGAGGACCTCCGCGCTCCTTCCGCCACCGCCGGTGGCGTCACGTCCGGCGGGTCGGACTCAGCCGGGCGGGTCAGTGCCGGCCGGGGCGACCTCCCTGGCCCCCGGGGTGCCACCGGGCACGGTGCCGGGTGTCGGGCCGGGCTCGGATCCAGACTCCGATCCGGTGGGCCCGAGCATCGACCACGGTTCCAGCTCGGGCTCGGCCGCCTGCCCCTCGGGACAGTGCCGACGGTAGTCGCACCATCCACAGTGCCGCCCGACTTGTGCCGGGAAAACCTCATCGGCCGCGGCTCCGGCCGACAACGTGTCGGTGGCGGCCACGATGTCATCCGCGGTGTGCTCGGCCCGGGCGACATGCCGGGCCAGTGACTCGTCGGTGTGCGTCCAGTCCACCACCGAACCGGTCCGCAGGTGGTGCAGTTCGACCCGGTGGCAGGCCCGGCGCAGGGTCCGGGCGGCGCCGAGTGCGTAGCAGGCCAGCGCGAAGGAGGACCGGGCCTCGTCTCGGGTGGGGGCACGGCGGCCGGCCTTGTAGTCCACGATCACCAGTTCGTCGCCGCGCGCGTCGATGCGGTCCACCCGGCCGGACAGCGCGAGCCGGTTGGTGCGGGTGGCGACGTGACGCTCGATGCCGACCGGTTCGTCGTCGGGGTCCAGGCCCTGGGCGTAGCCGGCCACCCAGTCGCGGGCGCGGGCCCGCCAGAGCGCCGACTGTTCGGCATCCCGGAAACCGTCATCGAGCCAGCACGCGTCGAGTAACGAGCCGGCCGCGGCGGGCGACCGGCGGGCCCGGGGCAGCTCCCACCAGCGCTTCAGCGCGGTGTGTACGGCCGCACCGAGCGAGTTGTGCGCCCAAGGCGGCCCCTTGGCCGGGGACGGGCGGTCAAGGTAGGTCAACCGGTACCGGCGTGGACAGTCGCCGAACGTGGCCAACCGGGACGGCGTGCAGGCGAACAGCCGGGCCGGCATGCCGTCGAGTCGCAACTGTTCGGCGGGACTCACCAGTCGCCACCGCCACCGCCACCGCCACCCCAGTCGCCACCGCCACCGCCACCCCAGTCACCGCCGCCACCGCCACCCCAGCCACCGCCGGAGTCGTTCTGGCCCTGGTCGAAGCCGGCGTCGAACCCACGGTCATAGCCCGACTCGAACCCGCCGCCGCCGAACCCACCGAGCCCACCGGTGAGCACCGAACCGATCAGCAACGTCTCCCAGAACGGGGAGGAGTACCAGCCGGACGCGTAGCCGCCACCGCCGCCGTAGTAGTAGGGGGCGCCCGGGGTGTACTCGGGGTACCCGCGGTAGGTCCTGCCCTCGACGGTGACCTCGCGTTCCTCGGTGAGCCGGTCGGTGACGCTGGGGGTCAGCGACGGCAGATCCGGTCCGGGGTCGAGCCCGAGCGCGGTGCGCGCCGTGCGGGCCGCGTACAGCCCCTCCAGTGCGGTGCGGCGGGCCGCCTCGTACTCGCCGACCGTGTCGGCCTTGGACAACAGCGACCCGGTCGCGGTGTAGCGCTCGGCGGCGTCGGCCAGCGCCTGACGGGCGACCTTGTCCTCGGCGGCGTCCAGGTTCTGCACGTCCGCGCCGAGCCGGTCGTAGAGCGAGAGCACCTCGGCCCGCCGACCCTCCAGCAGCCGAGCGTTCTTCCGCCGGCGGGAGGCGAGGTAGAGCCCACCGCCGCCGGCCGCGAGCACCCCGATGCCGATCACCCAGGGCACCGCGCTGCCACCGCCGTTGCCACCACTCTGGCCCGCCGGGGCGGCGGCGGGCCGACCGCAGTTTCGGCCGACCTGGGGGGCCGAGCCGAGCCGGGAGACCAAGTCCACCAGGGTGCTGGTCGCGTTCCCGCCGTTCAGGTCGGACTGGTGCGCCCGGGCCGCTCCGGAGATCGCGGTCTGAGCCGCTCCGGCGCAGAAGAAGTTGGACGCGGCGCCGATCTCGTTGCCGGAGATCACCGCGACCGTGCGGCTGCCACCGAGCGCCTTGCCGATCCGGGTGGCCGCGGCGGCCGGGTCGCCCGCGCCGCCGGCCAGCACGGCGACCCGCAGTTCGTGGTCGCCGATGGCCTTGCGGACGGTTCCGGCGTCGACCGTCATCGAGGCGTCCGGGGCCAGGTAGACCTTGTTGCCGCGCAGCGCGCTGGTCGCGTCGTCGACCGAGTCCGCCCAGGCGGCGGTGGTCGGCAGCAGTGCGAGCACCACAGCGACCCCGGCCAGCAGGAACCGCTTCACGTTGACACCGTAACCTTCCGGTCGCCCGACCCGGACGCGACGACGCCGTACCGGTCGCCGCCGTGGCCCCTTCCGTCCTCCACCGAGGGTACCGGTCCGCCCGGGCCGCGATCCCGTCCCAACCATCCGGCACCGGCTCCCCCGGCCCCCGGCCACCTCGTCATCCGGTGACCGGCGCCGAGCCGCGGGCCTGGGCCACCAGGTCCCGGTAGACCTCCGGCGCGGTGCCGCGGGCACCCAGCCCGACGCTCTTGTTCGCCCCGTGGTAGTCACTTGCTCCGGTCACCAGCAGGTCCAGGGCGGCGGCGATGCCGCGCAGGTGGTCCCGGTCGGCCCGGTCGTGGTCGGGATGGTCGACCTCCAGCCCGGCCAGGCCCGACGCCGCCATCGCCTCGATCACCTCGTCGCCCACCACCCGGCCGCGGCGCCGGGCGAGCGGATGGGCGAACACCGGGACGCCGCCGGCGGCCCGCACCAGCCGCACCGCCGTCAACGCTTCCATGTCCTCCTTGGGCAGGTGGTACGGCCCGCCGTTGCGCAGGAACCGGTCGAACGCGTCGGCCACCGAGGTGGCCAGGCCGGCCTCGATCAGCGCCCGGGCGATGTGCGGTCGCCCGACCGAGCCGCCGGCGGCCAGTTCGTCCACCCGTGGCCAGGTCAGCGGCAGGCCGTCGGCGACCATCCGCTCGACGATGCGCCGGCCGCGGTCGCGCCGGTTGCGGCGTAGCCGGTCGCGCTCGGCGGCCAGGCCAGGGTGCCCGGGGTCGAACAGGTAGGCCAGCAGGTGCAGCGAGGTCCGCCGGCCGTCCGGGCCGGCGACCATGCAGGACAGTTCGGCGCCGGGGACCAGGGTGAGCCCGGCCGGCAGCGCCGCGACCGCCTCGTCCCACCCGGCGGTGGTGTCGTGGTCGGTGATCGCGACCACGTCCAGCCCCGCGTCGCGGGCGGCCACGACGAGCCGCGCGGGCGGATCGGTCCCGTCCGAGGCGGTTGAGTGAGCGTGCAGGTCGATACGCAAGTGTCGGGCCGGATCACGAGGGTTCGATGGACCGGTCCAGCGTATCGGCGGGGTGGCCGGATCCGGGCGCGGATGACGGCGGAGTTCAGACCAGCGGGGTGGGCGGGGCCGGGGCCGGGCCGAAGAGCATCTCGGAGACCTGTACGTAGAGCCGGTCCGGATGCGGGATGAAGCGGATGGTGCTCAACGCCTGGACCTGCCCAGCCGACTCCACGATGAAGGCGCCGTACCCGAGCATCTGGCCGAGCAGGGACCGCTCGTAGGTCATGTCGGTGACTTTGGACAGGGGCATGATCGCGACCTTGCGGGTGACGATCCCGGAGATGAGCATGACTCGCTGGTCGGTGACGATGAACCGCTCCACCCACCATTCCCCGACGACCCAGGCCAGCCAGCCCAACGCGACGATGACGATCCACCCGGCCAGCGTCTGCATGAACGGTATCCGGGAGAAGATCGCCGAGACGATGACGGCCAGCACGATCAGGGCGATGGTCTGCAGGATCGAGGTGAACAGCACGGCCCAGTGCCGGCGGATCTGGATGACCCTGCGTTCGCTGGGTAGCAGGTAACGTCGTGGGCCAGACCTGGTGGCCACGCGCTAGCCTACGAGCGACTTCACGAACTGCGCCATTTTGTCCGCTGCGGTCCCGAGGTTACCCACCGCGCCCTTGACCAGATCCGCCGAGTCCTGGGGCGAGGACAGCAGGTAGAACGCCACGAACGCGATACCCACCCACGTCAAGAGCCTCTTGACATTCATGCGGTGCCCCTCCTCGCGCTAGCCGTCACACTTAGCGATGGACGGTCACACGTAGCGACATATTTGTACCGTGCTGAGTCCCGGAAAACGATCCCCCGCGCCGAACGTGTTCCGATCACGCAAGTCCGCGGGACGAACCCCGTCCCGGTGTAGCGACAGCCTAGAGGACGCGGTGGGCCACCGGTGGTGCCGTCCGGCGTGCCGGACCCCGGCGGGTCGGCCCGCACCGTGCCCCGACCGGGTCCATCCGCACCCCGAACGGGCCGTTCCGTTGCGGATCTGGTCTGGCCGCCGTCCGGGAGCACGGGGCCGGGTATTCACCACCCGCATGCCCGTCGCGCACGATCCACCATCCCCCGCCGCGCTCCGCGGGGTGGATTCCCGCTCCTGACGGCGCTTGCGCCGGGCAGTGTCCGGGGCCGGCTTCCACCCGAGCATCCGTTCGGTCCCGACACTGTGTCGACATGGTGTCGGCCACTGCCCGTCGGTTACGGTACCGCGGTGGGTGCCCAGGAGGTCCGGTGCGCGGGAGCGGTGGTCCGGGACGGCGCCGGTCGGTTGCTGCTCGTCCGGCGCGGGCGGGAGCCGGATCGGGGACTGTGGTCGCTGCCCGGCGGCCGGGTCGAACCGGGTGAGACGGTCGCCGCGGCCGCGGTGCGCGAGGTCCGCGAGGAGACCGGGCTGGTAGTGGTGGCCGGCGCGCCGGTCGGCCGGGTGCGC
>DASULA010000452.1:0-5688 GCA_036278435.1 Mycobacteriales bacterium | reverse complement strand
CGGGGTGTCGACGGCCGAATGCCGCGTCCGCTGGCCCGGCGGCGCACCGTCCCCTCTGGCACCGGCCTGCGCCGGGCCCCGCACTGCGGCCATGTCGGCGGATCCTCCTCGCTCGTCTCACCCGGTAGGTGCCGGTTCCGTCACGCAACCGTGACACCGACCACACCACGGGTCACCGACCGGGCCTATCGTAGAATCCGCGACCCATGAGGTCCGCGGTAACTCCGCAGCGTAACGACCGCGACCAGCCGCCGCCGGTGCAGGAGGTGGAATGCAGACCCGACGCGACCAGCTCCAGGCGTACCGGTTCGTGACCAGGCGGGTGATGGCCGCCCTGCTGCACGGGGAGCCGGACACGCCCGAGTCGCCGATGCGCAAGCTGGCGGTCGCGACGTTCTCCGGGCTGATGGTCGCGGTGCTGGCGGTCGCGGCGTTCGGGGTGTGGGGCCTGTTACGGCCGGGTGGCGCGCAGTCCCTGGAGGACCCGGGCACGCTCATCGTGGAGAAGGACACCGGCGCCCGGTACGTGTTCAACCAGAACGACCACAAGCTCTACCCGGTGCTCAACTACACCTCGGCCCGGCTCATCCTGGGCAGCGCCACCATCACCGAACGGCAGGTGTCGCACGACGCGCTGACCAGGTACCGACGCGGCGCGACCCTGGGCATACCGGGGGCACCGGACTCACTGCCCGCGCCGAGTGCGCTGATCAGGCGCCCGTGGTCGGTGTGCAGCAGGGTGGAACTGAGCCCCAGCAACAACCCCCGGCCGATCGTGACCCTGCTCGCCGGGCGGGACCCGGGCGGCGCGCGGTTCGGCGGCGACCAGGCCATGGTGGTGCAGACCCCGAGCCGCCAGTTCTGGGTGGTCTGGCACAACGAGCGGATGCGGGCCGACGCCACCGCGATCGGGGTGTTCAACATCCAGCGCGAACCGCAGGTCGGCGCGGCCTGGCTGGACGCGCTGCCGGCGGGTCCAGACTTCGCTCCCCCGCGGTTGACCGACCTGGGCTCACCCACCAGCTTCCAGATCAACGGCGTCTCCCCGTCGGTCGGCCAGGTCTTCCAGGCCGACATCGTCGGCGGCGACTCGAAGTACTACGTGGCGTTGCCGGACGGGCTGGCCCCGATCTGGCAGACCGAGGCGGCGCTGCTGTTCGTCGACCCGCGCACCCGGGACGCCTACCACGGGCAGACCCCGAAGGCGATCGCGGTCGACCCGGCGACGGCCAACACCCACCTGTCCGGCCAGTCGGTCTCCAACGGAGAGCTGCCGCACACCCTGCCCCGGGCGACCACCCTGTCCCGGGGCGACTCCACGCCGCTGTGCGCCACCTACCCCGACCCGACCCACAAGCCGGGGCAGGTCCTGGTGACCCAGGGCGGCAGCGTGCCGACCGACGACCAGCAGGCCGGCTCGGTCGCGGTTGGTTCGGTCACCGACACCGGGTCGGTGGACCAGGTGGTGCTTCCACCCGGCGGCGGGGCGCTGGCCGGGCTGGTGCCTGGTTCGGGCCAGGCCGGTCAGGTGCAGACGTACTACCTGATCACCGAACAGGGGGACCAGGGGCTGAAGTTCCCGTTCAGGTCCGCCGACCTGGTCAAGACGTTGGGATACGACACGAGTTCGGCGGTGCCACTGCCCTCCAACCTGCTCAGGCTCATCCAGGAGGGCCCGATACTCGATCCGGTCACGGCGCGCACTCCGGTGCCGGTAGTGCCGCTGACCCCGTCGCCGAGCGCGTCGGCACCGAGCGGGTGAACCGTGAACCGCGACGCGAGGGGGACGCGGACTCCGTTCCAGGCCGACGGACCGTCTACCATGTCGGCCTCCCCAATGCGCGCCACAGACCCGCAAAGACGTGGCCCGACAGCGCAACGGAACCGTACAGTCGTACACAGTCACATCCGACGGCGTCGCCGCCGCAACGTGAGCGCCCGGGGCGTACCCCGGCTGGCCGGTGCGCCCACGGGACCGACGCGGATCACGTGCCGTCGCGGAAGTCGTCCGGATGCCCGGCCACCGTGGCCGGACACCAGCGGAGTACCAATGTCCTCCGAGCGGACCTCGGGGGCGGCATGTGGAGGTTGGAGTGGCCGAACATTCGGCAGTTGATCGGGCACAGATGCAGATCGCGGCGAACAAGGTGGAGTCCGCCGCGCAGACGATCCAGGGGATCCAGTCGAAGTTGCAGGGCCACAAGACCGAGCTTCGCTCCGGTTGGGACGGCAAGGCCGCGATGAAGTTCGAGCAGGTCTTCAACGCCTGGGACGCGGACTTCCGCAAGGTGCTCCAGGCGCTGGAGGGTATGCACGAGAAGCTGACCCACACCCGGATCCAGTACGAGAGCACCGAGGACGAGCAGGAGCGGGCGGCGGCGAAGATCGACTCGCTGCTCAACGGCACGACCTGACTGGCACGCGTCCACCGACACGACTTCACCCGCACGCTCACCCGCACGAAGGGTTTCACGATGGCTAGTGACTACACCCGGGCGAACTTCGGTCAGCTCCAGCAGTCCCAGGCCGACTTCGGCATGTCGCTGCGCGCCCTGCAGGACACGCTCGGCGACTTGGAGAAGGACCTGCAGAGCCACCTCGCCCAGTGGGACGGCGACGCGCAGTCGGCGTACTACGTGGCAAAGCAACAGTGGGACGGCGCCGCGCAGCACATGGCGGTGGTGCTCCAGCAGCTCGGCGTGGTCATCGGCGAGGCACACCAGAACTACAGCGCCGCGGAACGCGCCAACAGCGGAATCTGGGGAAACTGATCCGCACCCGAGCATCCGGCCCCGGCCGCCGGCCCGTCCGGCCGGCCGGGGTCGTGGCTGACACCCGTGGTTGACAGAATGGCACCGATCCAGCACCCGGCCACCCGGCTGTCGAACGCCAACGGCTTTTCAGGGTGGTACGCACGATGAGAAGACCACACATGCCGGAGGACCCGTGGTACAGAGGAGACTGGTTGGAGGCGGCGCTTCGGAGTGGCCGGGACTGACCGCCGATCCGAACGAGGTCAGGTTCGATCCGAAGAAGATGAGCGCGGTCGCGGACGCGTTGCAGACCGACCTGGACAAGTACCAGGACGCCCTGCAGAACCTCAACGACCCCTACACCGGTACTGACCTGTCCCCCAAGGACCTCGGCACCTGGGACGTGGCCAGCGACCTTGCCCTGGCCGCGCACAAGGCACACCTGGCGACCGTCGAGTACCTGCAGGCGTTCCTTCAGCAGTACCAGAACGTGATCGGCGCGATCCGCAAGTCCGCCGGCAACCTTTCCGACGCCGAAGACCGGACCGCGACGCAGGTCGGCCAGGTCGGCGGTGACTCACCGCCGGCGGCACCCAGTCAGAGCGCGTCGTTCGACTGACCCGGAGAGGAGGCAACCGTGAGCGAGAACAAGGGCCACTATCCAATCACCGACGCGGGCATCCGGCCCGGTGCGCCGGACAACTACGGCAAGGTGGAGGACGTCCGGAAACTGCTGATGGCAACGAATCCCACCCGGGTCAGGCAGGCCGGTTCGGCGTACACGGACATGGGCAAGCAACTGGCCGACTCGATGACGGCGCTGTCGCAGCAGGCGGCCAAGCTGGAGGAATGCTGGGCCGGGCAGGACAGCTCGGTCAAGGCGCAGAACGCGATGAAGTTGCTGTACGACCAGAGCACCGAACTGTCCGGCAAGAGCAGCACCCTGGGCGGCGCGTTGACCCGGTGCGCCACGGACTACCTCCAGTGGTACCAGGACCACATCCCCGGCACCGGGCTCATCCACACCGGCAGCGACGACGACTACGCGCAGCAGTTCGTGCAGCGGCTGAACGTCCGCTACCAGCAGATCTTCGCCGAGCTGCCGCCAACGGTGTACAAGGATTTGCCGAACGTTCCGGATGGCGAGCACAGTGGCGATTTCAAGCCTGTACTTCCCGGTGGGGGCGTTCCAGGGGGCGGTGTACCCGGCGGAAGCGGCCCGGGCGTGCCGTCCGGCCCGCCCGGAAGCGGCCCCGTGCCACCCGGATCCGGCGGTGTCCCCCCGGGCTCCGGTGTCCCCCCGGGCTCCGGTGCGGTCCCACCGGGCTCCGGGGTCCCACCGTCGACGGGACCGGGCGCCCCCGGCGGCATCGGGGACCCGGGCGGGACCGGCAGTGACCCGTTCGGTGACGACACCTCGCTGGCCGGGATCGACCCGACCGGCGGGTTCGGCGGTGGGCTTGGCAGTGGCGGTCTCGGCGGCGGCGGTTTTGGCGGCGGCGAGCTGGGTGCCGGCGGCGGGCTCGGGACCAGCGGCGGATTCGGCGCCGGCAGCGGATTCGGCGGTGCGTCCGGCGGCTTGGCCGGTGCCGGCGGCGGGTCCGGTGGCATGGTTCCCGGCGGTACGCCCGGCGGCGGCCTGGGTAGCGGCATCGGTGGCAGCCGGGGTGCCCCGGCCGGCGGCACCACCGGCCGGGGCATGGGTCCGATGATGCCGCACGGCGGCGGCGAGAGCGATCAGGAGCGGGAGCGGAACTCCTGGCTGACCGAGGACGAGGACGTGTGGGGGGCCGACACCGACGCCGCGCCGCCGGTCATCGGGGGCACCGGCTGACGGCGGGCCGCACCACGGGCGATCAACGTCCGTCCAGGGAGAGCGGGGCGGGTCGAGCGGGGTCTCGGCCCGCCCCTGCGGGTGAGACGAGGGATGACACGTGCGAGCACTGAGCCGGGCCGCGGCGGCGTTGGCCCTGGCCGGGGCGATGGCGGTGCTGCCGGCCGGCCCGGCCGGGGCGGTGCCGGCGCCGGCCGGCCAGCAGGAGTGGTGGTTCGTCGCCTGGGACATCCAGAACAAGGTGTGGCCGGTGTCCCGCGGCGCCGGGGTCACCGTGGCCGTACTGGACTCCGGGGTGAACGCGTCCCTGCCCGACCTGGCCGGGGCGGTGCTGCCCGGCGGGGACACGACTGGAGGCGGCACCGACGGGCGGACCGACACCGACCCGGACGGGCACGGCACGTCGATGGCCGCGTTCATCGCGTCCCGAGGTCAAGGCACGGGGATGCTGGGTATCGCACCGGACGCCCGAATCCTTCCTGTCGTGACCCAGAATGGGGATTCGGAATCCACGACAAGCTACCCGGCAGCTATTCGATTCGCCGTTGACCACGGCGCCAAGGTATTGAACATGTCGGTCGGCGCTAATGGGTCGATCTATCCGGAACACTGCCCGCCCAAAGTGCAAGACGCAGTGCGCTATGCGGTCGAGCACGGCGCCGTGGTAGTTGCGGCTGCCGGAAACGATCGGCAGACAGGCAATCAACCGAACTACCCGGCCGCCTGTGCCGGGGTGCTGTCGGTGGGCGCCATCGACAACCACCTGGCCGCGTGGAGTGACACCGAGCAGCAGCCCTACGTGGACGTCGCCGGCCCCGGAGTGGCGACCGTCACCATCAACGGCAGGGGGCAGGTCGCGATCGGGAACGGGACCAGCGGTGCCACCGCGCTGGTGTCCGGGGCGATCGCGCTGGTGTGGTCGAAGTTTCCGCGCCTGACCAACCGGCAGGTGGTGGCCCGCATCCTGGCCTCGGTCCGGGACGCCGGCCCGCCGGGGCGGGACGATCTGACCGGCACCGGCGTGGTCCGGCCGTCGCACGCGCTGCTGGACAACATTCCGGCCAACGCGCCGAATCCGGTGTTCGACGAGCTGAAGACCGC
>DASULA010000451.1:0-3705 GCA_036278435.1 Mycobacteriales bacterium | reverse complement strand
CTGGGTCTGTCGGCCCCCGACGCCGCCCGACTGTTGGTCATCGTCTCCGACGGGCTGTACCGCACCCGACCCCGCCACGACGGGCAAACCCGACTCACCCGGCTACGCGCCACCGGATGCGCCGTGCTCTGGCTCGCCCCCGCCGGAACCACCATCCACCCCCTCGACGGGGCCACCGTCCACCCCCTCACCGACCCGACCACCACCACACAGGCCATCGCCCGCGCCGCCACCACCGCCCTCCGCACCACCGCATAACCGCCCTGGCAGGGGCCGCTGGCCCGGGGGTCCCGTGACACGGGGCACGGGACCCCCGCCCCGCCGAGCACCCGCGGACCGAAGTCCGGACATGACCCGCACAACCCGGAAGGACGACGTCGTGACCGACACCGACGAACCCGAACACCGCGACCGCCACTCCGGTCGATTCGCCCTACCCGAACCGTGCTACGGCTCAACAGCGCCATGACGGGATCTCGCCGCCATCGCCCGGCGTGCGAGGAAGACCAACAGGCCTGGCGGGCCACCGCCCTGCTCTACAACCACCTCACCCGGGGCGGATGCCCGCAGCCCTACCGGCCCGCCGACGCGCTGGTCCTCGCCGAAGGCGAGTCCTGCTACGCCGACACCGTCCTCGGCTATGCCCGGTACTACGGCATCGACCCGGCAGTCGCCCCCGCCCCGGCACTCATGGTGGGCCCGGCCGGGCTGATCGCCACCAGCCTGGTCGTCTCGGCCTGGCACACCCGCCGAGCCCGCCGCCGCGCCCACGCCCGCGCCAAACCTGCCTGGCGAGATACCCACCCGGCAAGGACCGTGCTCACCGATCAGCGCACTCTGTGCAACCCCGGCGACGGGGCGTGGATCGACCTGAGCCACGACCAGCTGCTCGGCCTGCACGCCTGGCCCGACGACCACGCGCTGGTCGCCACCTACACCCACACCGCCCCGCTACGCCTGACCGGGCCATGGACGCCCTGGTACGCCCTGACCTGGGCCGCACTGGTCTACCCCCGCGACCGGCTCCTCCCCGAGTTCGCCCACCTCGCATAACCACCGCCAAACCCACACCCCAAGTCCTGTCCGGACAGACAGGATGCGTGTTCCGACTCGTCCGGGCAGGTCGATGTCTGCTGCCCGGAGATCACCATGACCCAGCTCAGCCCCCTCCACGCATTCGCCCGTCCGACCCGGCGAACGGCTCCCCCGGCTGGTGACCCCTACCGGCACGCCCACCGCATCGCTGCTGCCGTTGACGACGCCTGGCACCGCGCCCACGGCACTGGCGACCTACCTATCCCGGTGTCCACCGTCGCCGCACTGGCCCTGCTCGCCCCAGCCGACGACGGCCACGACGACCTCGCCGAACAGCTCCTCGCCCTGGATGTCGACCAGTTCACCGCGCTCATGCGCACCCAGTGGTCGATCTTCGCCCACAACCGCCCGGACCTGCTGGTCCCGGCCGCCCCACTGGTCGCCGCGTGGCATGGCGAGCACGCACTCGACGCGCGCGCCACCGACCAAGCCCGCCGGGTCGCCCACGCCGCCCTGCGCGCCGGCCTGCTCCAGCTGACCGGAACCGGGCAGCGCATCCGCGTAGACCTGTTCGGCGCGCTGCTGACCGCGCTACGCTCCCGCACCGACCGCAGCGTGCGCGGCCAGTTCTACACCCCCGGCGACCTGTCGAACCTGATCGCCGCGATGCTTGGCACCCCGCAGGCCGGGCAGACCGTGCACGAACCAGCTGCCGGCACCGGCGGCATGCTGCGCGCCGTCGCCCAAACCATGCGCGAGCACGGCACCGACCCTGCCACGGTGGCCTGGGTAGCCGTCGACACCGACCCACTGGCCATCGCCTGCCTGTCGGTCAACACGGTCCTGTGGGGACTCGGCCACCGAGTACTGCTCGCCGTCGGCGACTGCCTCACCGATGACCCGATCCCCCGCGCCGCCGCCCAACGAGACCACACCCTGCGCCTGGTGCGCCTGGCCGGCCAACTCCAAGCCATCCGCACCCTGCTCGCCGACGAACCGCCCACCGCCAACGGATCGCCGGAGTAGCCAGAACTCCGCAGTCGGAACCCCGGCGTGCCCCGGGTCAGTGAGTTCGCCCAACTCATGGCCGAGCGGCGCGGCAGCGACCTCGACTCCTGGGCCGCGCAGGTCCAGGCGGCCGGGTTGATCGAGATGGAGCCGTTCCTCAACGGCCTGGATGCAGACCACGACGCCGCCGTGGCCGCACTGGACCTGCCCTACAGCAACGGCCCGACCGAAGGCGTCAACACCAAGACCAAGCTGATCAAACGACAGATGTACGGCCGCGCAGGATTCCACCTCCTCCGCCACCGCATCCTGCTCGCATAGACCCTCGACCGGACCACCGAAAGTGAGCCAGAGCCGAACGTTTTACAGTCCCCGTGCCCCAGCCAAGCCCGCCGCCGGTTGCCCAGGGTTATCGAGAGGCGATGGAGTGGGGCCGGGTTTCACCGAGCTGCCCGACGCAGCTCCGGAGCATAGCGAGGAGCTAGCTGCTCGCCCCGCTTCGCACGGAGCCGGGGGCGGTTCTGGATGAGTTGCTGGTCGGTCGTTGGGAGGACCGGAATCCGCCCGGGATGCCGCCACGTGAGCTGCTGGACAGCCGGCCCTGCGAGCGTCCCGACCAGTCAAGTGGGGGGCCGGGCCTGTGGGAGTGAACAAGTACAACCCGGCGGCGTTCGCCGGGTTCCGGTTGGTCGCGGTGTCGGTGGCTGACACCGGGCGGAAGGTGGTCGAGCCGGCCGAGGTGGTCGAGCCGGTCGAGGTCGGGGTGACGGTGTTCGATGATGGGCGGGTCGCCGACACCCGGACGTGGTCGGTGCGCCCGTCTCGGCCGGTCACGGTGTGGGCGACCCGTGGTCACGGCATCGACGATCGGGCGCTGGCCGAGGTCGGCGAGATACTGGCCGGCCGGATCGTGGTGGCGGTGCGCGCGTCGCACTGCCGGGCGATGCTCGCCCCGGTGCTGCCCGACTGGCGTCCGCCCCGGTTGGTTCCTACCGTAGCCGCGCCACCCACACCTCCGGCCGCCACCGTCCCGACCGGGTGGTCCTGCCCGCCAGGCCGGCCATCCTGCCGGCGTTGCCGGCCGGCACCGACCCCGACGCCACCACCCCGACGCTGCCGGCCCGCCGCCCACTGCCCTACCCCGCCCCGCGTGCGCTCCCGGTGGGAATGGGGCGTACAGACTTGCCATAGCGTGCCGGTTTCCCCGAGCTGGTGGCGTACTGGCCTGTTCGGCGGCTGCGGCCGAGTCGAGGGTTAGAGGCCGGCTGGTTTCTCGTCGGGGTCTACGCCCAGCACTTCCAGCAGGCCAGTTAGTCCTAGCACCTTGTGCGCTTGCCTGCTGGGGTGGCGCACCGCGAAGGTGAGGCCGCGTTCCTCGGCGAGGTTCCGCCCGGCCACCAGCACGCTCAGGCCAACCGAGTCCAGGAACGTCACCTCGGCCAGTGCCACCCGCAGCACCGCCACACCCGGTTCGTCGGCGGCCCGCTTGATCGCTGCGTTTAGGACTGGCGCGCTGGCCAGGTCTACCTCGCCGGCCACCACCAGCTCGACCACGCCGGCGTCCACCGCGCGAACGTCCACCGTGATCCCCGCAGGCACCGACATAGCCAACACTGTCCCACCACACCCCGCCAACCCGGCTGGCTTTGCGAAAGCGACGCA
>DASULA010000450.1:0-8437 GCA_036278435.1 Mycobacteriales bacterium | reverse complement strand
GGGCCAGGTCGGTGGGGGCGCAGAGCGCGCTCGGCCGCCGCCGGCCCACCCCGGAGTTGCTGCGGGCGACTCTCGGCTACCTCGCCGACCGGGTCGCCGGCCGGCTGCGGGCGACCGGCCAGGCCGGGCGCACCGTCACCGTGCGGGTCAGGTTCGCCGACCTGCGCTCGGTCACCCGCGCGGTCACCGTGCCGGTGGCGGTGTGCACCACCCTGGTCCTCACCGAGCTGGCCTGCGAACTCGCCCGCTCCGCCCTGGCCGACCACCCCGGCGAACGCCAGGTCACCCTGCTGGCCGTCTCGATGTCCAACCTGGTGGCCGAGCCCGCGCTCCAGCTCGACCTTCCGCTCGGCCTGCCCGGTGACGTCGGCCGGCCCGGGGCCACCGGTGCGGGCCACCGTGCGCTGGACCGCTCGGTGGACGCCATCCGCGCGCGGTACGGCCGGGCCGCGGTCGGCTACGCCGCCGTGCTGTTCTCCGACGTCAGCGGCGTCCCCGAGGAGTTCCGGGAACTGGCCGAACACCAACCCGGGCCCGAACGCGGGGACTTCCCGGCACGGGTCACCCAGAGCCGGTAGCGGTGCTGCGTTGAGACTCCCGTGGGCGTGGTCGGTTGTGCCGCTCACCACGGGCCGGGCGGGAGCCGGGTGACGGCGGCGCGCAGGTGGTCCCAGGCCGAGGGGACGTCCAGGTCGCGGGCGGCGCAGGCGGCGTCGAGCAGCGGCCGGTCGAGCAGCTCGTCCCACTTGTCGATGACCTGGTTGGTGACCTGCCCGGCCAGCGTCAGCGGGTCGGGGGTCGGCTGGGCGGCCAGGTCGCGCAGGTGGCGGACGAGGGTGGGTGGGTCGGCGGTGACGGTGAGCGCCATCGCGTCCTGGCCGACCTCCAGGCCGCGGGCGGTCAGCGCGACGGCGAGCGTGGCCAGGATCCGGTCGCCCCGCCAGGCCACCAGGTGGGTGTGGTTCCCGTCGGGGACCAGCGGGGTCTCGGCGAGCCGGTGCCGGGCGAAGTTCCGCCGGCCCTCGGCCAACAGGTGACCGGCGGTCGCGTCCAGGTAGGTCGGTCGCCAGTCGTCGGTGTAGATCCCCAGCATGCGCCGGCGCACCTCGTCGGCGACCTGGCCGGTGTGCCCGCCGAACCCGGGTGGTCGCCCGCCCGAGGACCGGACGAGTTCGACCACCCTGGCGCGGGTGTCCACGTCGAGCACCTTCCACCGGCGGCCGGCGAAGATGAGCAGGCTGCCCGAGCCGATCGGGTGGTCTATGGGCAGCGTCCCCAGCGACCGTCCGGCGGCGACCAGCCGATACTCCTCGGCGGTGCGGAACGCGGCGTAGAAGCTGTAGTGGTTGACGATCCGTTCGCCGGTCGGGCCGGGCAGCAGCAGGCCGTCGGAGCCCTGGGCGATGATGTCGCGTGATCCGAGTGATCGCAGCAGCGCGGCGAAGGTGGCCGGGTCCACGGCCGCGAACGGCCCGGTGCCACACAGCGCGGCGTGCGCCTGGGCGGGCGTGGCGCCGCCGTGCTGGGCGATCAGCGACAGGAGTTGCTGGATCAGGGTGGACAGGTGCAGCCCGCCGGCGGTCGGGGGTTCGTACCAGTGGTCCCCGAGCAGTTCGACCATGGCGATCGTCTGTACCAAATCGGCGCGGAGCCGGTCGACCAGTCCGGTCCGGTCGGTGACCTCCGGTTCGGTCAGGTAGGCGCGCAGGATCGCCGGCTCCCCCCGCCGGCCGGACCGGCCGAGGCGCTGACGGAGGCTGGACACTGACGGCGGGGCGCCGAGCTGCGCCACCGAGGTGACCGTGCCGATGTCGATACCCATCTCCAGGGTGGAGGTGCAGATCGCGGTGACCGGTGTGGTCCGGTCCTTCAGGCGGGCCTCGACGTGCTCGCGCAGGTCCTTGGACAGGCTGCCGTGGTGTGGGACGAACTCGTTGGGCACCCGCGCCCGCTCGGCGCGGCGGGCGAGCAGGTCGGCGTAGCGCTCGACGTTGCCACGGGAGTTGGCGAACACCAGGTTGTCGGTGCCGCGCAGGGTGGCGAACAGGTGGTCGGCGACCGCCGACGTCGCGCCGTGGCCGCTGTCCTCCTCGCTCTCACCGCCGGCCTGACCGGCCTGATTGGCATGATCGACCTGACCGGCCAGCCTGGCGGCGGTTGCGGGCGTGGCGTCGAGGTAGCCACGGATCTGAAGCCTGACTTCCGTGCTGTCGTCGGCCGCGACGATGACGGTCACCCGCTCGGCGCGGCCGGGCCGCAGCCAGCCGGCGGCGCCGGCCATGTCGCCCAGGGTCGCCGACAGCCCGATCCGCGGCACCCGGCGACGCAGCGCGAGTTCGAGCCGGTGCAGCAGCGACTGGGTCTGGGCGCCGCGCTCGGTGCCGATGAACGAGTGCATCTCGTCCACCACGACATACCGCAGCCCCTCGAACAGGCGGGCGATCCGCGGCCCGCGCAGGACGAACATCGCCTCCAGCGACTCCGGGGTGATCAGCAGCAGCCCCGACGGCGCGGCCAGCACCCTTGCCTTGCCCGAACCGGGTACGTCGCCGTGCCAGCGGTGCACCCTGATGTCGAGGTGTTCGCACAGCTCGTCCAGCCGGCCGTACTGGTCGTTGATCAGCGCCTTGAGCGGGCTGAGGTAGACCGCCCGCACGCCCGGCACCGGCTCGGGGTCGCTGGCCAGCGCCGAGCAGACCGGAAGGAACGCCGCCTCGGTCTTGCCCGAGGCGGTGGCCGCGGCGATGAGCACGTCCCGGCCGGCCAGGACTGGTTCGACCGCCCGCTCCTGCGCGTCGCGCAGCTCGGTCCACCGGTGTTGCCAGATCCACCGCTGGACGTCCGGGTGCAGCAGGTCGAACGCGGTGGAACGGCGGCCGGCCCGCTCAGAGGCGGAAGCTGGTGAGCTCATCGTCGCCCCCCGGCCCCGGCCCCGACGCCGGCCCGGCCGGGTCGTCGTCGAGGGGAGCCAGGTCGGGATTGACCTCCTCGGTGAGGACCACGTCACCGAGCACGTCCTGCCAGCGGGTGCTCCGGTTCTGGTCGAGCACGGCCAGCAGGTTGACGAAGGCGGTGATGGTGCTGCGCGGTGTCCGGAAGTACGCCTCGCCGACCCGCGACTCGCAGTGCCGCATGAACGCGGCCAGGGCGGCGTCGGGCAGCAGGTAGTTCTCCTGGTCGCCGCCGGCGAAGACGTGCCGGAGTTTGGCCAGCAGGACGTAGAAGTCCTCCGGGGTCAGGTTCGCCAGCCGCAGTACCGGCCCGGTGTAATCGACCAGGCCGCTGGTGGCGAACGTGTTCTGGACCAGCCGGGACCGAAGCGCGTCGTAGCTGTAGAGGCCGCGCCGGGTGTCGAGCAGGAACTCCGGGGTGCCTCCGAACAGGAACCCCAGGTGGCTGGCGGTGCCCTGGAGCACGTCGTTGACAATCCTCAACAACTGCTCGTAGTTGGCGTTGCGGGCCTGGCTGTGGGCCAGCTTGTACAGGTTCACCATCTCGTCCAGGCAGACCAGCAGCCCGCCGTAGCCGGCCTGCCGGACGAAGCGGGCCATCAGCTTGAGGTGGTCATAGAACGTGGCGTCATCGACGATGGTGCGCACACCCAGCGCGTTGCGGGCGTCGGTGCGGGTGGCGAACTCCCCGCGCAGCCACCGGATCGCGTCCCCCTTGAGCTGCTCGTTGCCCGAGTCGTAGCCACGCCAGTAGCAGGCGACCACCTCGGCGAAGTCGTACCCACCGGTCAGCTCGGCCAGCTCGGCCAGCCGGGCCCGGATGACCTGGCCGGGCTCGGTCCCGGTGTCGCGGGCCTCGGTCAGCGCCTGGGTGACGAACCGCTCGACCAGGCTGGCCAGCGCCGCCCCGTCGGGCCTGGCCCGGGTGGCCATGTTGCGCATCAGCTCGGCGTACAGGCCGCGGGCCTGCCCGCCGGTCGCGTGCAGCCGCCGGTCCGGGGCCAGGTCGGCGTGCACGGTGACCAGCCGCTTCTCCAGGGCGACCGACCGGACCAGGTGCAGGAAGAACGTCTTGCCCGACCCGTAGTCACCAATGACGAATCGGACGGCCGAACCGCCTCCGCCGATCCGCTCGATGTCACCGACGAGCGCTTTCACCTCGTCGTGCCGACCGACCTGCACGTGCTGCTGGCCGGCCCGGGGCACCACCCCGGCCCGCAGCGACTGGATGATCGCGTCGCGTTCCCGGGGTCGGATCCGGTCGGTCATGCCAGCATCTCCCGCATCGCGTCGGTGTTGGTCTGGATCGGGTCCTCGCCCTCGGCCACCGGTTCGCCGGCGGTGTCGAACGCCGCGTCGTTGAGGGTGTCCAGCGCGCCGTCGGGCAGCAGTCCCAGCCCCGCGCACAGGTCCTCGACCTCGGCCCGGCTCCACGCCGGCCGGCCAGCCAGCGCGCGCAGCAGGGCCGAGTGCGCGCCGTCCAGACCGGCGGCGGGCGGCCCGGTCCGGATCTCCGGCGCGGCCACCGGTTCGGGTGCCGGGCTGTCCTGCTCGGCGAAGATCTGGCCGAGCAGGGCGCTCACCTGCTCGCTCTCGGCGAGTTTCGCGGCGATCGCCGCCTCGTCCAGGTGGAATCCCACCTCGCGCCGCTGCACCGGGATCGGGTACCCCGAGGGCGCCGCGCCGGCCGGTCGCACGGTCACCGGCCCGATGTCCAACACGGTGTCCGGCACAGTGTCCGGCGGGGTGGGCGGCACGGTGGCCGGCGCGGTGGTGATCAGGGCGTGCGCGTCGCCCGGCACCCGCGTGGCGTCCAGGCCCAGCAGCGTGTAGACCTTCGCCAGGATCGCCATCTCCGAGGCGGCCAGCACTCCGTCGGCGGCGGCGATCCGCACGCAGAACGCGGCGACGCCCTCGCGTTGCTCCACGGTGAGGGCGCGCAACCGCCCGGTGAGCCCGGTCAGCTTCACCCCGACGGTCAGCAGCCGCAGCAGGTGCGCCTCCAACCGGGACCGCTCGGCCGCGGACAGGTGCAGCGCGGAGTGCAGGTGAGCGGCGAGCTGGGCCCGTTCGGACTCCGACACGTCGTCGTCCGCGCCCGCCACGGCGGCGGCCAGGTGCATCAGGGTGGCCGCGGCGGTGTAGCCGGCCGACGGCGCGGACGGGCTGTCCGCGGGATCCAACCGGAACAGTACGGCCGGTCCGGCGGCCAGCGGCGCCGCACCAAACCGCGGATCCGGTTCGATCCCGTAGCCCTGCCCGGCCAGCAGCCGCGCCACCGCGACCGAGTCCGCCTTCGGCAGTGTGGCCGGCCGCTGCGGCGTCCAGAACCCGATCAGGTCGGCGCCGTCGATGATGGCGTGGGTGGCCGCGCCGACCTGGGCGTCAGCCCAGCGCAGCAGGTCACCCACCGCGCCACGGCCCGGGTCGACCAGGCATGCGGGCAGCAGCGCGGCGCCGGCGATGGTGCCCTGTCCATCGGGATTGCGCCCCAGCCAGCGGCTGTACGGGTCCAGTTCGTCGGTGCACCCGGTGACCAGCGCGGCCAGTGTCCTACCCGGAGCGGCCAGCCCGAACACGTCCGGAAGCCCGGTGTCGAGGGTGATCCGGCCGATACCCGCGCTCGCGGCCCGGTACTCCAGGCGCACCGTGGTCCGGTTCGGCCGGACGGTCATCCCGTCGCCGAACCTGGCCCGGTACCGGAACGCGAAGAGCCGGGCGAACTCGTCCGGGCACCGCCGCGCCGCCGTGCGCAGGTGGATCTCCGGGTGGAACCGGACCCAGGCCAGCGCCCACGACGCCGGGACCGGGCGGCCCGCCGCGGCGGCCTCGGCCAGGCCGATCCGCAGCGGCAGCGGCACCTCCCACGGGTCCCCGTCGAAGGCCGGAGGCTGGCCCTGGCCACGGGCGCCCAGACTGGCGACGACGTCGAGGAGCCCGGTGGCGTAGCCGCGGAACGAGTCGTTGGCGCCGTAGATCGACAGCAGTCGCCGGATCTCGGCGTGGATCACCGGCAGATCGGCACGCGCCGGACCGGGGCGCGCGCAGTCAACCAGGACTCGCCGTTCCAGGCCGTAGAAGAACAGGAAGACGTAACCGATGTAGGCACCGGGTGCCGACCGGCCAGCGGCCAGCCATTCCAGGTAACCGGCCCGGCATTCCGGGCTGATCTGGTGGTAGGACGGCCAGTACGTCATCCCCGAACCGGACCGGTCCGGCCGGCGGCCGACCGGCAGGCCCGGATCGATGAGTGCCGGTTCGGCGCCTCCGCTCGTCACCGCCGACAGCCCGAACCCGCCGTAGATCATCCCACCGGCAATGGCGTACCCGGCGATGCGGATCGGCGTCCCGGGCGGTATCCATCCGGTCGGGTACCGCGGGGCCGGCGGTGCCGGACGCACGGGTGACGCCGGTGCCGGGACGAAGGGGGCCGGAACCGGAGGTGCCGGAACCGGCGATGGATACGGCCGGGAGGCCGGGCGGGAGACCGGACCCGTGGGCGGACGGGACGGTACGAAATACGAGGGCGGGGCATTCGCCACCCGCTGCCCGGGCGCTGTTCCAGGTGTTGATGGTGAAACATCTGTTTTGCGGCGAAACCACGTGAAAATTCCCACCGTCGTAATCCCCCCGGTGTCCTACCCGCGACGAAACGCGCGGTCCCCGGTAACCCCCCGGTAACCCACTGGTAAACCCTGCCGTGCCCTGAACCAGGCAAGGCCGCTCAGCTTATCCACGCCGCACCCGCGACCGGGTCGGTTCACCGACATCACCGTGCCAATCCCGGTCGCACCAGGTACTCGCGCCGGTCTTTCAGGTCGAATGCGCGGTGATATCCGGATCGATGACAGGGACGACGCAGGTGCGGATTCAGCCGGTCGGGTGGGACTGCCCGGCCCGTTCGCGGGGGCGGGCGACGGCGGGACTCCCGGCCGGGTCCGCGACCGGGTCCGCGACCAGAGCCGCGCGGCGGGAACGGGCGGTGGCCAACACCGATCCGACGATCACCAGCGGGAACCCGACCGCCACCCCGACGGTGAACGGCTCGTTCAGCACCAATACGCCCAGCGCGATGGCCACCGCCGGGTTGACATAGGTGACCACCGTCGACCGGGCCGGCCCCACCTCGGCGATCAGCGCGAAGAAGACCAGGAACGCCACGGCCGTGCACACCACGCCCAGACCGAGCACCGACCAGGCCGCCGGCGCGGTGAGGTGGTGCGGCCACAGCCAGCCCACGAACGGCGCGTACAGCGCGCTGGCCGTGACCAGGGACGCGGTGACCACCCCGATCGGCGGCAGGCCGGACAGCCGGCGGGAGATGATGATCGGACCGAACGAGTAGCCCGCCACGGTGAGCATGACCGCGCCGACCGCGACCAGGTCATCCAGGCGCAGGTCCAGCCCGACCAGGCAGGCCACGCCGGCCAGGCCGATTCCCAGCCCGGCGAGCCGCCTGGTGTCGAACCGGTCCTGCCCGCCGACGACCAGCACGGTGGTGGCCACCAGCGGCACCACGGCGACCAGCAGGCCGGCGGTGGAACTGGTCAGCCGGGTCTCGCCGTACCCGAGCATCAGCCACGGACCGGAGATCTCCACCACGGTGTAGAGCAGCACCCACCGCCATCGGCGCAGCACGGCGGGCAGGGCACGGCGGTGCAGCGCGACCGGCAACAGCAGCAGCCCACCGATCAGGGTCCGCCCGAACACCACCGTCAACGGGTTGATCTCGCCGACCGCGACCCTGATCAGCAGGTACGGCACGCCCCAGATCACCCCGAGCGCGGCGAACAGCAGCCACCCGCGTCGCGTCATCGGCGCCCCCATTCCCCTCGAACCGGTCGCGCACCGTGCCAACCTGACCGGCATGCTCACCGGCCGCGGGTCAGCGGCGGGGCACCGGCGGCCGGGGCGTCCATGCCCGGTGGGGCGAACGGCCGCCACCCGTGCGGGTATTCCGGTTGCCCTGGGTGTCCATCATCACCCGTCCCGGACCGGACCGGCGGGCGGTGCTGTTTCGGTGGTCCGGACCGGGGTAGCAGGTGACCCAGTCCGATCGGAGCCGTTTCCGGACCGCGGGAGGTGCCGTTGCCGTGGCGCTGTTCGGGTACACCATGCTGTGCGAGCAGGCAAGCCCGGCGCAGTTGGTGCGCGATCTGGAGTCGGCCGAGCGGGCCGGATTCGACTTCGCCGTCGTCAGCGACCACTACCAGCCGTGGCTGCCCGAGCAGGGCCACTCCGGGTACGCCTGGTCGATCCTGGGTGCCGCGGCGTGGGCCACCAAGCGGATCGGGCTGATGAGCTTCGTGACCTGCCCGACGATGCGGTACCACCCGGCGGTCGTGGCGCAGAAGGCCGCCACGGTGCAGATCCTGTCCGGCGGCCGGTTCCGGCTCGGCCTGGGGGCCGGGGAGAACCTCAACGAGCACGTCGTCGGCAGGGGCTGGCCCGCGGTCGGGGTGCGGCACCGGATGCTCGGCGAGGCG
>DASULA010000449.1:0-4010 GCA_036278435.1 Mycobacteriales bacterium | reverse complement strand
AGAAATCGACACCTCCGGTGCCACCCCGACGCTGCGCGCGACGGCCAGGGTCTCCTCCATGATCGACGTGACGAGCTGGCGGGTGCCGGGATGGCGGGCGATCCGCACCATGGTCGCCCGGGTCAGCGCGCTGAGCGGGTTGAACGCGATGTTGCCCATCAACTTGATCCAGACGTCGTTGCGCAGGTTCGGCTCGACCGGGCACTTCAGCCCGCCGGCGACCATCGCGGCGCTCAGCGCCTGACACCTGGCGCTCAGGCTGCCGTCGGGCTCCCCGATCGAGAACCGGGTGCCCTCCAGGTGGCGGATCACCCCGGGCTCGGCGATCTCGGTGGAGCAGTAGACCACGCAGCCGATGGCCCGCTCGGGTGGGATGGCCGCGCTGACCGCGCCGCCGGGGTCGACCGACTCCAGCCGGCGCCCGGTGAACGGACCGGGCAGCGCGTGGAAGTACCACCACGGGATGCCGTTCTGGGCCGCGACCACCCCGGTGTCCGGGCCCAGCAACGGGCGCAGCAGTGGCCCCACCTGCGGGTAGGAGTTGGCCTTCAGACCGAGGAACACCACGTCGACCGGCCCGATCTCGGCCGGGTCGGAGGTGGCCGCGACCCGGGCGGAGAAATCACCCCGCGGACTGCGCACCCGCACCCCGTCCCGCTGGATCGCGGCCAGGTGCTCACCGCGGGCGACCAGCGACACCTGTGCCCCGCCGCGGGCCAGCGCCGCGCCGACGTAGGCGCCGATGGCTCCGGCACCCAGCACCGCGATCCTCACGTGCCCACCTGTTTGGACAGGATGCGACGCTGGACCTTGCCGGTCGGGCCCTTGGGTATCTCCGGCAGCACGATCACCTGCTCGGGCACCTTGAACCCGGCCAGGTGGTCGGCGCAGTGCCCGCGCAGTTCCTCCGGGGTGGCGTCGGAACGCAGCACCACCACGACCCTAACCTGCTCGCCGTACTTGGGGTCCGGCGCGCCGAACGCCGCGGCCTCGACCACCGACGGGTGGGTCTGCAACACCGCCTCGACCTCGTAGGGCGAGATCTTCTCGCCGCCGCGGTTGATCATCTCCTTGATCCGCCCGAGCAGCCGCAGGTAACCGTCGGCATCCAGGGTCCCCTCGTCGCCGGTGCGGAACCAGCCGTCGCGGAAGGACACCGCGTCGGCCTGCGGGTTGTCGCGGTAGGCCCGGATCACCGACGGCCCGCGGACCACCACCTCGCCGGGAGTGTCGGCCGGTTGCGGGGTCCACGACTCGTCCACGATGCCCACCTCCAGGCCCACGGTGGCCCGGCCCACGCTGCCCGGTTGCCGCCGGTCGGGGGGCAGCGGGTTGGTGGCCATCTGGTGCGACGCCTCGGTCATGCCGTACGCCTCAACCACCGGAACGTTCAGCAGATCCTCCAGCTTCTGCCACTCCGGCGGCGGCAGGGTGGCCGAGCAGGACCGGGCGAACCGCAGCGAGTGCCCACCCGGGAGTTCGCCGCCCTCGGCCCGGGTGAGCAGCACCCGGTGGATGGTGGGCACGGCGGAGTACCAGGTTGCACCCCAACGCGAGGCGTCCGCCCAGAACGCCGACCCGCTGAACCGGCGCGGCGTGACCACGGTGCCACCGGTGGCCAGGGTGGACAGGGT
This sequence comes from Mycobacteriales bacterium, assembly GCA_036278435.1. Lineage (GTDB taxonomy): Bacteria > Actinomycetota > Actinomycetes > Mycobacteriales > DASULA01 > DASULA01. The sequence goes on along the minus strand of DASULA010000449.1, from coordinate 2,376 downwards.
GGAGGCGACCAGGCCGTGGATGTGGAACATCGGCATCACGCAGTAGCTCACGTCGGCCGGGCCGAGCCGGTACCCGGCGATGATGCTGCGCATCGACGCGGTCAGGTTGGCCTGGGCCAGCGGGACACCCTTGGGCCGGCTGGTCGTGCCCGACGTGTGCAGGATGAGCGCCACCGACTCCGGGGTGGCCCCGGCCGGGTCGAACGGCTCGTCGTGGTCGGCCGAGGGCCGCACCGGGATCTGCCTGAGGCCCTGCGCGCCGCCGGCCGCGACCAGCGCCGGCCGCTCGTCGCCGTCCAGGTGCAGCAGGGCGCCGGGCCGCAGGTCGGTCAGGTAGGCGGCGAACTCGGCCTCGGTGTACGCCGGGTTCAGCGGCGCGGAGGCCAGCCCGGCTGCGGCGGCGGCCAGGAACGTCACCACGAAGTCCGCGCCGTTGCCGGCCGAGTAGGCCACGCAGTCGCCGGGAGCCAGGCCGAGCGAGGCCAGGTGCCCGGCCAGGCCGGTGACCCGGGCCAGCAACTCGTCGTAGCCGAGCACGGTGCCGCCGACCGGATCGACCAGGGCCGGGGCCGACCCGCGCGCCGCGATCATCCCCAGGATGGTGCCCGGCGCACCCACCGCTCCGGTCCCGCCGGCCTCCGCAACGGTCTCACCCGCCATCCGGTCACCGCCCCTTCCGGGCGACCGGCCGGCCAGGTCAGGCCCTGTCCGGGCCGAGGGGCAGGCGGGCACCCGATCGATTCCGACTTTCTGCGCGGACCGTAACCAACGCACCCCCACCCGGCAACCCTCACCCCAGTCCCGACGCGCCGATCTTGGTCACAGTGCCGGTGGGTGCCGGACAACGCCCCGGGACCAGGATCGGCGCCGGGCCGGGTCAGCCCCAGATGTCGTGGGCGGTCTCGACCACCAGCCGCAGCTTGGCCACCTCCTGCTCGTAGCTGAGCAGGTTGCCCTCCACGGTCGAGGAGAACCCGCACTGCGGGGACAGGCAGATCTGGTCCAGTGGCACGTAGCGGCTGGCCTCGTCGACGCGGCGCTTGAGGGTGTCGGAGTCCTCCAACTCGCCGCGCTTGGTGGTGACCAGGCCGAGCACCACCATCTTGCCCTTGGGCACGAACCGCAACGGCTCGAAGCCGCCGGAGCGCTCGTCGTCGTACTCCAGGAAGAACCCATCCACACCCAGCTCGCTGAACAGGGCCTCGGCCACGAAGTCGTACCCGCCCTCGGCCACCCAGGAGGACTGGAAGTTGCCGCGGCACATGTGGGTCGTCACGGCCATGCCGTCCGGCCGGCCGGCCAGCGCGTCGTTGATCTGCCGGATGTAGCGCAGGTGCAGGCTGTCCGCGTCGTCGCCCCGGCGGGCGATCTGCTCCCGCTGCGCCGGGTCGTTGAGATAGGCCAGGCTGGTGTCGTCGAACTGGAGATAGCGGCAGCCCAGCTCGCCCAGCCGGCGGACCTGCTCGGCGTAGGCACCGGACAGGTCACTCCAGAACTCGTCCAGTTCCGGGTACACCACCCGGTCGATCGACGCCGGCCCGCCGCGGTAGTGCACCATGTTCGGCGACGGGATGGTCAGCTTGGGCAGGTTCGTGGTTGTCATCGACCGCAGCGCCTGGAAGTCCTCGGCGAAGATGGTGTGCTCCAGCCGCACCTTTTCCCCCACCCGCAACGCCGCCGGGGAGAACTCCAGCGTGCCGGTCGGGTTGCGGAACTGAACCCTGATGTTGCCCTCGGTGGTGGACACGCCGCCGAGCTGGTAGATGAAGTCCATGTGCCAGGACGCCCGGCGGAACTCCCCGTCGGTGGCCGACTGGAGTCCCACCTCCTCCTGCATCCGGACCACCGAGGCGATCGCGGTGTCCTCGACCGCGCGGAGTTCGGCGGCCGGGAGCCGGCCGGCGGCGAACTCCTCCCGGGCCCGAAGCACCTCGGGCGGGCGCAGCAGGCTGCCCACGTGGTCGGCGCGGAACGGCGGTGTGGCACGACGGGACATGGCTCTCCTCGCCTGTCGGCGGTCGGCGGTGCTGGGTCCGTGGTTGACCAGCATCTTGCTCCCCGTCGGCGCGGCAGGACCCCCGCCCGGCCAGGATTTCCACTGGGCAAGAGGAGTCCGGCCGGGTCGGGCCCGGTCCGCACCGTGGGTCGGGGCGGGGGTCAGCTCTGACAGCCGGACTTCCCGGTCGGCTCGCCGAACTTCACCGCGGTGAGCACGATCCGGGTGCCCGCCCCCGGTCGGCTGCCCGGCCGGGCCGACTGCCCGGTCACCACCCAGTTCCGGTCGATGATCTGCATCCGCCCCCGGCCGCTGCCGTCCCGCGAACCCAGGTTGATGAACCCGGCCGCCTGCAACGCGTCCTGCCCGGCCTGGAGGTC
>DASULA010000448.1:0-3845 GCA_036278435.1 Mycobacteriales bacterium | reverse complement strand
TCCGGCGGCACCGTCCGCTGTACAGGTACCACCGGTTGCGAAGGTACCGCCGGCGGGGGGCGCGGCTGCGGCAGCGTCGAGTCATGCACCCAGCGTGCGCCCTCGGACCGGCCGTGGGCAAGCACCGCAGCCCGCGGTGGCCGACCACCGGCGTCCGCCGGGTGGGCCCGGATCGCCGGTCAACCGCCCAGCGCGCGGACCGGGGTGCCGGCGAGGTAGGCGGTGATGTCCTCGACCACCTGCGGGAAGTAGTGCACGCGGTAGTTGCGCTCGGACACGTACCCCAGGTGCGGGGTGGCCAGCACGGTGGGCAGCGAGCGGAGCGGATGGCCGGCCGGCAGCGGTTCGACGTCGAACACGTCCAGGCCCGCGCCGGCGATCCGGCCGGCCCGCAGTGCCTCGACCAGGGCGTCGGTGTCCACGATGGCCGCCCGCGACGTGTTGACCAGGTAGGCGGTGGGTTTCATCAGGGCCAACTCGCCGGCGCCGAGCAGGCCGCGGGTCCGCTCGCCGAGCACCAGGTGGATCGAGACGACGTCGCTGGTGGCCAGCAGTTCGGCCATCGATGGGGCCAGCGTGACGCCCTCGGCGGCGGCCCGTTCGGCGGTGAGGTTGGTGCTCCAGGCCACCACGTCCATGCCGAACGCCGACCCGACCTGAGCGACCCGGCCGCCGATCCGACCCAACCCGAGCACGCCCAGCCGCCGCCCGGCCAGGTCCACCCCGACCGTGCTCTGCCACCCGCCGTCGCGGAAGGCGGTGCTCTCGGTGACCAGGTGCCGGGCCAGTCCGAGCACCAGCGCCCAGGTCAGTTCGACCGTCGGCTCAAATGCGCCGGCCGTGCCGCAGACCGTGACGCCGTGTACGGCGGCGGCGGCCAGGTCGATCGAGGCGTTGCGCATGCCGGTGGTGACCAGCAGCCGCAGTTCGGGCAGCCGGGCGAACAGGTCCGCGCCGAACGGGGTGCGTTCCCGCATGGCCACCACGATCTGGCAGTTGGCGATGGCCGCGACCAGTTCGTCCGGGTCGTCGAGGTGCCGCCGCAACGCGCTCACCTCGACCTCGCCAGCCAGCGGTGTCCAGTCCGCCATGGACAGCGCCACGCCCTGGTAGTCGTCCAGTACCGCACACCGCAGCGTCATCCACCACTCCCGCCACATCCCGATCCGGTCGGCCACCCGCCGCCCGCACCGTACCCAGCGCCCCGCGGGCAGGTGCCGAATACGCCGGAACCAGCCACCGGTGACGGCCGATCGCCGCCGACCGTCCGGTATCCCGCACCGACGGTCGCCGCACGGTCCGCTCAGGTCCGCTCAGGTCCGCTCGGATCCGCCGCTCGGGCCTGACCCTTACGAGTCATCGAGAGCGCCCATGCGGTCGCGAGCCAACGCAGCCGACGGGTCATCGCGTCGGCGATCTGGAGGGGACACCGGGGTACGCTCGGCGTGCTTCCGGACGTGCTCCCGTCCTCACGCCCCGCGGTGAATGACACGTCCGAGGAAGCCCCTGACGTAACCCGCGATGGTGTCGAGGTGGCTTTCGAGTGCGAAGTGCCCGGTGTCGAGCAGGTGGACCTCGGCGTCCGGGAGGTCGCGGGCGAAGCAGCGGGCCCCGTCCGGACCGAAGATCTCGTCGTTGGCACCCCACACGGCCATCAGTGGCACCCGACTCTCCCGGAAGTAGCCCTGCACGCGCGGATACATGTTGATGTTGGTGCCGTAGTCGCGGAAGAGTTGCATCTGGATGCGGTCGTTGCCTGGGCGCTGGACCATGGCGTGGTCGTGCATCCAGGTGTCTGGGCTGACCAGATCCGGTTCCGGTACGCCGTTGAGGTACTGCCAGCGGATCCCCTCCATACTGAGCGCGTAGCGAGCTGGCGCCTCGGTGTCCGGTCCGGGGTTGGCCGCGTACGCCACGAGCGGGGACCAGAATGCGTCCACGAGCCCGTCAGTGTAGGCGTTCCCGTTCTGGCTGATTATCGCCTTGACACGCTCGGGGTGACGCAGTGCGAGCCGCCAACCAATAGGCGCGCCGTAATCCTGGACATACATCGCGAAGTGTTTGATTCCAAGCTGGTCCAGGAGGCGGTCGGTGATCCCGGCGAGGACATCGAAACTGTAGTCGAACTCCTCGACCGGCGGCGCGTCGGACAGCCCGAACCCGAGGTAGTCGGGCGCGATCGTCCGGTAGCTGTCGGCCAACAGCGGAATAAGTCCTCGGAACATGTGGGAGCTGGTCGGGAAACCGTGCAGCAACACCACAACGGGAGCGTCGGTAGGACCCGATTCGCGGTAGAAGATGGCGTGGCCGTCCACGGTCACGGTCCGGTGGCGAACAGATGGCATATGGCCCCCCTGCTGTTACCTGACCCTCGTATCGGTCCCGGTAGGACGGGGTCAGCCCGAGGCGATGCCGGCGCCAGCCTGTTCGATGGCGCGGTCCACCTCGTGGGCGAGTTCGATGTCCAACGCGGTCACCGCGCCGACCGCCGCGGTGTTCACCACCAGGTCGGCGGCGCCGCCGACGCGGCGCACCTCCGGCCCCCGGCCGAACCGCCGGTGCAGGAGCAGGATGCGCTCCAGCACCCGGTCGAGGTTGTCCTCGGGCAGTTCCACCGTCCTGACCAGGGCGCTGGTGTCGCCGGACCAGTACGGGAGCTCGCGCAGTTCGGCCTGGACCTCCTCGGCGGTCAGCGGCGCCTGGTGCCCGCGCGGGCCGGTGAGGCCGCCGCCCGGGTAGGGCTGGCTGAACAGCTCGCCCAGGTCGGCGGGCAGGTCCAGCCCGCGCACCAGTTCCGGTTCCTGCCCGGCCAGCGCGGCGAACACCGCGTGGGTGAGCAGCCACGCCTCCTCGGCCGGGCGCCCGCTGAGCCGCGACACCCCCTGGACGAAGGCGACCCGGTCGGGATGGGCCGGACCGCCCGGGGGTGGAAGTCCGTCGCTCAGGTTGGCCGGCAGGGCGTCGAGCAGCCGGCGCCGGTCGGCCCGGCTGAGCTGGCGGGCCAACACGCTCAGCGCCGCTCCGGCCACCGCGCGGGCCTCGTCGGTATCCAGTCCGGTCGTCTCGGAGACCGCTCCGAGGAACTCCCGATAACGCACAGCCATCGCCCACCTCGTCGCGCCACCCCTCCGCTGTCGGCAGCTCTCCTACCCGCGACACCGGCCGCTACCCATGGTCCGAAGCAGCATCCGGACCGACCGCACTCCCTCCAGGACGAGCAAGACAGCACGGCTGGCATGGGCACGGAGCGTGGGCACCGCGGACTCACCGGGCCGCCCCCGGGCTGGGCCGGCGCCGGCGGATCCGGCTCGTCGGGCCATCGGCCACACCCCTGACCCGCCACTGCGGACCACCGTCCGCGCCGTACCCGCCCACCGGTGGGGTGCCGGATTCACCGCCGCATGCGGGTACCGGTGCGCCATCATCTCGGGATGACTCTGGCTCACGGCCTTCCCCGTCACCCGGTCGAGATCCCGGCCGGTGCGCTGTGGGTGCGGTCGGCGGCCCGCACCGACGCCGCCGAGATGTTCGCCGCGGTGGTGGAATCGGGCGCCGAACTGTCCACCACGATGCCCTGGTGGCGGGAGGACCTGACCGAAACGGGCCTGGAACAGTGGCTGGGCTACTGCGAGTCCGCCTGGAACGACGGCGCCCACTTCGAGTTCTCGGTGGGCGACCCGGGCAGCCGATACCTCGGCAGCGTCGGGATCGGACCGATCAACTGGCAGGCGCGGAGTGCGAATCTGAGCTACTGGGTACGCACCTCCCGGACCAACCAGGGCATCGGCAGCACGGCGTCACGGGCGGTGGCCCGCTGGGCCTGCCAACGCCTCGGCCTGCAACGC
>DASULA010000447.1:0-3800 GCA_036278435.1 Mycobacteriales bacterium | reverse complement strand
GATTGGAGCCATTGCGTGGGGACCCAGGCGGCAACGGCGCCGGCGATGAGCAGCCCCAGCGCGATGTCCCGGATCACCGAGGCCCAGTCCATGACGAAGTAGTGCGCAACAGCGGTCAGCCCGTCGCGGGAGAACAGCCGGGACCAGATGGATCCTTGGGCCGGCACGGACATGTCCATCCCGGCATGGCCCTCCATGGACCCGGCGAGGCCGCGGTCGGCCTGCCTGCGGGCCTGGTCGACGACGCGCCCGCGCATCCACAGGCGAAAACCCAGCGCCACCAGCACGATCATGATGGGCCCGCCCACGAACTCGGCGAGGGTGAAGCGCCATCCCATGAACAGGGCCAGGATGATGCCCAGCTCGAGGACGAGGTTAGTGGAGGCGATCTCGAACGCCATCGCTGCGGCGATCGACGCGCCCTTGCGGAACAGGGACCGGGCGAGAGCGACGGCGGCGTAGGAGCACGATGACGACGCGGCACCGAGCCCGGTCGCCCAGGCCAGGTTGCGCGGCGAGTCTCCCTCGAGGTACCTGCGGACGACCTCTCGGCGCACGAGCGCCTGCACGATGCCCGAGAGGATGAACCCCAGCAGCAGGGGCCACAGAATCTGCCATCCCATCAGTCCGGCGAGCCGGATGGCGTCACCGACCCCACGCACGACACCCATGCCTCACCAGCCCAGCGCCGTTGCCGCGTCGAGGGTTGCGGCGGGTTCCTCGGCTGCGGCGGCGAACGCGCTGAGTGCCTCCAGGAGGCGCGTGGACTGCCGCTGCGGCATCTGTTCCACGATCTCGTGGATCGCGGCGCGGCGTCGCTCGGTGACCCGGTCGACAACCCGCCGACCGTGAGTGGTGAGCTCGATTACGACCTCGCGCCGGTCCTGGGTGTTCTCCCGTCGGGTGACCAGGCCGGAGCCGATCAGGCGGTCCACGGTCCGCAGGGCGGTCGACGGGCTGACGGCCAGCCGGTCCGCGAGGAGGTTCAACCTGGTCTCGCCGTGGCCCTGAAGGACCACCAGCACCCGGAACTGGGTCACCGTGACCGTGTCCTCCACCTCGGCCAGGGAGCGGGCCGAGACCCCGACCAGCACTCGTGACGCGGTGAGCATGGCGGTCACCAGCTCGTCGACGTCGGCCGCATCTGGCGATCCTGAGCTCACGTCCTCCACCTTCCCGCGTCACCGGCTGCCTTCTTCGCTTTGCGTTGCGGCTCACAATCATTGCAGAATGCAATTCATGTCGCTCGAGGGGTCTTCGTTCCCGCTGCGCACGCGCCGGCTGGTGGGGCTCTCGACCGGGAGGGCGGCGGTGTGGGTGCGCACGTCCGGCACCGCCTTGATGTGTCTGGCGCTTGCGGTGGGTGCGGCGTCGGGGGCCGGTGCGGTCGTGTTCCGTTGGCTGATCACGGTGTTCACCCGCGCCCTTTCCGGTCACCAGGACTACGCCGCGACCCCCGGGGCGCCTCACCCGGGCCTGCCCGGTTTGGGGCGGTGGTTCGTGGTGCTCGCGCCGGTGGTGGCGGGGCTGCTCTACGGCCCGCTGGTGCACGCGTTCGCCCGCGAGGCCAGGGGACACGGGGTGCCGGAGGTGATGTATGCCGTGACCCGCCGAGGCGGGCGCATCGCCCCCCAGGTGGCGGCCGTGAAGGCCCTGGCCTCCGCGTTGTGCATCGGTGGCGGGGGGTCGGTGGGGCGTGAGGGGCCGATCGTGCAGATCGGCTCGGCGCTGGGCTCGACCGCCGGGCGCCTGGCGCGGGTGGCCGAGCCTCGCTTGCGGGTGCTGGTCGCCTGCGGCGCGGCGGGTGGGATCGCCGCCACGTTCAACGCGCCACTGGCCGGAGTGTTCTTCGCGATGGAGCTGATCCTGGCCGACTTCACCTCCCAGGCATTCGGGATGGTCGTGCTGGCCTCGGTCACCTCCAGTGTCATCGGCCGCGCCGCGCTCGGGGACGCGCCGTTCCTGCGGTTGCCCGCGTTCAGCGTCCACGACCCCCGCGAGTACGCCTGGTTCGCGGTGCTCGGCCTGCTCGCCGGTCTGGTCGGCGTCCTGTTCACCCGGGTCCTGTACGCGGTCGAGGACGCCTGCGACGCGCTGTGGCGCGGACCGGAGTGGTTACGGCCCGCGGTCGGCGGCCTGGCCCTGGGAGGTCTGCTGCTGGTGCTGCCGCAGATGTACGGCGTCGGGTACCCGGTCCTGGGCAACGCCGTCGCCGGCCGGTACGTCGTCGGCTTCCTCCTGGTCCTGATGGTGGGCAAGATGCTCGCGACCAGCCTGACCATCGGCATCGGCGGCTCTGGCGGGGTGTTCGCACCCAGCCTGTTCGTCGGGGCCATGCTCGGCTCCGCCTTCGGCCAAGCCCTGCACCTGCTGGCACCGGCAACCACCGGCCCGGTCGGCGCCTATGGCCTGATTGGCATGGGCGCGGTGTTCGCCGGCGCCGCCAGGGCCCCGATCACCGCAGTGGTGATCCTCTTCGAGCTCACCGGCGAGTACTCCATCATCCTGCCGCTCATGGCGGCCATCGTGCTGGCCACCGGGGTCAGCCACGCCATCACCGGGGACACGATCTACACCCTGAAGCTGCGCCGTCGCGGGGTCGACCTGGAACGGCCCGAGGCGCTGGGCCACGACAGCCAACGCGTTGGCGCGGTGATGAGCCCCGTCCCCGTCGGGGTGTCCCGGCACGCCAGCCTGGTCGAGGTCGCCACCGCCCTGAGCCGCACCCAGTTCGGGGTGCTGCCCGTCGTGGACGACACCGGCGACTACCTGGGGGTCGTCACCGCACGCGGGGTATCCGACGCACTCGCCGACGGCCACCATGACGCGGCCGCCGCGGCCCTGGCCACCGAGCTGCCGGTCACCGTCGGTGTGGGCGAGGAGCTGCAGACCGCCCGGGAGACCCTCAGCCGCACCGGGATGAACGCGATGCCGGTCCTGAGCCCGACCGGAGCCGTCGTCGGGTGGCTCACCTACCGCGACCTGCTCGCCACCCGGAGCAAGCCGTGACCCCGGCCAGGTCCACACCGGCCGGCAGCCGGTCACCGGTGCTCGAACCTGGGGCGCGAACCCGCACCGCCGCCACCAGGGCGGGGGCGCTGGCCGTGGCGGCACTGACCACGGTGACACTCGCCGCCTGCTCCGCGACCCCGGGCGTCAGCGCAACGTCGAACGGGTCCACCACGCCCGCCCCCTCGGTCGGCACCGCGTTGGACGCCCCGCTGCCGGCCCGCATCCTGGACCTGCCGTTCACCACGACAACCGGGTCGACGCTGCGGCTGCGCGACCTCACCGGCAAGCTGGTGGTGATCTCGGACGCCATGTCACTGTGCCAGGAGACCTGCCCCCTGGACACGGCAACCATCGTCAACACCGCCCGCGCCGAACCCGACGGCGCCAACGACACCGTCTTCCTGTCGATCACGGTCGACCCGAAGCGGGACACCCGGGCCCAGCTGGCCGCCTACCGCCGGCTGTTCACCCCCACCCCGCCCAACTGGCTCGTGCTGACCGGCGCGGCTGCGACAGTGGACACCCTGTGGGACTACCTCGGGGTCTGGCGGCAGAAAGTGACCAACCCACCCGGGACGGCGCGCCCAAGGAACTGGCGCACCGGGCAGCCCCTGACCTACGACATCCAGCACTCCGACGAAGTCTTCTTCCTGAACAGGCACGGCCACGAGCGGTTCGTCCTCGAAGGACCACCCCACACCATCCCCGACACGCTGCCCACGACCCTCTCCACGTTCCTCAACGACCAAGGCCACCACAACCTGGTCGCACCCGACCCCACCAACTGG
>DASULA010000446.1:0-3611 GCA_036278435.1 Mycobacteriales bacterium | reverse complement strand
GTCTGCTGAACCTGGACGCGGTGGCGCCCGCCGGCCGGCGGTGACCGCCACCGCGGCGGGTTTGCGAACACAGCGAGGGGGAACCGTGGACGGCGATGTGATACCGGTGATGCGACCGTTGCTCGGCGAGTCCGAGGCACTGGCCGCGGCCGAGGCGGTCCGCTCCGGATGGGTGGCCCAGGGTCCCCGGGTGGCCCGGTTCGAGCGGGCGTTCGCCGACCGGATCGGTGCCGGGCAGGGGGTGGCGGTGTCGTCCTGCACAGCCGGGCTGCACCTGATGCTGCACCTGCTCGGGATCGGGCCGGGCGACGAGGTGGTGGTGCCGTCGTTCTCGTTCATCGCCACCGCCAACGCGGTGCGCTACGTCGGGGCGACCCCGGTGTTCGCCGACGTGGACGCGGGCACCGGCAACCTCACCGCGGCCACGGTGGAGCCGGTGCTGGGCCCGCGCACCCGCGCGGTGCTGGCCGTGCACCAGGGTGGGATGCCGGCCGACATTCCGGCGCTTCGGGACGTGTGCGAACCGCACGGGGTGCCGGTACTGGAGGACGCGGCGTGCGCGGTCGGGTCGAGTTGGCAGGGCCGGCCGGTTGGCGCCGGGGCGTTGCTGGCCGCCTGGTCGTTCCACCCGCGCAAACTGCTCACCACCGGCGAGGGCGGCCTGGTCAGCACCGATGATCCACAGTGGGCGGCCCGGCTGCGCCGGCTGCGAGAGCACGGCATGAACGTGAGCGCGGCCGACCGGCACGCCTCCGGCGGAATGGTGCTGGAGCAGTACACCGAGACCGCCTTCAACTACCGGATGACCGACGTGCAGGCTGCGATCGGGTTGGTCCAGCTTGGCCGGCTGGAAGCCCAGGTGGAACGCCGCCGGACGCTGGCCGAGTGGTACCACCGGGCGCTGTCCGTCCTGCCTGGACTGCGTGCGGTTACCGACCCGGCGGGTGGCCGGACGAACTACCAGTCGTTCTGGGTGGTGCTGCCGGACGACTGTGGAGTGGACCGCGACGCCGTGCTGGCCGCGTTGGCCGCCCGCGGCGTGTCGGCCCGGCGGGGGATCATGGCCGCGCACCTGGAACCGGCCTACGCCGACCATCCGCACCGGCCGCTACCGGTCACCGAGCACCTGACCCGCCGGTCGCTGATCCTGCCGCTGTTCGACGCGATGACCGAGAACGACCAGGCCCGGGTGGTCGACGCGCTGGGCGCGGCGCTGGCCACGACCGCCGGGGCGGGTCGGTGAGGCCCGGCCTGAACCCGGCCAGGCTGGCCGCGCTCACCCGGGCCGCGGTGCACCGCTGCGCGCTCGACCTGTCTGGCCGGGTGGTGCTCACCGAGGCGGCCTCCGGTGCGTACTCGGTGACCCCGGTGCTGGCCGCGCTGGCCGGTGCCGAGCACGTGTTCGCCGCCTGCCGGGACACCCGCCACGCCACCGTGGCCACCGTGGCCGAGGCCACCGGTGAACTGGCGGAACTGGTCGGGGTGGCCGACCGGATCGACATGGTTGCCACCGGACTGCCGGGCTCGGCCGGGGTGGCCGACCTGGCGGCCGGAGCCGACATCGTCACCAACTCCGGGCATGTCCGGCCGGTCGACGCCGCGGTGGTGTCCCGGATGCGGCCGGGTTCGGTGGTGTCGCTGATGTACGAGGCCTGGGAACTGCGTCCGTCCGACGTGGACGTCACGGCCTGCCGGGAGCGGGGCGTTCTGGTGGCCGGTACGAACGAGCGGCACCCGCTGGTGGACGTGTTCTCCTTCCTCGGCGTGATGGCGGTGAAGCTGTTGCTCGACGCCGGTGTCGCGGTGTACCGGAGCAGGATCGTGGTGTTGTGTGACAACCCGTTCCGCGGCTACCTGGAACGTGGGCTGGTCGCGGTCGGCGCCCGGGTGCGGGTGTGCGACGGTCCGTCCGGACTGGGCGCCGAACCCGACGGCCAGCCGCACGACGGCCCGGACGCGGTGCTGGTGGCGTTGCGCCCGGGTGCCGGCCCGGTGCTCACCGGCCCGGCGCTGCGCACGGTGGCCGAGCGGATGCCCGGCGCGGTGGTGGCGCAGTTCTGGGGTGATGTGGATCGGGCCGCGGCCCGCTCGGCCGGGGTTCCGGTGTGGCCGGTCGAACCGCCGGCACCCGGGCACATGGGTGTGCTGCCCTCCGATGTCGGCCCGGAGCCGGTGGTGCGGCTCCAGACCGGCGGGTTGAAGGTCGGCGAACTGCTCACCCGGCGCATGCCGCTGGGTGACGTGGACCGGGCCTACCTGCAACCGGTGTGACCGACGATGACACCGACCGACCTCGACCGGACCCGCCGGAGGGTTCTGCTGCTGGGCATGGGGCCGACCGCACTGGACGCGCTGGAGTCGCTGGCCGCCCGGTTCGACCTGCTCGGGGTGGTGCGCCCGCCCGGGCCCGGTGCGGACCCGGTGCGAACCAGGGCCGCCGTGCTGGGGGTGACCGTGTATGCCGACTGCGCACCCTCGGCGGTGCGGGCGCTGGTCGGCCGGCTGCGGCCGGACTGCGTGGTGGTCTCCTCCTACGACCGGATCCTGCCCGGCGACCTGGTCACGGCCACCCCGTTCGTGAACGTGCACTACGCCCCGCTGCCCCGCTACCGGGGCCGGGCCACGGTGAACTGGGCGATCCTGCGCGGTGAGCCGTACACCGCGGTCACCGTGCACCGGCTGGTCGCCGGTCTGGACGCCGGCAACATCCTGTTCAGCGAGCGGGTGCCGATCGGTCCCCGGGACACCGTCGGCGAGCTGTACGGCCGGTTGAACGCGATCCAGCGGGCCAGGCTCGCCGGTACGGTGGCCGACATGATCGACGGGTATGCCGGCGTGCCGCAGGACGAGGCGCGGGCCAGCTATGCATGCACCCGGCTGCCGGCGGACGGCCAGATCGACTGGTCGGCGCCGACCGTGACGGTGGACGCGCTGGTGCGGGCGTTGTCGGACCCCTACCCGGGGGCGTTCAGCCACCTGCACGGGCGCCGGCTGGTGGTCTGGTCGGCCGAACCGGTGGCCGACCCGCCCCGCTACGACGGGCGGGTGCCCGGCCGGGTGGTGGGCCGGTCCGACCAGGACGGTCACGTTGACGTGCTCACCGGTGACGGCGTGCTGCGGCTGTGGCGGGTGCAGTCGGACCGGCCGGCGGGCACCGACGGTGCCGACCGTGCCGATCGGGTTATGGCGGCCACCGTCATCCGGTCGGTGCGCACCACGCTGGGACTGTCCACCGCGGACCTGTCCAACCGGGTGGCCGAGCTGGAGGGCACCGTGCGGGAGCTGACCGCGCGGCTGGATCGGCTGGATCGGCTGGATCGGCTCGACCGGCTCGACCGGCTGGACGGGGTGGACGGGGTGGACAGGATGGATCGGGTGGATCGGGTGGATCGGGACGGGCCGGGTGGGCCGGGTGGGCCGGGCCGGGCCGGCGGGGGCCGGCCGTGAGGGTGCTGGTCTACCCGCACTCGATGGAGATCGGGGGCTCCCAGCTCAACGCGGTGGAACTGGCCGTGGCGGTGCGGGACCGCGGCCATGACGTGCTGGTGTTCGCCGAACCCGGGCCGCTGGTGGACACCGTGCGGGCCGCCGGGCTGGAGTACCTGCCGATG
>DASULA010000445.1:0-10732 GCA_036278435.1 Mycobacteriales bacterium | reverse complement strand
ATCCGGGCCACCGCCTGGGCCTGCTCGGTCGGGGTCGCGGAGCGGGCCCGGTCAGCCGTCCACGGCTTCTCCCCGATCGGCAGCTTCTCGCGCACGTCGTCCAACCGGCGGTCCACCCAGTCACCGCTGCGCGGGCCGGGCAGCAGCCGGCACTGCCAGAGCCGGTCGGCGACCTGCTGGCTGGTCGGGATCCACGGGCTGTCCGGGTTGCGCAGGGTCGGCTCACACAGGGCGACCAGGCAGTGGAAGTACGCGGTGTCCTCGCTCAGCGACCAGGCCGGGCGGGTCCGCTCCCCGGTGGCCGACGGGTGCCCGGCGGCCAGCGGCACCGGTTCGGACTCCTCGTCGGGATCGTCCTGGCTGACCACCTCGACCTCGAACGAGTCCGGCGTGCCGGCGAAGGACACCCGGGCACGCCCGGTGAGCACGAGTTGGGCACCGCCCCGGCGCAGCGAACTGCGGACCGACCGGCTGCCCTCCTCCAGCAGCAGCGGGTTGGATCCGGTGTTGGTGACCAGCACGCCGTACGGGGTAAGTTCCACCGTGCCCGCCCGGCGGCTCACCAGGACGCTGTCGCTGACCTCCAGGTCGACCTGCCGGCCCGACGCCCTGCGGCCGAACGTCATCGTCTCGCCCTCGGTGAGCGAGACGGCTTCTTGCCCGGGCACATGCACCCGGGCGGTGACTGAATGTGGCGGCACGGGTCCTAGTGTCTGTTAGGCGCCGCGGAAACGGCGTCAACGGCTTTGGTGATTATCGACCAGGGGTCATGGTAGATGATCTGGGAGGCGACCAGTGTGCCCACAACCGCGCCGAGCATGATCGCGACAACCCCCCACAACACGTAGCCTATCCCGGATCGGCGGGCCCGCGCGGCAGGTCTGGGACCGCCCGCCACCAGGCCCGGCGGATAGGCCGCCGGCCGGGCCTCGGTCCGCTCCTGTTCCAGCCGTTCCAGCCGGTAGGACATGTCGGCGTACCGGATGGCCAACCGGTCTCGTTCGGCGGCCAGAGCGTCGTTACGCCGGAGGGCCTGGTCCCGGTCGCGGGCCGCATGGTCACGCTGCCGGGTCACCTCGGCCACCGCCACCGCGAGTTGCCGGCTGCGTTGTGCCTCGGTCTCCCGGATGATCCTGGTACGAGCCGGATCGTCGTCCTCCTGACCACCCGCCTGCTCGGCCATCCGCTCCTGCCGCTCGGCCAGCATCACCGCGGTCCGCTGACTGTCTCGCACCTGCTGCGCCAGCGCCGGCACGACCACCCGGTGCAGGTGCCGGCTGACGTCGAGCAGGACGTCCTTGCGGGGCGCAAACAGGCCCTGCACCCGGCCGCCCTCCTGGGCGACGTAGAGGACCAGCGTCTGGCTCTCCACGACCCCGTCCAGCAGGGCGGCCACCCGCGGCTCGCCCTGCCGCCACGGCACTGGCCGGTAGTCGTCGGACAGCGCCAGGTCGGCCAGCCGGCGGCGCAGGTCGGCGGCGGTGGTGACCACCCGCTGTTCGGGGTCGTGCACCAGGCAGTCGGTGAGCAACCGGCGCCAGCCCGGTCCAAGCCGGTCGTCGATGCTGTAGCGGCCGGCGCAGACCAGCTCGTACTGTTGCTCGGGTTTCGTGCTGGCCGTGATGTGCCGGCCGGTGATCAACCGGTGCATGCTGACCGCGAGCGCCCAGACGTCGCCCATCTGGCTGGCCCGCCAGCCCTCCACCGGCGGGTGCCGGATCCCGTCGGAGTCCCGCTCCCCCTGGCTACCCGACTCCGGTGGCCAGAACGCGATGGTGCGGGCCAGCCCGATACCGGCCGACCGGGTCGTCTCCAGTGGGGCGGACACCCCGAAGTCGGCGATCTTGAACTCCGGTCCGACCCGCAGCAGGTTGGTGGGTTTGATGTCCCCGTGCACGGTCCGCCGGGCATGGATGTGTTCCAGCCCGGCCGCCAGTTGCTCGAACACCGCCGCCCAAGCCGGCTCGGGCGGGCTGATCCGGCTGCCGAACTGGTACAGGTCCTCCCCGGCCAGTTCAAGAACGAGACCGACGTAGTGGGCGTAGGGAGGCTCGGCGCCGTCGAACCGGAACGAGGCGATCAGGCCGAGTACGTTGTCGTGCCCCTCCACCGCGGCCATCCTGTCGGCTTCCCCACCGATGTGGGTCAGCTCGGCCGGCGTGCCCCACAGGCACTTCAGGGCCCGGTTCCCGGTGCCGTACTCCCGCTCGGTCTCCGGTGTGGCCGGGCGCACCTCGTACACCGAGGAGAACCCGCCGTCGGCAAGGTAGGACAACACCTGCCACCGGCACCGGGGCGACTCGCCCACGGTCGTGCCGGCGTCCAGGCGCACGTTGCGCGGGCGGGTCGACTCGGCCACGGTCCTCTCGGACCGCCCGCCGGCCGCGACCGCGACGACCGGAGCGACCTGGGCGGGCCCGGCGACCGGCTGGTCGTCCAACGTCGGGGCGACCCGGTCGGGCTGCCCATCCGGCCCGGGAACGGGCTCTGCGGCCGACACTACGGCCGATTCGGCACGGTCTGCCGGCCCGGAGAGTGCCGACCCGGGTGCCGAGCCATGGGCCGACTCACGGGTCGACTCCCGTACCGACCCGTGCCCAGGCCCGGAGCCCTTCGGCGCCGCGGTCATCCGGAAGCCACCTCCCCGACGCGGTCCCGGGCGGGACCACCCACCCATGCAGGGTAGCGGCGCGGGCACGCCGCGGGGCACGCACCGGGAGCTGTTGTGGTGGACCGGAACCCCGTGGACCGATCGACCCGGTGGACCCCTGATGGACCGCGGTGGACCACGGTGGACCGCCGTGGACGCAGCTGCTACACCAGCGGGTGGTCGCGCGGTCCGATCCCGGACGGGGGCAGGATGGAGCCCTGTCCACCTTCAGGAGGTAACACATGCCGGTTCCGCTCAGCGATCACGTCAGGAGCCTGATCGCGGCCAAGCCGTACGTCACCCTGGCCACCCTCAACCGGGACGGCAGCCCGCAGTTGACCGTGGTGTGGGCCGACCACGACGGCGACCAGGTGCTGATCTCCACCCAGGCCGGCCGGCAGAAGGAACGCAACCTGCGGCGCGACCCGCGGGCCACCCTGATCGTGCCGAACGCGCAGAACCCGTACGACTACGCGGAGATCCGGGGTCGGGTGACCATGTCCACCGAAGGCGGGCGGGAGCTGATCGACGCACTGTCGGACCGGTACCGCGGGCGTCCGTACGACACCGAGCCGGAGGGGACGGTCCGGGTCGTGATCAGGCTGACACCGGAACGGATCGTGGAGTTCGGGGTCTGATCCTCCAGCGCGGCCCGCATCCGCTCCAGGGCGCGGCGCCGTAACGTCCGTACCGTCACCGTCTGGATGCCCATCTCCTCAGCCACCTCGGCATCGGTGTGGCCGCCCAGGAAGCCGAGCACGATCACGCTCCGTTGCCGGGGGGTCAGGGCGACCAGCGCCTGACGCACGGCCAGTCCGGCCACGCACCGGTCGGCGTGATCGCGTTCGGTCCGGTCGGGGGCGTCCTCGACGGCCCACTCGCGGGCCCGACGCCACCGGGTGACGCACTCGTTGGCGACCGCCTGCCGTAGGTAGGCCGCGGGCCGGTTCACCGCCCGCGGGTCCGGCCCACGGCGGGCGACCCGCGCGAACACCTCGTGCACCACGTCCTCGGCGTCACTGCCGGACATGTCCCGGCGGAGCCGCAGCCGAGCCACCCGGACCAGGTCGGACCGGTACCGGCACATCAACTCGGCCCACCCGGCCGCCTCGGTGGAATCGGACAACTGGTCCGATCGATCCGGATAATCCGAAAGGCCCGGATGGTCCGGTCTGACCGTGGGCAGTGCCCCCCGCTCGGTGGTGTCCCTCATCGCCGCTCCCCAGGTTGTGTTCCCGGGACGGAGCCTGCCTGGTCGAATCATGCCGGCGAAGAGGGGAAACCCCCCTTTCGCCGCACTCCAGCCGGCCGCGGGGTGGACCGGAGCGCACGGGACCACCACCGCCGGGGAACGGTCAGGGGCGGTCAGAAAACCTCGGCCGGCACCACCAGCGCGACGGCCAGCGCGGCGACGCCCTCGCCCCGGCCGGTCAGTCCCAACCCGTCGGTGGTCGTGCCGGACACGCTGACCGGGGCGCCCACCGCCCCGGACAGCACCGCCTCGGCCTCGGCCCGGCGGGTCCCGATCCGCGGCGCGTTGCCGATCACCTGGACCGAGACGTTGCCGATTCCGAAGCCGGCCGCGCGCACCAGCCGGGCGGTCTCGGCCAGCAGCGCAGTGCCCGACGCGCCGGCCCAGCGCGCTTCGGCGGTCCCGAAGACAGACCCCAGATCGCCCAGGCCGGCGGCGGCCAGCAGCGCGTCGCACGCGGCGTGCGCGGCCACGTCGCCGTCGGAGTGGCCGGTGCAGCCGTCCACGCCGTCCCAGCGCAGCCCGGCGATCCAGCAGACCCGCCCGGACTCCACCGGGTGTACGTCGGCGCCGGTGCCGACTCGGGGCGGCGGGGCGGCGTTCACCGGCCCATCAAACCATCCGGTTGACCACCGCACAGCGCCGCGCCCCGGTCGGGATCCGGATCCGGCGCTCCGTGCCGGTCGGGTCTACCGTCGCCGGATGGACGGCAACGGATCGGCGGTCGGCGTGGTGCTGGCCGGTGGCAGCGGCAGCCGACTCGGCGCGGTCGGCAACAAGGTGTACCTGCCGCTGGCCGGCCGGCCGGTGCTGACCTGGTCGCTGCGCGCGTTCGTGGCCGCCGGGGTGGACCGGCTGGTGCTGGTCGTGCGCCCGCAGGATGCGGCCCTGGCCGAACCGCTGGTCGAGGACCTTCCGGCCCGGGTCGACCTCGTCCCCGGCGGGCCGAACCGGCACGCCTCAGAGCACAACGCTCTGACCCGACTTGAACCGGACATCGTGGCCGGCGCCGTGGGCGTGGTCGCCATCCACGACGGGGCCCGGCCGTTCGTGCGGCCCGAACTGATCCGGGCCGGCCTGGAGGCGGCCCGCCGGTACGGCGCCGCCGTCCCGGGGGTCCCGCTGGACGGCGCGGTCGCCGTGCCAGACCCGGACATCGGTGGATCCACGGCGGTAGAGCGACCGCACCCGGTGCCGGCCGGCACCGGGCCGCTGGTGCGGGTGCAGACCCCGCAGGTGTTCCGCGCCGGACCACTGCTGCGCGCGTACGAACGGGCCGCCGCCGACGGGTTCAGCGGCACGGACACCGCATCCTGCGTGGAGCGGTACGCCGGCCTGCGCGTGCACTGTTTCCCGGGGGACACCCGGAACCTGAAGGTGACGTTCCGGTCTGACCTCACGGTCGCCGAGGCCCTGGCCGAATCGCTACTGGACTGACGAGTCCCTCGACTCCTCGACGAGGCATCGGGCCGGGAACACCGGCAGGTTTTTCGGGTCACTGCGCTACCCGGTCCACCCGACCGCGGCCGGGTCACCGTGGTGGCGCCGGCGGGCCCGCAGCACCGCCGCGGCGACGTCCAGGTCGACCGGGGAACGAACCGCGAACGCGTCCGGGTGACCGGCCACCGCGACCACACCCACTCCGGCCAGGCCGGCACCAGCCAGCGGCCCGGTCCACCGATCCGCACCGTCCCAGACCGTCCGCCCGGCACCGGCGGTGAGTTCGGCCACGACCCCGGCCACGAACCTGGTTCGGAGCGCCCACGGTGACTGCACCTGGCCGAGTGTCTCGCGCGCAAGGGTGCGGACGACCCACCCGCCCGGATCCAGCGCCTTGACCGTCTCGGTCACCGCGACCACCGGCACCGCCACGTCCGCACCCGACCGCACCGCGTCGACGACCCGGCAGACCAGTTCCGGTGGAGCCAGTGGGCGCCGGAACTCCGACAGGACCACCGCCTCAGCGGCACCGCAGGCCCGTGCCAGCGCGGCCGGACCGTGGCCGTCGACGACGGCCACGTGTTGACCGGACAGGTGACGTTCGAGAGTTCGACGGACCCGGCCCTCCGCGCCGTTGGGCGCGGCCACGGTCACCACGTCGACGGCACCGGAGTGCTGGAGCGCACGCACCGCGTGGACGATCAGCGGAACGCCGTCAAGTGCGCACAGTGCGTCGAGACAGGACCCGGGCGGCCCGCACTCCGGATCCGTGGCGAGCACCAGCCCGGCCACGTCCATCCGTGCGGGCACCTCCCGGGTGCGGGCACCTACGACGCGAGGACCTCGTCGAGAAGAACCTCTGCCTTGTCCTCGTTCGTCCCCTCGGCGAGCGCGAGCTCGCTCACCAGGATCTGCCGGGCCTTGGACAGCATCCGCTTCTCACCCGCGGAGAGGCCGCGTTCCCGGTCACGGCGCCACAGGTCGCGTACCACCTCGGCGACCTTGTTGACGTCACCGGAGGCGAGCTTCTCCAGATTTGCCTTGTACCGCCGTGACCAGTTCGTGGGTTCCTCGGTGTGTGGGGCGCGCAGCACCTCGAACACCTTGTCAAGGCCATCCTGGCCCACCACGTCCCGAACACCGACAATCTCGGCGTTGTCGGCGGGCACCCGCACCGTCAGGTCACCCTGCGCGACCTTCAGCACCAGGTAGGTCTTCTCCTCGCCCCGGATGACACGGGATTCGATGGCCTCGATCTTGGCGGCCCCATGATGGGGATAGACGACGGTCTCGCCGACCTTGAAAGCCATGTGTCTGTGACCCCTTTCGCTGTAGCAAGGGTAACACGAACGGTCGGTCGGCCCTACCTCTGGTTGACGCATAACCGCAGGTCAGGGCCTTAGTTCCGATTAAGGGAGGGGTTGACAGGACGGCACTGGACGTGCTCGTCCCGGCATCTGGACACTCTGACCGCCACCCCTCTGGCGAAGCGCCGCGAGAGGGAGCAGTCTGGGCATATGACTCGGGACGACGACGACGGGCGTAGCCCGGACTCCGGTGGCAGCCCGGTCGGCGGCGAACCGTTCGACTGGCAGCATTTCACCGTTCCCGATGACATGCGGGAACTCCAGGCAGACATCCGTGCCTATCACCGTGAACAACGCGCACATGACCGCACCGAACGGCTACGCCGGCTGCTGCTGTGGAACAAGTTCGGCCTGGCCGGCCCGGTGGTGCTCGCGACTCTCTTCCTAGTGGTCGGATTCGTCAGTCTCATGGTGCTCTTCCCCGCCCCGGAGCGCCACGCGGCGACGCCGGACCCGCTGGCCACACCGGTTCGCGCCGAGGGCCAGGAGGGCGGGCTCGTCCCGGACGTCGCGATCACCCCGGAGCACGGCCGCACCCACTCGCTGCGCTCGTACCGGCCGTCGGTCGTCATCCTGCTGCCGGCCGGGTGCGGCTGCGCGGGCCGGGTGCAGACCGTGGCCCGCGCCGCCGGCCGGCACCGGGTGCTCACCGTCCTGGTGAGTTCACACACCCCGGCTCCGGTCCCCGGGCTGTCCGACACCGACGTGGTGCGCGGCAGCGACTCGACCGGGACCCTGGCCACCCGCTTCCACCTCGCCGACAAGCCGGTCCTGCTGCTGGTCCGGGCGGACGGTGTGATCAACCGAATCCTGGTGGACGTTCCCAGCGAGAACGCGCTGGACGGGGAACTCGTCGTGATCGGCGACCGCGAGCCACCTCGGTGATGGCGCGGTGTGACCGGACGCGCCGGATGAGCGAGTCCGCATGAGGCGGTCCGCGAGCGCTGGACACCGGCCCGCCCCGTGGTGGCGGTGGGCCATCGGGGTCAGGGCCGGCGAGGGCCGTGGCCGCACCCATCCGATCAGGTGCCGGTGACGACCCGCTCGGGCGCCCCGCCGACACCGGCGGCCCCGCCGGCACCGACGCCGGTCCGGGCCGGATTCCGGGCCGGGATCAGGGGGTTGACCCGGGCCTGTCACCCCGAACCGACCGTCGCGGTCACCGCCGTTGCCACCGCCCTGGCGGTCGCGGTCGGACGTGGGGTCGCCGGGGCGCTGGCGGTGGCCGCGGCCGTGCTCGCCGGGCAACTGTCGGTGGGCTGGCACAACGACTACCTCGACCGGGACCGGGACACCGACGCCGCCCGCCGCGACAAGCCGGTCGCGCACGGCGCGCTCGGCGCCCGCGCCGTCGGCGTCGCCGCCGGATGCGCCGGGCTGGCCACGGTGCCGCTGTCGCTGCTCTCCGGACCGGTGCCCGGCCTGCTGCACGTCGCGGCGGTCGCCTCGGCGTGGACCTACAACCTGCGGCTGAAGTCGACGCCGGTGTCGGTGCTGCCCTACGCGGTGTCATTCGGGCTGCTGCCGGCGTTCGTGGTGGCCGGCGGCGCCGGCCACCCGGTACCGCCGGTCTGGCTGGTCGCGGCCGGGGCGTTGCTCGGCAGCGGCGCGCACTTCGCCAACGTGCTGCCCGACCTGGCCGATGACCTGCGCGCCGGCGTGCGCGGGCTGCCGCACCGGCTCGGCGCGCCGACCAGCCGGATCGCGGCGGCCGGACTGCTGGTCGCCGCATCGACGGTGGTGGCGTTCGGTCCACCCGCTGGCCCCGGTCTGGCCGGCGCGGTCACCGTGGCGGCCTCGGTGGTGATCGCGTCCGGTGGCCTGTGGTTCGGCCGGCGGCCGGGTTCGCGGGCGGCGTTCCTGGCCGCGCTGGTACTCGCCGCGGTGGACGTCGCGCTGTTGCTGACCGCCGGCCACGGCATCACCTGACGGTTCCGGTCAGGGTTCGGGTGGGGCCGGGCTGGGGCCGGCGGCGGGTGGCCACCCGCCGCCGGCTAGGCTGTCGCAGCCTCCACGTCGCAGTTTTCGCACACATCGCAGGAGGGTTCGTCGCCGTGAGTCGCTCGATCAGCCGGATCCGCGCCGGTTCGGGTCGCCGTGTCCTCGTCGCGGTCGGAGTCGGGCTCGCCACGGCCACCGCGGCCAGTGGGTGCGCGGCCGGACAGATCGCGGCGACCGCCGAGATCGTGTCGGCGGTCCAGGGGAGTTCCGGCACGGTCGGGTCGATCGCGCTGCGGGACGTGAAACTGGCCTACCCACAGGGCGGCCAGTACCAGCGTGGCCAGGAGGCCCGGCTGACCCTGGTCATGGTCAACAGCGGGCTGCGGGACGACGCGCTGACCTCGGTGAGCACGGACTCGGCCGCCGGCGTCTTCTTCCTCGCCGGGGGCCCGACCGCTACCGCCTCGGCGACTCCGACCGCCTCGGCAACCCCGTCAACGACGCCCGCGGCCAGTGGGTCGGCGTCGGCATCACCGTCCGTCCCGGTGAGCGGGACACCGGGTGCCGGCCTGGAGGACACCATCCCGCTGCCGGCGAACCAGAGTGTGCTCGCCTACGCCGACGGTCCCCGGATCACCCTGGTCGGGCTGACCGCCAGCCTGCGCTCGTCCCAGACCGTGAAGATCACCTTCTCGTTCCGGTCCGCCGGGAACATCACCCTGGTGGTGCCGGTCGGCGTGCCGGCCAGCGCGGTGCCGCAACCACCGGCCATCGACGTGAGCCCGACCGCGCAGGACTGACCCCACCGGCTCCGGCCGGACCGGAACCGTCACCGGCGGCGGTTAGCGTCCGGCCATGACCTCGACCGTGCCCCGGAGCAAGGACCGCGCCCCGACCGTGCCCAGGACCCCGCCCGGCACCACTCCGGGAACCTCCACCAGAACCGCCAGAGTGGTCAAGGAGCGGTACCGCTGCGACGAGTGCGGCTACGCTGCACTCCGGTGGGTGGGTCGCTGCCCGGAGTGCCAGGCCTGGGGCTCGGTCGTCGAGGTCGGGGCCGGCCGCTCGGCGCTGCGGGACGTCGCCGCCGGGCCGGTCAGCGCCCCGGCCCGTCCGATCGCCGAGATCGACGTGGAGGCGGCCAGGTCCCGCCCGACCGGGGTGGGTGAACTGGACCGGGTGCTGGGCGGCGGCCTGGTGCCCGGCGCGGTGGTGCTGCTCGCCGGTGAGCCGGGCGTGGGCAAGTCGACCTTGCTGCTGGCGGCCGCAACCCGGTGCGGGCAACGGGTGCTCTACGTCACGGGCGAGGAGAGCGCCGCCCAGGTGCGGCTACGGGCCGGGCGCATCGGTGCGCTCTCGCCCGACCTCTACCTGGCGGCGGAGACCGACCTGGCGACCGTCCTCGGCCACATCGAGGCCGTGTCGCCGGCCGTGCTGATCGTCGACTCGGTGCAGACGATCGGCTCGGCCGGGGTCGACGGCAGCCCGGGTGGCGTCACCCAGGTGCGCGAGACCGCGACGGCGCTGACCCGGATCGCCAAGGAGCGCGGCATCGCGACGGTGCTCGTCGGGCACGTGACCAAGGACGGCTCGGTCGCCGGGCCGCGGTTGCTCGAGCACATGGTCGACGTCGTGCTGCACTTCGAGGGCGACCGGCACTCACGGCTCCGGCTGGTCCGCACGGTCAAGAACCGCTTCGGCCCGGCCGACGAGGTCGGCTGCTTCGACCTCACCGACGACGGCATCGTCGGCCTGCCGGACCCGTCGGGGTTGTTCCTGTCCCGCATCACCGACCCGGTGCCCGGCACCTGCGTGACGGTCGCGATGGAGGGTCGCCGAGCGCTGGTCAGCGAGGTGCAGGCGCTCGTCGCGAAATCCGCGCTGCCCGCGCCGCGCCGGGCGACGAGCGGGCTCGACGCCGCGCGCATCGCGATGGTGCTCGCCGTGCTCGGGCACGTCGACGCGGTGCGGCCGGAGCTGCTCGTCGTCGACTCCGTGCAGACCGTCGCCAGCGCCGAGGTCGAGGGCTCGGCCGGCAACGTCAGCCAGGTCCGCGAGGTCGCGGCAGCGCTGACCCGGGTC
>DASULA010000444.1:0-7024 GCA_036278435.1 Mycobacteriales bacterium | reverse complement strand
CATCGCGTTGAGCACCGGCCGGCCGGCGGACCTGCCAGAACTGCCACTGCAGTACGCCGACTACGCGGCCTGGCAGGAACGTGCCCAACTGAACGGGGACCTGCGCGCACAGACGGAGTGGTGGAAGACAGAGCTCGCGGGCAGCGCCCCGCTGCTGGAACTGCCGACCGACCGGCCCCGGCCGGCCGTGCCCAGCCACCGGGCCGGCAGTCTGGACATTCGTATCCCCCCGAACGTGGCCGTGAAGCTGCGGGCACTGAGCCAGCGCGAGGGCACAACCCTGTTCATGACTCTGCTGGCGGCGCTGCAGGTACTGCTCCACCGGTACACCGACCGTACCGACATGGTCGTCGGCTCCCCGGTCGCCGGCCGGACCAGCAGCGACCTGGAAACGATGATCGGCTGTTTCGTCAACATGTTGGTGCTGCGCACCGACTTGGGCGGGGATCCCACCTTCCTTGAACTGCTCAGCCGGGTCCGCCACGGCACCCTGGCCGCGTACGCACACCAGGACGTGCCGTTCGAGCGGCTGGTCGAGGAGTTGCAGGTCGGGCGGAGCACCCGACACGCCCCGATCTTCCAGGTCCTGTTCGTGCTACAGAACACGCCGGCACCCCAGTGGGATCTGCCCGGGATCATTGTCCGCCCGATGCGGATCCCCGCCCCCGCCGTACGGGTTGACCTGTCGGTGGAAGTCGCCGACACCACGGAGGGACTCGTCGGCACGCTCGACTACAGCGCTGATCTGTTTGACGCGACCACCGCGGCCCGCCTTCTCGACCATTTCGGAGTGCTGCTCAACGGGGTCGCCGACTCGCCCGGACTGCGGATCTCCGACCTACCCCTGCTGTCGCCAGCCGAGCAGCGACAGACGTTGGAGCAGCGACAGACAGTGGAGCACCAGTCCGCGGCCCGGATCGGGCCAGGTGACCACACCGACCCGCAGCGCATGTTCGAGGCGGCGGCGCGACGCACACCCGACGCGATCGCGGTAACTTTCGGGAACCTGCGTGTCAGCTACGCCCGGCTGAACGCGCGCGCCAACCAGATCGCCCACCTACTTCGGGAACGAGGCGTGGGCACAGAGACGCGGGTGGCGATCTCCGGCGACTGGACGCCGGACCTGGTGGCCGGGCTGCTGGGCGTGCTGAAGGCCGGCGGCGCGTTCGTGCCTGTCGACCCCGAACACCCGGTGAGCCGGCTCGCGTTCCTGCGGGCGGACTCCGGTGTCGATCTGGTTCTCACGCAGCAGTGCTGGCGGGAGCGCCACGGAGGGGCCGAGGTCATCTGCCTGGACGGTGAGCCAGAGGAGCTGGCGCGGCAGCCACGTGGTAACCCAGAGGTCGCGGCGGAAACGGAGAACCTCGCCTACATTGTCTACACGTCAGGATCGACCGGCAAACCCAAGGGTGTCCAGGTTACCCGCCGGGCGCTGGCCAGCTACAGCGCGGCGATCCGCACGATCCTGGGCGACGGCGCCCCGATCGACGGCTGGACCTTCGGATTCCTGACGGCGCCGGGCACCGACCTGAGCCACACCGCGATCTTCCCGTCGCTGCTCCACGGTGGTTGCCTCACCCTGCTCCCCGAGGAATGTCGGCTGGACGGGCTGGCGTTCGCGGCGGCGACGGCACGGACCCGCCTCGACGTGCTGAAGACCACGCCGACGCAACTTCGAGCGCTGCTGGCAGGGGCGTCTGCGCAGGAGATCCTGCCGACCCGCTGGCTGATCCTCGGCGGCGAGTCCATCCCGGTGGCGCTGTGGAACGAGCTGATCGACGTCGGTGGCTGCCGGCTCCTCAACAGCTACGGCCCGACGGAGGCGACAGTCGGCTGCGTCACTCACATGGCGCGCGGCGGCAACCGCGTTCCGGCCGGGATGGCCGTGCCGATCGGGCGACCGCTGGCCAACGCTCGGGTGTACGTGTTGGACACCCACCAGCGGCCGGTTCCACACGGCGTTGCCGGTGAGCTGTGCATCGCCGGGGTCCAGGTAGCCAGGGGTTATCTGGGGCAGCCGGGGCTGACCGCCGAGCACTTCGTGCCCGATCCCTACGGCACACGTGGGGGTCGGCTGTACCGGACCGGGGATCTGGCCCGGTGGACCAGCGACGGGGAGCTGGAGTTCTTGGGTAGACGCGACCAGCAGGTGAAGGTCCGCGGCCACCGGGTCGAGCTGACCGAGATCGAGGCGACCCTACTCGAACACCCGGGCGTGACAGCCGCCGCCGTCACGGTCTGGCAGCCAAAGGCCGGTGACGCACGGGTGGTGGCGCACGTGGTCGGCACGGTCGATCCGGATGTCCTGCGCGCGTTCGCCGCCACCCAGCTTCCCGGGCACATGGTGCCCAGCGCAGTGCTTCCGTTGGACGCGCTCCCGCTCACGGCGAGCGGGAAGCTGGACCGGAAGGCACTGCCGAACGAAGTGCCCCCGGACCGGGAGGCTCAAAAGGTCGGCGCGGCCCTGCCGGCACCCGGGCCCACCGCCGATTTGGTGCACGCCATCTGGGCCGAGGTGCTGCGCACCGACCAGATCGGACCCGGGACCGACTTCTTCGATGCGGGCGGGCACTCCCTGCTTGCTGTGCAGGTGGTGGCGAGGGTCCGCCGGATGGTCGGCGCCGATCTGCCAGTGCGGACGCTGTTCGAGGCCCCTACCCTGGCGTCGTTCGCACGCCGGGTGGACGCTGCCAGGCGCGCGCAGCCCGGCACGGCCCTGCCGGGGACGCCGGTGATCCGGCCGGCCGGGCGTGCGGCACCCATCCCTGTCTCATCCGCCCAGCGACGGCTGTGGTTCGTCGACCAGCTCGATCGCAGCGGCACGCTGCACATCCAGTCGGTCGCCCTGAACCTGGACGGCCCGCTGGCGGTGCCCGCGCTCCGCCACGCGGTGGATGCGGTCCGGCATCGCCACGAGTCGCTGCGGACCACGTTCCGGCAGACCCGCGGTGTCCTGGAGCAGGTTGTGGCCGAGCATGTGTACACGCCGACACCGCTCGTCGACCTGTCGGCTCTCGAACAGGCTGACGGTGAGCGGACGGCGCAGCGGCTGGCCGAGGCGGAGGCACGGCGGCCGTTCGACCTGGCTCGCGGTCCCCTTCTGCGGGTCGGACTCGTGCGGCTGAGTACGACCCAGCACGTGCTACTGCTCACGATGCACCACCTGGTGACCGACGCGTGGTCCTCCGCACTGCTCTTCGAGGAGCTGTGGACTCTCTACGACGCCCACCGTCGCGGGGTACCGCCGCGGCTGCCGCGGCTTCCGGTCCAGTACCCCGACTACGCCGCATGGGAACGGCGGTGGCTGGACGATGCGGCGCTGGAGAAAGCCGCCTCGTACTGGCGACAGCAGTTGGCCGGAGCCCCCGAGGCGCTCGACCTGGTCTACGACCGCCCACTGCCCAACACTCCGGTGTTCACGTCGGCGACCGTGCCGTACCAACTCTCCGCGACCGAGACCCGGGACCTGATCGCGTTCAGCCGCGGCGAGGAAGTGACCCCGTACATGACCGTGCTGGCGGCCTACCTGATCCTCCTGCACCGGCGGACCGGTCAGCAGGACATCGTGGTGGGGGCCAGCACCGCGAACCGGGGAATCCCGGATGTCGAGCGGGTGATCGGGTTCTTCACCAACCAGTTGGTGCTGCGCACACGGGTCTCCGGCGACGACAGCCTGCGCGAACTGCTGACCCGGGTGCGTGAGATGACACTGGACGCCTACGTTCACGAGGAGATGCCCTTCGACCGGCTGGTGGCGATGCTGCGACCCCAGCGCCGGCTCAATCGCGCCCCGCTCTACCAGGCTGAGATCGAGTTCCACCGGCTCACCGATCAGCCCCCCGGACCACTAGGGATCGCGGTCTCCCGCCGACAGGTGCGGGGTCCGGCCACCGGCACGACGCTGGACCTGTCACTGCATGTGGTGCAGACCGAGACCGTGTTGCGTGGCGGGCTGGCCTACAACGCCGACGCCATCGCTCCGGCAACCGCGCGCCGGATGGTGGGTGAACTGCGTGCCCTGCTCGCCGTCATGGCCGCCCGGCCGGACGCCGGGGTGGGCGAGTTGGTGTCGCGGGCCGAGAAGGAGTGGCGCACGGCCGCCGCCCGGACCCGCGCCGTGGCTGCCCGAGCCCGGTTCGAGAGTCTCACCGGCCAGATGGCCGGCGACGCGGCCGGCGAACCGGGCCGGCCCTACCAGGACAGCGGCGGGCAGTGACATGGACGTGGTCCCGCTCTCCCCGCAGCAGCGCCACATCTGGTACTGGCGGCAGGCGAAGTCGACCTACGACGCGGGCTGCGCGATCCAGATCGATGGTGACCTGAGCCTCCGGAAGCTCCGTGCCGGCCTAGCTGGCGCGGTCCTCCGGCACGGCGTCCTGCGCACCAGGATCGTCGTCCCGACGTCGGCGGAGGAGCCCCGACAGGAGGTCGCCGCCGGCGACGCCTACTCGTTCCTGATGGTCGACGTAACCTCCCATGCCGCCGAGTCCGACCGGTGGTGGGACCGATACGGCAGCCGCGAGCCGGACGGATCGCCGACCCTGCGGGCCGTCCTGCTCCGGCAGGGACCGCGCCGACACCTGCTGGTGCTGACCCTGCCCGCGCTCTGCGCGGACGCCCGCAGCCTGCGCAACCTCACCCGGGAGATCGCCGAGAACTACGGTCGCGCGGACGACCAGCGGGAGAACCGACCGGTGACGCAGTACGCTCAGTTCGCGGCGTGGCAGAACGCCCTGCTGGACGAGGACGTCGGAGAACCGGTGTGGACGTCGCACCGGCCATCTGGCCCGGTCACCGCCCTGACGCTGCCGTTCCAGGCGGAACCGGGAAGCCCCGGTGTGCATGGCTACCACGATGGATCGGTGCGGCTGCCACGCGGCGTCCTGGACCAGCTCGACGCTGTCGCCACGCGGTTGGGGGCCACACTTGAGGAATTTCTGCTGTGCTGCTGGCAGACCCTGCTGTGGCAGCACACCCGCGATTTCGGGATCGTGGTCGGACATATCACCGACGGCCGGGTGTACGAGGAACTGCGGCCAGTGCTCGGGCCGTGCGCGAAGGCACTGCCTGTGCGCGCCGGCCTGGCCGAGGCCGACCCTTTCGCCGAGGTACTGGATCGGATCCGGCAGGCGGCTGGCGAGGCGCGGGAGTGGCAGGAGTTCCCCAACTGGGGCGTTGACGGTCCGGAGTCGACGATCCACCCGGCCTGGGGTTTCGAGTTCACAGAACTCGACCCGGCCATCCGGGCCGGCGACGCCGAGTTCGCCCTGCGGGATCATCTCGCCTGGACCGGACCCTTCGTCGGCACGCTGCACTGCCATCGGCAGGCCACACAACTGCGGGTAGTGCTGGAATACGAACGCGGCCGGATCGGTGACGGGATGGCCGAATGCCTGCTCGACCAGTTCATCACGTTGGCCACCAACGCCGCCGCTGGTCCCCTGACGCCGGTCGGCTCACTCAGCGCGGTGAGCACAGCGCAGGCGCGGCGGCTGGTCGTCGACTTCAACCGGACCGCGGCCATGGTGCCCGACGACCGCTGCGCACACCAGTTGGTCGAGGAACACGCCGCCCGGACCCCCGACCGACTCGCCGTCACGTTCAACGACGAGTCGATGTCCTACCGCGAACTCAACACGCGGGCGAACCGCCTCGCCCGGTACCTACGGGTGTTGGGCGCCGGTCGAGAGGCGGTGGTTGGCATCTGCCTGGAGCGGAGTGCCGACGTGGTCGTCGCGATGGTCGCCATCCACAAGGCGGGCGCGGCCTACGTACCGATCGACCCCCAGTACCCCGGCGACCGCATCCGGGCAATCATGGAGGGTACCGGGATGCCTGTCCTGATCACGCGGGAACACGGTTCGGCCGCCCTGCCGGCGGGCGGTTGGCGGACGGTGTGGATCGACCGCGACCTGGACGCCATCGCCGCCCAGAGTGGCGCGGACCTGAACCTCGACGTCGACCCGCGCCAGATCGCCTACGTGCTGCACACCTCCGGCTCCACCGGCGTACCCAAAGGGGTCGAGGTTTCACACCGGGCCCTGGTCAACTTCCTGCGGTCGATGTGTCGGGTGCCAGGAATCGGGCCCGAAGACAGCCTCGTGGCGGTCACGACACTCTCGTTCGACATCGCCGGGCTGGAGCTGTACCTCCCACTCACCGTCGGGGCGCGGGTGACTGTGGCGAGCAGCCAGACGGCTGCCGACCCGCGGGCTCTCGGGCGGCTGCTGGCAGACTCGACGGCCACCATCCTGCAGGCCACCCCGGTCACCTGGCGCATGCTGGTCGCAGCAGGATGGACGGGTTCACCGGGACTGACCGCGCTCACCGGCGGCGAGGCGCTCCCGCCCGGACTGGCGGCCCAGTTGCTGTCGCGGGTGGGACGTCTCTGGAACATGTACGGCCCCACGGAGACCACCATCTGGTCGACCTGCGCCGAGATCGGAGCAGGTAACGTCCCAGTCAGCGTCGGCCGACCGATCGCCAATACGTGCGTGCACGTACTCGACCAGAATTTGCATCCGGTGGCGGTCGGCATGATCGGTGAAGTGTATATCGGTGGCGCCGGCGTGGCCCGCGGCTACGCTCACCGTCCGGGCCTGACCGCCGAGTGCTTCGTTCCCGACCCCTTCGGATGCCACCCGGGCGGACGGATGTACCGGACCGGCGACCTGGGCAGGTACGGCCCGGACGGCCGGCTCTACCTGCTCGGCCGTACCGACAGCCAGGTGAAGATCCGGGGGTTCCGGATCGAGCTGGGTGAGGTGGAGACCATGCTCACCGTGCACCCGGCCGTTCGGGCGGCCGTGGCGACGGCCCGGCGGGAACCCTCGGGGGACCTGCGGCTGGATGCCCACGTGCTGCTCGAACCCGGCGCGCGACCCTCGGTCGTGGATCTGCGCGGGTTCCTCCGCGACCGGCTGCCGCGGGCCATGGTGCCGGCCAGGATCGGGGTGCTGCGGTCGTTGCCGCTCACGGCCAACGGCAAGGTTGATCGGGCCGCGCTGCCGGAAGTCACCGCCGG
>DASULA010000443.1:0-7935 GCA_036278435.1 Mycobacteriales bacterium | reverse complement strand
GAGGTCGGTGGCCACGCCCATGTTGCGGATCATCGAGCGGCCGACGAAGCACACCTTGCGTCCGCTGTCTTGCGCCGAGTCGAGCACCTGCTGCACCCGGTGCACGTGCGAGGCGAAGCAGGCGACGATCACCCGGCGCCCCGCGGTGCGCACGATCTCGTCGAGCACCGGTCCGATCTGGCGTTCCGGGGTGACGAATCCGGGTACCTCGGCGTTGGTGGAGTCCGACAGCAACAGGTCGACGCCCTCGGCGCCGAGCCGGGCGAAGCCGCCCAGGTCGGTGAGCCGGCCGTCCAGTGGCAGTTGGTCCATCTTGAAGTCGCCGGTGTGCAGGACCAGCCCGGCGGCGGTGCGGATGGCCACCGCGAGCGCGTCGGGAATGGAGTGGTTCACCGCGAAGAACTCACAGTCGAATGGGCCGAGCCGCTCGCGCTGCCCCTCGGCGACGGTCAGCGTGTAGGGCTCGATGCGGTGTTCGCGCAACTTGGCCTCGACCAGCGCGAGGGTGAACCGGGACCCGACCAGCGGGATGTCGGCCTTCTCCCGCAGCAGGTAGGGCACCGCGCCGATGTGGTCTTCGTGGCCGTGGGTGAGCACCACCGCGACCACGTCGTCCAGCCGGTCCCGGATGCACCCGAAGTCGGGCAGGATCAGGTCGACGCCGGGCTGCTCGTCCTCGGGGAACAGCACCCCGCAGTCCACCACCAGGAGCTTGCCGGCATGTTCGAAGACAGTCATGTTGCGACCGATCTCGCCGATCCCGCCGAGCGGCACGAGCCGGAGCGCGTTCGGGGCGAGTGGTGCGGGCGGACCGAGTTCGGGATGGGGGCGGCTCACGCGTCGGTGCTTCCGGCCGGCGGGACGACCCCGCCCTGGGCCAGGTCATCTCGCAATCGGGCCACCTGATCGCCGGTCGCGTCGACCAGCGGCAGCCGGACCGCCCCGGCCGGCAGTCCGAGCAGTTGCAGCGCGGCCTTGACCAGGATCGGGTTGGGCGCCCGGAACACCCCCTGGTAAAGGGGTAGCAGTTCCCGGTGCAGGTCGCGGGCCCGCGCCACGTCGCCCTTGTCGTGCTGATCGATCATCTCGCGTAGCCGCGGCCCGGCCAGGTGGGAGACCACGCTGACGAATCCCACCGCGCCGATCGACAGCAGCGGCAGGTTGAGCAGGTCGGTGCCCGAGTAGTACGCCAGGTCGGTGTGGGCCAGCACCCAGGACGAGGCGGCCAGGTCATCCTTGGCGTCCTTGACGCCGAGGATGCGCGGGTGTTCGGCGAGCCGGGCCATCGTCTCGGGCGCGACGGCCACTCCGGTGCGGGCCGGGATGTCGTAGACCATCACCGGCAGGTCGGTCGCGTCGGCGACCGTGGCGAAATGGGCCAGGAGGCCGGACTGCGGTGGCTTGGAGTAGTACGGGCTGACCACCAGCAGGCCGTGCGCCCCGGCCCGTTGCGCCGCGGTGGCCAACTCGACGGTGTGCGCGGTGTCGTTGCTGCCCACCCCGGCCACGATCCGGGCCCGGTCTCCGACCGCCTCGCAGACGGCCCGCAGCAACCGGTCCTTCTCCTGGTCGCTGGTGGTGGGCGACTCGCCGGTGGTGCCGCTGATCACCAGCCCGTCACTGTCGCCCTGCTCGACCAGATGCGTGGCCAGCCGCTGGGCGCCGTCGAGGTCGACGCCGCCGTCCGGGCCGAACGGTGTGATCATCGCGGTGAGCAGGCGGCCGAACGGCCGTCCGGGGTCCTGGGTCATGCTGTTCACGCTACCGCTCCTCCGGTGATCGCGATCGGGCGTGCAGCGCGGCGGGCGACTGCCGCCCGGGCATCAAAGAGCCCCATGACGCGCCAGTCGGGGGTCCAGAGCGCCATGGGGCTACGTGATGACTATCGCGGAGATCCCGGGTTTTGTTACAGATTGCGGATGCAACATCACTGTGATCTGCGTCACACAACCGTATCCGGGTTGGCGTCGACTCGTCGAGCTCGGCTGGATCCGTTCTGACCACAGCCCGAACCGCCCTCAGACCCGGGCTCAACCCTCGGTGACCAAGGGGCTGGAGGCGATCTCGGTGCCGTCGGGAAGGGCGGCGATGTCGAAGTCGGCGAACACGTTGCCGGCCACCCGCCGCAGTTCGCGCAGACAGGCCACCGCGACCCGGCGGATTTCCACGTCGGCGTGCTCGCTGGCCCGCATCGCCACGAAGTGCCGCCAGGCGCGGTAGTTACCAGTGACCACAATCCTGGTCTCGGTCGCGTTGGGCAGCACCGATCGGGCAGCCTGACGAGCCTGCTTGCGGCGCAGCATGCCGTTCTCCACGTCGGCGAACTTCTTCTCCAAGCCCTCCAACAGGGCGGTGTAGGCGTCCAGCGCAGCCTCGCTGGCTCGGACGAATCGGGCGTGCAGCCCCGGGTCCGAGGCGATCACGTCCGGTTCCACCACGGCGGCGTCCCGCTCGGGCACGTAGCGCTGGGACAACTGACTGTAGGAGAAGTGCCGGTGCCGGATCAGCTCGTGGGTCAGCGACCGCGACACCCCGGTCAGGTACATGGTCACGCTGCCGTGCTCCAGCACGGACAGGTGGCCGACCTCCAGGATGTGCCGCAGGTAGCCGGCGTTGGTGGCGGTGGCCGGGTTCGGCTTACGCCACGACTGGTAACAGGCTCGCCCGGCGAACTCGCACAACGCCTCGCCGCCGTCCGCGTCGGTCCGCCAGTCCACGTCGGCGGGTGACTCGAAGTGGGTGTAGGCGATGACGCGGACCGTCGGAGCGGCGATCTCGGGCACGGCACATCCCTTCGTCGCGACGTCGTGGCGGGATCCGTGCTGACTTTAGAGGACCTCGCCGACAACCCCGCCATGACATCAGAGTGCACGCACGATGACGCCGTTGATTGTCAGTTCGACGTCGAAGACAGCTTGACATGGCGTCAACTCTGGCGTCATGATGACGTCATGAACTTGTCACCGTATGTCGAGGCCCTGCGCAGAGGGCTTGCCGCGGCGGCCGCCGCCGGCACCGACGAGACCCGCCGGGCGGCTGACCTGCTCGCCTCGGCGGTCGAGCCGTCCGTGCGGTTGGCCCTGCTGGAAGCGCTCGCCGCCGCGGTGGCGGAGGTCAACGAGGCGGTCTCCGACATCACCGTGGAGGTGCGCCTGCGCGGCCAGGAGCCCGAGGTCGTGGTCAGCGAGAGCGGGCCCGCGGCCGAGGCGCCACCGCCGGTCGACACCGACGAGACCCTCTCCCGGGTCACTCTGCGCCTGCCCGAGACCGTCAAGTCGCGCGTCGAGCGGGCCGCGGCGGCCGAGGGAGTGTCGGTGAACGCCTGGCTGGTGCGGGCGATCTCCCGCGAACTGGGCCAGTCCACCCGCCAATCTCGCGGTCGCCGGACCTTCACCGGCTACGTCCGCGGCTGACACCCGAGCGAGGATTCCGATGAGCACCCCTCGAAGCCATACCTTCCAGACGCCCGAGCCGATCGAGCTGGACATCCAGAACCTGGTCGGTGAAATACGGGTGAACGCCACCGGCCGGGGTGAGACCCGGGTCGATCTCATTCCGATGCGCGGCAACGGCGGCACCCGGGACGCGGTCGACAACGCCGACGTGGAGTTCGCCAACGGCCGGCTGCGGATCGCCTGCCAGCAGCGCCAGATGGGCCGCGGCCACCCGATCAGCGTGTCGGTCACCGCACCCGCAGGCTCGTCGGTGCGGGTGAAGACCGCCACCGCGGACGTCACCGTCAGCGGCCGGATCGACTCGCTCGACGCCACCACCGCCTCCGGTGAGGTGACCGCCGAGGACATCGACGGCGAGGCCGAGGTACGCACCGCCTCCGGCGGCATCACCCTGGGCGCGGTCACCGGGGACGTGCGGTCGCGCACCGTGTCGGGCGACCTGCGGGTCGGCCGCGCCGGCGCGCTGCACGCCGAGTCGGCCAGCGGCGACCTGAGCGTGCGGGACCTGGGCGGGTCGGCGAACCTCAAGACCGCCTCGGGCAACCTGCACGTCGGCCGCGTGGCCCGGGGCGAACTGGCGGTCATGACCGCGTCGGGCAACGTCCGGATCGGGTTGGCCCAGGGCGCCCTGGCCCACCTGGAGGTCGGTTCGCTGAGTGGCTCGGTGCGCAACGAACTGCCGGTGGAGGACGAGCCGGACAGCCCTCCGCAGAGCGGCGAGGTGGTGGACATCCGAGCCCGCACCCTCAGCGGCGACATCCGGATCGGCCGCGCGGAGGCCACCCGGGGAGCCTGACCCACTCCGGACAACGCGTCGGAGAACAGCCCACCTGCCGAACAGACCCAACCCACTCGGGGAGAGCCGATGTTTCCGTCAACCATGAACGAACTGACCTGCCAGCGGATGCGCGAGATGCGGGAGACCGCCGCGCGGGAACGCCGGGTGCGCCGGCTGGCCGCGGCCAAACGCTGGGAGCGCCGAGCCGCGCAGGCAACCCGGCGGGCCCGGCTGACCCGCGACGCCGTGCTCTGACCGCACCATCCAACCCGCACCGCCTGACCGCACCGAACCCACCAACGCCACCGGGCCGCGTTCCGGCCGAGTTCTGAACCCCGGATTCCCGGGCAGGACCGGCCGGGCACGGCCCGGTTGGCCGTTGGCCGTCGGCCCGCACCGGCCGGACCGGCGTCCCCGGTCAGGACCGAACCGCGACCGCCAGCCACGGCGCCAGGTCGCCCCGCTCCTCCACCCTGACCGCGGACAGCCCGAGCCAGCCGGCCATCCGGACCAGCTCGGCGGCCAGTTCGGCGGCGATCTCGGCCGGGTCGGCGCCGTCCTCCCAATGGGCGGCCCGCACCCGCAACGCCCCCTCCTTGCGGTCGGACTTCAGGTCGACCCGGGCCACCATCCGCTCCCCGAGCAGGAACGGCAGCACGTAGTACCCGTACACCCGCCTGGCGGCCGGGGTGTAGATCTCGATCCGGTAGCGGAAGTCGAACAGCCGCTCGGCCCGGGTCCGCTCCCAGATCAGCGAGTCGAACGGGGAGAGCAGCGCCCTGGCGCGTACCCGGCGCGGCACCCGGGAACCGACGCGCAGGTATCCGGTGTGCCGCCAGCCGGTGACGGTCACCGGTTCCAGTTCCCCGGCCTCGACCAGTTCGGCCACGGCGCGGCGGGTGTCGGCGACGCCGAGCCGGAAGTAGTCGCGCAGGTCGCGTTCGGTGGCCACGCCGTAGCCGTGGGCGGCCACCCGGACCAGGTCCCGCACCGCATCGGCCCGGTCCGGGGTAGGGGTGGCCAGGATGTCGGCCGGGATGACCCGTTCGGTCAGGTCGTAGAGCCGCTCGAAGTTGCGCCGGCCGGCCGCGGACACCCGGCCGCAGTAGAACAGCCACTCCAGCGCGATCTTGCCGTCGTGCCAGTTCCACATGGTGCCCGGCCGGGGCCGTTCCACCTCGATCGCACTGGCGCCGATCGGCCCGCGCTCGGCCACCAACGTGTAGACGTCCTCAACGAATCCGGGGCGCTCCCGGGCGAGGCGGGTCATCGATCCCCACGCCGTCTCGGCGGCCCTGGCCATCCGCCAGCGAAGCTGCGGTTGCAGCCGGATCGGGACCAGCGACGCCTCGTGCGCCCAGTACTCGAACAGCTCCCGCCGCCGGCCGCCCCACGACAGTCGGTCCAGGGTCTGCCGGGGATAGTCGCCGAGCCGGGCGAACACCGGCAGGTAGTGCGACCGGCAGAGCACGTTCACCGAGTCGATCTGGAGCAGCCCGACCCGGCCGAGCACCCGGCGGATGTGCCGGGCATCGGCCCGCCCGGCCGGCGGCGGGTCGGCGAACCCCTGCGCGGCCAGCGCGATGCGCCGGGCGGTGGCGGCGGACAGTGTCGTCGGCGTGGTCACGGCCATCGATCGTGCCAGAGGACACCGACAGCTTCCCCGGGGCACCGCACGGCACCGTCCGGGCGGCCGGCGGTGCCGGTTCAGCCGTCGGCCACGCCGGGTCCGAGCCGGCCGAGGTCCCGGGGCGCGCCCAGCACACCCTCGGGCGGATCACCGCGGCCTTCGCGGGCGCGGCGCGACCGCGTGCCCTCGGCGGAGACCACCAGCGCCACCGCGACCAGGATGACCAGCCCGCCGACCAGTTCGCCGCCGGTCAGCCGCTCTCCGGCCACCAGCACGCCCAGCAGCACCGCCACGGCCGGGTTGACGTAGGCGTAGGTGGACACCACCGACACCGGTGCTCGGCCGAGTACCCACACGTAGGCGGTGAAGCCGATCAGCGAGCCGAACACCACCAGGTAGCCCAGGGCCAGCCAGGACTTGTCGGTGACCTGGCCGAGGGAGAACCCGCGGAGCTCGCCGCGGGCCACCGCCAGCACCAGCAGGCCCACCCCGGCGACGAGCATCTGCACCGCGGTGAGCAGGAACGGATCGCCCGGCACCGGCCGCCGGGTGGTCAGCAGGGACCCCGCCGACCAGGACAGCCCGGCCAGTACCAGCAGCGCCGCATATCCAACGTCACCGGCTCCGCGACCGCCGCCGGGCAGCAGCAGTGTGCCGACCCCGACCAAGCCGACCAGCACGCCGGCCAGGGTCACCCCGGCCGGTCGGTCCCGCAGCAGGACGCGCAGCACCACCACCCACAGCGGCACGCACGCCACGAGCAGCGCGGCCAGCCCGGAGGCGACGCGTTGCTCACCGAACACCACCAGGCCGTTGCCGCCGACCAGCAGCAGCAGCCCGGACGCCGCCGCGGTGCCCAGTTCGGTGCGGCTGGCCCGCATCGCCGCCCGGCCGCGTACCAGCCGCACCGCGGCCAGGGCGATCAGGCCGGCGAGTGAGAACCGGGCCGCCGCGCTGAGCATCGGCGGCATGCTGGCGATGGTGTAGCGGATCGCCAGGTACGTCGATCCCCACAAGACGTAGACGACGCCCAGCGCGGACCACGCGGACAGCGCCATCCTGGTCGGCGCGGCGACCGGCTGGGTCGTCAACTGAGCCGGTCCGGCCGGGCCGGGTCGGGACCGACCGGGTGCGCCCGGAGCCAGCCGAGCACGCGCGCGGCGTGGGTGTCCGGCGGGAAGACCGGGTAGAACACGTGCTCGACCAGGCCAGCGGCCAGCACCAGGGTGATCCGCCGCAACAGCACCTGCCCGGCCGCCTCGAAGGTGGGCAGCCGCATCGCCGTGGTCAGCTCCAGACCGGCGTCGCTGAGCACCGGGAACGGCAGCCGCAGCCGATCGACCATCTCCCGCTGGTAGTCGGTGTCCTGGGTGGACAGGCCGAGCACGGCCGCCCCGGCCGCGCGCAGTTCGGCGGCGTGGTCGCGGAACCCGCATGACTCGGGGGTGCAGCCTCGGGCCCCGGGAATGGAGTCCCAGTCCGCGGTGAGTGGCGCCTCACCCGGCCGCCCGGTGCGCGGGTAGCAGTACAGCACCAGCCGGTCGGCGCCACCGGGCGGGGAGTCCACCCGGATGGTGCGACCGTCGGTGGCCGGGAG
Organism: Mycobacteriales bacterium; assembly: GCA_036278435.1. GTDB lineage: Bacteria > Actinomycetota > Actinomycetes > Mycobacteriales > DASULA01 > DASULA01. Next base: position 475 of record DASULA010000443.1, on the reverse strand, counting down.
CGTCACCGGCGGTACCCGCATACCGGGCAGGTGGTCGGCGGCACCGTCGTCCACCGGCTCGGGCAGCTCAGGCAGTTCAGACAGCTCAGGCAGTTCGGACAGGTCAGGCGGTTCGGACAGGTCAGGCGGTTCGGTCGGGGTCGCCGTCGGGTCCTGGGTCATCGCGAACAGGCCTCCCTGAGACACTGGCCGGGTCGCGCCGCCGCCCGCGGCGGGATGAGCACCGGCGCGACGAGTTGGGTCGGCCCGATCCGGGCCATCCCGATCCGGGCCATCCCGTTACCGACCAGATGGCGGTGCCAGCCGCCGAACGGGGTGCGGAAGCCCAGGAACATGCTCACCACCGCAACGTAACCGAATCCGAGACATCCGGGCATCCCACCTGGTGTGACGTGTGCGGCACTCGACGCGTCAAGCCCACCGGGCCATCCAACCCACCGCACGCGCCGGTACCAGCCGGGGCCGGTACGGGCGT